>CAJFPF010000054.1 GCA_904398655.1 uncultured Anaerotruncus sp. | reverse complement strand
TTCCCGGCGTTGATTGCAATTTTGAGCATCTTTTTTGCGGGGGCTGCCGGGGATTGGGAAAGTGTACTTTCAGCACTGATGCTCACCGGCGTAATCCTGCTGGGAATTGGCATGACACTTTTGACCTCCAAAGCCCTTTCGTCCACCGTTCTGAAAGGGATCCCCTCCTCATTTACGTTGGAGTTGCCCCCCTATCGCCGGCCGCAGGTAGGGCAGGTTCTGTTGCGCTCAATTTTAGACCGAACCATTTTTGTCCTGGGAAGGGCGGCAGCGGTAGCCGCCCCGGCGGGTTTGCTGATCTGGGTGTTGGCCAACGTGACCATAGGTCACCAGACCCTATTGGGACTATGCTCCGGATGGTTAGATCCACTGGGACATTTTCTAGGTCTGGATGGGGCGATTCTCGTGGCTTTTTTGTTGGGACTGCCGGCCAACGAAATTGTGTTGCCCATCCTATTGATGATCTATCTTTCCACCGGCAGCCTCACGGAATTGGGAGATTTGGGGGTGCTGCACGCCCTATTGGTGCAAAACGGCTGGACCGAGACAACAGCGGTGAATTTCCTGCTCTTTTCCCTGCTGCACTGGCCCTGTTCCACCACCTGTTTGACCATCCATCGGGAGACCGCCAGTTGGGGTTGGACTGCGGTGGCCTTCCTGCTCCCTACAGGGGTTGGCATGGCTTGCTGCGCACTGGTCAATGGCCTATCCCATCTCCTCTAAACCAAAACCGGAGGGGCAGAGATTCCTTGAAATCCTGCCTCTCCGGTTTTATAGCGATCAATTTTGCGCATTACCCGGGATTTCCCCCAGTTGCCCAGCCTCATCCACGGCCTGAGAAGAAGGAAGGTTAGGAGCATCCTGGGAGGGCGGTTCTTGGAGAGAGAACCGCTGCTCCACTTGCCGGACGACCTCCTGCATCACGTCGATGCGGTCGTTGAGCACAAACAGGATCTCTTCAATGGATTTGCGCAGGCGGGCGGAATCCCCCTTGAAGGTGGAAAGTTCGCTTTGGAACCGACGCATAGAGGCGTGCGCCTGGGCGGTGATCTCCTCCGCCTTGCCCTGTGCGTCTGCGATAATGGCATCGGCGTTCCGTTTGGCGTCCAACAGCGCGTCACCAATTTGGCTGGACATGGCGTCGTACTTTTTGCTCTTATAATCTAAACTTTCCGCTTTGAATTGAAGTTGGCGGCAGCGCTCCAATTGAATTTGCAGCTCCCGCTCTCCATCGGAGACCTGCTTTTCCAGCGCCTGGTTTTTTTCCTCCAGGGCGGCGATCTGCTCCAAAGCCTGCCGGGCCTGTACTCGCTCCTGCTCCAGCTGTTCAGCCACCGCATTTAATTTTCCCTCTTGGTCCGCCAACTGTTCTTCCAAATGGTGGATATGTGCCAGTTGAGATTCCTGGGCCTTGGCATATTCCGCCAACTTGGCGTTGGCCTCCTCCTGTGCCTGATGGTGCTGTTCATTGAGCGAATCTATGTAAGTGAGAACGGATTTTTTGTCGAACCCTCCAAAGGTTGTCGTTTTGAAAACGCCGATATCTTCCATCGCTTCTCGTCCTTTCTCCAAACTCCTCCGTCAGACCGCGTAAGCAGAGGGATCTTTCATAAGTATACCATTATTCCAGGAAAAAACAAAGGGATATTTTCCAAAGTTGCACAATATATTTCCCGGTTTTTGTGTGTTATACTGGAGACATTGGAAAAGGAGAGAGGGTGATTTGATGATACGTTTGATTGCGTTTGATCTGGATGGGACACTGAGCCAGTCCGACCGCTTCCTGATTCGCTCCTACCGCCAGGCCTCGGAGCGTTTGGGCGCAAAACAGCCCCCTGAGGGCACCTTGCGTAACATGATTGGCGGGAGCTATATTGACAACCGCACTCTGATGGAGCCGTATATCAAGCCGGAACAGTTTGACCTGTTTAGCCAATATACCAGGGAATTTGCAGTGAAGCTTTCTGAAGGCTGTGCCTACCCCGGGATTGTGGATTGCTTGGAGGAATTGAAGGGGATGGGCTGCTTACCAGTGCTCTGTTCCAACGGCCTCTCGGACTATGTGGAGGGAGTGCTGCAATCGGAGGGTTTGCGTGACCACTTTGGACAACTTCTCTATGGGCAAAAGAGCTGGGATAAAACCCAAGTCTTGTCCTACCTGATGGATGCCTACCATGCTGACCAGGCGGTCATGGTGGGGGACAGGCATTTTGATTTGGAAGCGGCCAGAGGGAATAAAATCCCATTTATTGGCTGCGCCTATGGGCTGTTCCCGGAGGAAATCCAAACTGCGGATCGTGTGGTAGAGACACCCCTTCAAATTCCTCAGGCGGTTTCGGAATTATTGGGGATGGGTGAATTATGACAACAAAAAAACAGGGTGCTATGCACCCTGTTTTTTTGTTTCCCCCGATTCTTCCCAAAGAAAGCGGACCAGTAAGACACCTACCGGCCCCAATAACAATCCCCAAAACCCTGCGATTTGTAACCCCGCATACATTGCGGTGATTGTGGCGATGGGGTGCAGGCCAATTTGTTTACCTACCACGCGCGGTTCCAAAATATTGCGCACCACTGTGATAATCCCGAAGAGACAGAGCAGGCCGCCTCCGCCCACCACATCTCCGGTGGCAAAAAGGATGATCGCCCAGGGGACCAGGATGGTGCCGCTGCCAATGAGCGGGAGAATGTCCAGCAGGGTGATGCAGACGGCAACAGGCAACACATAGGAGAACCCCAAAAGCCAGAGCCCTGCGGCCAATTGTAGGAAGGTAGCCGCGAGAATGATGGTATATGCGCGTGCCATTTGCCAAACGGTCTCCCGGAAAAAGCGCTGCATCCCCTCGAATCGCTCACGAAATCCAACAGGGATGAGTTTCTGAAGGAATTGAGTGACCTGGCGGTAGTTGGATGCGGTAAATAGGGAGATCATCACCGTAAAGAGAGCTGTCAGCAGCAGCATGGGCAGTTTTGCCACCAGTCCCGCGCACCACCCCACCAGATGGGAAGAGGCGTCCACAGCCGTCTGCCGGATGGCATCGGATACCGATTGATAGAATGCCTCTGTAGGGGGTGCGGCCTCTGGCGTAAATCGAGCGGCAACTCTGTAAAATCCCTGCCCGAACCTTTGGAAAAGGGGAGCTAGGTGCTGGGCATATAGCTCTGGTAACTGTAGCATCAACTCGTAGGCCTGGGCGACCAGAATGGTGAGAAAAATGGTGGCCACCCCGGCGGCAGCCAAATAGAAGAGCAGGATGGAAAGAATGGAGGCGGATCGTTCCCTGAACTTTAGCCGGCGGGAGAACCGCAATGCCAATGGCCGCATTAGGACAGCGATTCCCACCCCCAGCAGGAAGGGCAGCGTCCATACACAGAGGTACCGAATCAACAGGTAGAGGGCGCATCCCGCTGCGGCATAAAATAGAAAGTCGATGACAGCGGCCAGCCGCCGCTGCTGTTTTAATTCCAAAGAATGCCCCTCCTCTTCTACACAGCCTTTGTCCCATAGTATGCGGCGGGAAAAGCTGCTTATGCCCGTTTGCAAATCGGGAAAAATGAGGGGGTTTTTGGCGTATTTTTTGCGTTTTTCCCATCCAATCTAGCGGCAAAATACGATTACTTTGTCGAGATTGTGGCGAATGTTACAATCTAAATTGAAGAAGTTGGAAATTCTATAGCAATGTGACACTTTACAAGCGAGCTCAGATGTGTTATATTGTTCTCATATGTAATACATTAGTTCTTGAGAGGTGGACTATTTGGCGGAGAATTTGAAATTCCTCTTAGTAGAGGCAAAGGTACTTCCAGAAGTCTTTTTAAGAGTTATGGATGCGAAGATGCTTTTGGCACAGGGAAAGGCGAAAAACGCCTCCCAAGCTGCCCAGATGGCAGGCGTATCCCGCAGTGCTTTCTATAAGTATAAGGATTCCCTCTATTTGTATGATGAACGGATGAGCGAAAATATTACCACCCTTTATCTGACATTGGAGGATCGGCCTGGTGTACTCTCTTTGGTCCTGGGGGAACTTTATCGTGCGGGCGCCAACGTGATTACTGTCAACCAAAATATTCCAGTGGATGGAGTCGCCTTGGTTTCGATCTCTGTGCGGACCAATAGCCAGAGCAAATCCCGTTCAGAGATTCTGGATCTGTTGAGCGAGCTGGATGGAATTGTGGAAGCCAAAACAATCTAGCTCTAGGAATTGCCCGATCATCAAAATAAATCTATGGAGGAAATTATGGTCAACATCGCGGTATTGGGCTATGGAACGGTAGGTTCCGGCGTAGTGGAGGTACTGTTGAAAAACCGAGAGAATCTGCAGCGAAAAGCAGGGCAGGAGCTGCGGGTAAAGTATATTCTTGTGCGGCGGGATTTTCCAGGGGATCCCCACACCGACCTCATGGTACGGGACTTCCAACAAATTTTGGAGGATCCGGAGGTCCAGGTGGTGGCGGAAGTCATGGGCGGGCTGGAGCCCGCCTACTCCTACACCAAGGCCAGCCTGGAGAGCGGAAAAAGCGTTGTCACTTCCAACAAGGAATTGGTGGCACAGCATGGGGCGGAGCTCCTGGCGATTGCCAAAGAACACCATGTCAACTACCTGTTTGAGGCCAGTGTAGGCGGAGGCATCCCCATTATCCATCCGTTGCACCTCTGTTTGGCGGCCAATGAGATCGAAGAGATTGCCGGCATCCTCAACGGAACCACCAATTTTATTCTCACGAAAATGATCCGGGAGAAGATGGCGTTTGATGACGCCCTGGCCCTGGCCCAACAGCTGGGTTATGCGGAACGGGATCCAACTGCCGATGTAGAAGGGGAGGATGCCTGCCGTAAGACCTGTATCCTGGCCTCTCTGTCTTTTGGGGAGCACGTCTATCCAAAAGATGTCCATACCGAAGGGATTACCAAGATCACCTCTGAGGATGTGGCCTATGCTGCCAGCTGTGGCTGTGTGATTAAGTTGATTGGTCGGGCCAAACGAGGGGCGCCCGGGGAAAAGATCCAGGCAATGGTCTCCCCAGCGTTTATCCGACACGATAGCCAGTTGGGTACTGTGGATGATGTCTTCAATGGAATCCTCGTCCGTGGCGATGCCACTGGAGATGTGGTGTTCTATGGAAAGGGCGCAGGCAAGCTTCCCACCGCTTCCTCTGTGGTGGGGGACATTGTGGATTGCGTCAAGGCGCCGGACACCATCCCCTCCTTGAGTTGGAAACCTTCCCAAGGAGGAAATGTGGCGGATCCACAGGACAACGTCACCAGAATGTACCTGCGCTGTCGTTCTGAACGGGCGGGCCTGGGCTACGCCAAGTCCCTGTTTGGAGAGATTCAGCCTCTGAGCCGGGAAGGGCAGCCTTCAGAGGAATTTGCGTTCATTGCTCCTGCCATGTCCGAGCGGGAGATCAACGCAAAAATTGCCAATTTGGAGGAGATGGGCGTGACCGTTTCCGGAAAGATTCGGGTATTGGACTACTGATGACGGTAAAGGTCCGAATTCCCGCAACCAGCGCGAATCTAGGCCCCGGATTTGATTCCATCGGCTTGGCTGTCAACCTCTATAATTACGTCACGCTAGAGGAAGCTGACGGCTGTCAAATCGTCTCCTTGGACGGAGCCCCTGTTCCGACTGATGAAACCAATCTGGTCTATTCCACCGCAAAGAAGCTCTACGAGCTCTGCGGAGTCCCCTTTAAAGGGCTCAAGGTGGGACAAATCAACAATATCCCGTTTGCGAGAGGGTTGGGAAGCAGCTCCGCCTGCATCATTGGGGGGCTCAAAGGAGCCAACCGGCTGTTGGGGAACCCCATGTCGGACGATGAGCTGATCAATCTGGCGGCCGATATGGAGGGCCATCCTGACAACTCCACTCCGGCCCTAACCGGGGGATTGGTGACAGCTGTATTTGAAAACCACCATGTCTGGTATGTAAAACAGGAGATCCGCGGGGAGCTGCAGTTTGTGGCAATCATCCCAAACTTTGAGCTGAAGACCTCAGAGGCGCGGGCGGTGCTGCCGGAGACGGTCTCCCGGAGGGATGGGGTATTCAACCTCTCCCGGGCGGCTCTGATGTCGGTTTCCCTCTACAGTGGGAACTACCAGAACCTGCGGGTGGCTGTGGAGGACCGCCTGCACCAGCCCTATCGCTTGGGGATGATCCACGGAAGCGCTCAAGTGATGGAGAGTTGCTATGAGCTCGGGGCCTATGCAGTTTATATCAGCGGAGCCGGTTCCACTTTGATGGCGATTGTGGATGCCAAGTGCCAGAAATTTGGGGAGCAGATTGCCCAGAGGCTTCCGGAGCTGGGACTCCTCGGTTGGCAGGTGCATACAATGGGCATAGACAATCGGGGTACGGTCATCGAGAGGGTATAAACGATGACGGCCTTTTACATCAAGTCAAGACTGGAGGAGTGCATGTGAACCTGATTGTACAGAAGTTCGGGGGGACCTCTGTAAAAGATGCCCAACGGATCCAAAATGTGGCCGAAATTGTCACAAATACTTACCAACAGGGAAATAATGTGGTGGTGGTGGTCTCCGCTCAAGGAGATACCACCGATGACCTGATCGCAAAGGCACAGGAGATCAATCCCAAAGCCTCCAAACGGGAAATGGATGTACTGCTCTCCACCGGTGAGCAGATTTCGATGTCCCTATTGGCCATGGCGATCGAACGTATGGGCTATCCGGTGGTCTCCCTCACCGGTTGGCAGGTGGGCATGCTCACCGACTCCAACTATGGCGCCGCCAGAATCCGCCGCCTCAATAAGGAGCGGGTGGATGTGGAGCTGGATAAGCGCAATATTGTGGTAGTGGCGGGGTTCCAAGGGATCAATCGCTATGACGATATTACCACTTTAGGCCGGGGCGGCAGCGATACCAGCGCGGTGGCATTGGCCGCCGCACTGCACGCGGATCTCTGCCAGATTTATACGGATGTGGACGGCGTCTATACGGCGGATCCTCGTCTAGTGCCCAATGCCCGTAAATTATCCGAGATCACCTATGATGAGATGCTGGAGTTGGCCAGCTTGGGGGCGGGAGTTCTTCACAATCGTTCGGTGGAGATGGCCAAAAAATACCATGTGAACTTAGAGGTGCTCTCCAGCTATACAAGGAACCCTGGCACTAGGGTGAAGGAGGTTGTGAAAGAAGTGGAAAAGATGTTGATCAGAGGGGTGACCCGGGACAACGATGTAGCCCGCATCTCCATCATGGGGGTTCCCGATCAGCCCGGTATTGCCTTCAAGGTCTTCTCCCAGCTGGCTGCCAAAAAGATCAATGTGGATCTCATCCTGCAATCGATCGGCCGCAACAATACAAAGGATATCAGCTTCACAGTATCCCGCTCCAATAAACAGCTCTCTTTGGAAGTAATGGAGGAGCTCAATGAGCAGCTTGGCGGCTCGGGGATCGTCTGCGACGACAATGTTTCCAAAGTTTCCATTGTGGGCGCTGGAATGCAGACAAACCCAGGCGTCGCATCCAAAATGTTTGAAGCCCTCTCAGAGGCCAACATCAACATTCAGATGATCTCCACCAGTGAAATCAAAATTTCAGTCCTGGTGGCCCTGGAAGATTCTGATCGAGCGGTGAAGGCGATTCATGACGCTTTTGACCTTTAAAGGGGACGGCAGGCTTTCTGCCTATCCGAAAACCGAAAAAAGAGGAGGGGAGATCACCTTTTTAGGTGATCTCCCCTCCTCTTGGTGTCTTTAGACGAGGAAAGAACCCCCGGTTCTACCGGGGGAAGAAAAGAGTGGAACAAAAATAACCTCCAAGGTAAAATGGT
>CAJFPF010000053.1 GCA_904398655.1 uncultured Anaerotruncus sp. | reverse complement strand
GGATTTGCGCACGCTGGACAGCTTGGACTGGAAGGTCACATAGTGGGGCAGTTTCAGGTGGGAGATGTAGCCGTTCATCTCCAGCATGTCCCCATGCATGAGCACAAACTCCTCGTTGTTGCAGGGGGCGCTGCCCGGCTCGTTCAGGGTGGTATCCAGGATGGAGATGGCGATGGCCTTGCTCTCACACCGGCCAAACACCATGCCGAACCCCTCTTTGATGGTGAGGCTGCCGGGGTTCTCCTCATCGTCCAGGGCGGTATAGCTCACCACCTGGGTGAGCAGCAGTTCCCCCAAATCGATCTGTTCCCCTTCGGCAAACAGATAGGGGATGGTCAAATCCACATAGCCGCTGCGCAGCTCTCCAATGGTGGGATGGTTGGAAAAACCGTATCCCCGCAGGGCGCTATAGGCGATGCCGGTGACAAAGCCGGTGTCCCCACGGGCCAGCACCTGTAGGCGGGCGCTGCGGGGGCAGGGGAATTCCAGGTTCTCCATGGTCACATCAAAGGGGTCCTCGTCTGGGGCGGTCGGGTTGTGGATCAACCCCTGGCGGCGCAGTTCCCCCGACACGGTCTCCAGATGTTGGGTGGGCAGGGGGTCCGCCTCCGCCAGCAGGGCGGCCGCCTGGCGGTGGGCCTGGGCGGCGTCCTCTCCGCGCAGGCCAAAGTCTAGAATCCGGTAGGTATAGTCATAGGCGGGGCCCAGCATCTGGCCCCCCTTTACATCCTTAAACACCGAGGAGATCCGGCGGATGAGACGCATCTCGCCGCAGTCCACCGGCAGGGAGTAGTAGTTGCGGGTGAGGGTGGAGCGGTAGGCACGCAGCACAAACACCGCCTCCTCCACACTCCCCTCGCACTGTTTCAGGGCCAGGGCGGCATAGGCCGGGCAGTAGAGCCCCGCCTCCCCCATCACCCGGTGGATGAGCAGATCCATGGATTTTTCCACCGCTTCCAGCTCCAGGGGGGTCTCTGTGGAGCAGCGGTGGTATTGGAGCAGGCGGATACTTTCGGCAATGGCCTCTTTCCCGCCTGTCACTGCAACATATGCCATCTTTTCTTTTTCACCTCTCTGTGGAATTAGGGGAGGAGACGCGGGTGGTGCGGGGCAGACAGAGCAAGCGCCCAGCTGGATCCACAAACAGCAGATCCAACCCCAGGGGGAACCGCAGTTCCCGGCTGTCTCGTGCCTGGATCGCCCGGTCCACCCAGCTGGAGAGGGAGAGGGCCAGCTGCCCGTCCACACCCGGGCCGGAGAGCACCCGCTCCACACCGCCCAGCAGTTTTGGCGCCTCCAGCACCAGGGTGGCGCTCTTGTGGGGGTTCACCAGGTCGCCGGGCTTGGCGGCCTGGAAGAACTCCTCCAGCCGCTCCCACTGGGTATCCGGTATAAATAGGTAGTCCGCCTGGTCCGCCGGGGCCTGGTTGCTCAGGGTCAGGGCGGCCAGCTGTCCGGCCAACCCTTCATCCCCCCCAGTGAAGAAGGTGACCTCATTGTCCAACAGGGTGATCCCCAACGCCAACAGATGGCATTGGTCCATCCCCAATTTTTCCGAGCTGGGGGCCAGCTCTCTCACCCGGCCGGGATTGGCCAGGCAGTCCAACAGCACCCGGAACACCTGCTGGGTGTCCAGGACAAAGTCAAAATCATGGGTGATCTTCATGGGGCACCTCGTTATCCAGAGATTCAAAGTGGACCTGGGTTCGGTGATAGAGGCCGTTCTCCTGTTCCTCGGCCCGGCGCTGCTCCTCCTCCAACCGATATAACTCCTGTTGGATGGCGGCGCACTGGGGGACTTTGCGGTTGAAGGCGGCGTCCAGCACCGCCATGGCCAGCACCTTTTCAAAGTCGTCCCCCAAGGTGACGGCCATCCCTTTGACGCCGTCCACCTCCACCATGGCCTCGCAGACCAGGGCCTCCCCCAGATAGAAACGGGTCTCCTGCACCGGCTCCCGCACCTGGATCATCACCAGGGACTTTTGGGGCTCCTTCAGGACCGCCACGGGGTATTGTTCTTCAATTTCCCGGGCCAGGTCGGCCACCCGTTCCCGAGGGGCATGGGCCAAGATCCGGAAAAAACGTCTTTTTTCCACGCTGCAATTCTTCCTTCCATCAGTGATCCATCAGATAGGCGCGTTTCATCTTGGAAAAACCGGTCTCCACCAGGTAGGCAAACAGGAACACCATGACGATGGCCACCCCTGCCCGGCCGTACCGGTAGTTTTGGATGTTGGAGGAGATGACAAAGCCGATGCCGCCCGCTCCCACCATACCCAATACGGTGGATTCGGAGAAGTTGGTCTCCACCCGCAGGGAAAACCAGGCCACAATGCTGGAGAGGGCTGCCGGCAGAATCCCCCGGAAGAAGATCTGCAGCCGGTTGGCCCCCACCACAGTGAGCGCCTCCACCACATCGCCCCCCACATCGTCAAAGCTCTGGGCATAGGCTTTGGCGAAGAAGGCAATCGAATGGACGCTCAGGCCCACAATGCCGGTGGCAGGCCCAAATCCCAGGCAGACCAGCACCAACAGCACCCAGACCACCGAAGGTACCGCCCGCACAAAGGTGAACGCCGCGGACAGCGCTCCCACCGCAAGGCGGTTTTTCACCAGGTTCCGGGACATGAACGCCCCAAAGAGGATGCCTAAAACGGCGCTATAGATGGTGGCCAGCACGGTCATGGACACCGACTCCCCAAAGGCGGAGAGGGTGGAGGAAAAGCCGGTGAAATCAAAAGTAAACAGCTTCACAAACGACTCCCCCATATTGGGGACCCGGGAGAGCAGCTTCAGCCAATCCACCTCCAGGAAGAGGAAGGAGGCCACCGAGAGGACCGCGCAGGTCCCGAAGAAAATTTTCAGCACCCGGTCCTGGCCGGGCGCTTTCACAGGGATCTTCCCGCCCGAACGTTCCCGCGCCTGGGGGAACCCCCACCGGGACGGTTGGACCGCCAATTGTTGGGACGATTGATTCAAGAGGGACGCCTCCTTACGCTTCGTTGAGCACTTTTTTGCGGGTGTAGGCCATCAGCCGGTCCACCCCAATCACCAGCACCGCGATGATCAGGATGATCCCCGCCGCGGCCGGATAGTTGAAGGATTTGATATAGGTGAACAGCACCAGGCCGATGCCGCCTCCGCCCACCATCCCCACGATGGTGGAGGAGCGGATGTTCAGCTCCATGCTGTAGAGGTACCACTCGATGAAGTCCATCAGGCAGTTGGGCAGTACCGCATGCACCACCTTTTGGGGGAAGTTGGCCCCCGCCGCGGTCAACGCCTCCAGGGAGGAGTCGGCCAGCTCGTCGATCACCTCGATGAACGTCCGGGTCATGAACGCGAAGCTGGAGATGGTCAACGCCACAAACGCCACCCCCGTGCCGATCCCCAGGGCAGAAAAGAGGATAAACGCCCAGATCAGCGAGGGGATATTCCGTACCAGGGTGACCAGCGCCCGCAGCACCTTGCCCGCCCGGGGGAAGATGGAGGTGCGGGGGCTGGCAAACACCGCCGCCACAAACCCGAGCACCAGCGCGCAGCTGGTGGCCGAGATGGCCAGGGCCACGGTGGTCAGGATGGCGGAGAGGATGCCCGCCGGGTCCTTGAGGGTGGGGGGCAAAAAGTCCTGGGTCAAAAACTCCCAGAAGGCGCCGCCCTGGAACAGCAGCGCAAAGGGGTTGTACTGGGTGAGCAGGGTGGCCACCGCGAAAAAGGTCAACAGCACCGCGAAAAAGATGGTATAGAACCGTTTTTCCCGCTTGCTCACCACGGGGATTCTGTGTTCCATCAGCTTGCCTCCCTTTCCGGGAGCTGCGCGCCCCGGTAGATGGAGGCAATCACCCGTTCATCCACTCCGTCAGCAGGGCCGTCATAGACCACCTGGCCTCCATTGAGGCCGATGATCCGGGTGGCGTACCGCCGGGCAAACTCCACCTGGTGCAGGTTGACGATACAGGCGATTTCCCGCTGCTGGGACATGGTATACAGCAGGTTCATGATATTCTCAGAGGTCACCGGGTCCAGAGAGGAGATCGGCTCGTCACAGAGCAGCAGGTCTGGGTCCTGCATCACCGCCCGGGCGATGCCCACCCGCTGTTTCTGCCCGCCCGAAAGCTCGCTGGCCTTGTGATAGGCGTAATTCCCCAGCTCAAAGTCCTGGAGCAGTTGAAGGGCGCGGCGTTTGTCCTCCTCCCGGTAGGCGCCCAGCAGGCTGGGCAGGGTGTGCAGGTACCCCAGCGTGCCGTGGAGGAGGTTTTCCATCACCGACAGCCGCTCCACCAGGTTGTAGTGCTG
>CAJFPF010000052.1 GCA_904398655.1 uncultured Anaerotruncus sp. | reverse complement strand
TGGTGGTATCCACATACTTCGGATGGATTCCTTCTTTCACTTGTTTCACCTCTTTCTGGCATCGGCTCTAGATGCCATAGTTGTAACAGATGTATGATACCACACCCTGTACAGAAAAGCAAGAACAATTTTTTCTAATTTGCCGATTTTTCGGGAAAGTTTTCAGATTACCCCCATCAATTTCTCCATTGCAGATTTGAGGGGCTCTCCCCGCTCCTGGGCCTCCTGCTGGCTGTGTCCCACCAAAGAGAGGTAGAGCTTAATCTTTGGCTCGGTGCCACTGGGGCGGACGATAGCAGTGCAGCCGTTTTCTAAGCGGTATTCCAACACATTGGACTTAGGCAAATCGATGGGCTCCACTTTACCAGTTTGGTCCACCGACTGGGAGAGTTTATAATCCTTCCGGCAAACCACCTGGCTCCCCGCGATCTCCGCCGGTGGGTTCTGACGAAGCGTATCCATAATCTGGGACATCCGAGCCATTCCTTCGGCCCCTTCGAATTGGAAGTTGGCCACCTGCTCCTGGTAGTAACCGAACCGCTCATAAAGGCCATTTAAAGCATCCACCAGGCTCTTCCCCTGCTGTTTATACCAGGAAGCCATCTCTACAATCAACATGGAAGCCACTACGCCGTCCTTGTCCCGCGCATGGGTACCACTCAAGTAGCCATAACTCTCCTCAAACCCAAAGATAAAGCGTTCCGGATGTCCCTGGGCCTCTGCAATGGCGATCTGTTCCCCAATGTATTTGAACCCAGTGAGTACAATGGACATCCGCACCCCATACGCTTGGGCGATGGCAGTGGCCAATTTGGTGGAAACGATGGTGGTTACCGCAAACGCTCCCTCCGGCATGGTGCCCCGCTCCATGCGGTTGCGGCAGATATAATCCAACAGCAGAGCGCCCACCTGGTTTCCGGTGAGCAGGCGGTAGCGATTTCCTTCCTTAACAGCGATGCCTACCCGGTCACAGTCTGGATCGGTGGCCAACATCAAATCCGCTCCCACCTTTTCCGAGAGCTCCAGCCCTAAGGAGAGGGCCTCCTTGATTTCTGGATTTGGAAATGGACAGGTGGGGAATTTTCCATCAGGGTTCTCTTGCTCTGGAACCACCGTTACATCAGAAACTCCAATCTCCCCCAGTACCCGGCGAACCGGTTTGTTGCCGGTGCCATTGAGTGGGGAATAAACTAACTTCAGCCCCGCTGAAGCGCATATACCGGGGTTGACCTGTTGGGCCAATACGGCTTGAACAAACTTGTCCTCCACTTCTTTGGGAATATAGGAGATCAAACCTTTTGCCAGCCCCTCTTCAAAAGACATCTGCTGGGCCCCAGTTAGGATATCCAACGCATTGATCTGGGCTAACACTGCATCCGCAGCGTTTTCCGTCATCTGGCACCCGTCAGGGCCATAGACCTTATAGCCATTGTACTTTGCAGGGTTGTGGGAGGCAGTCACCATGATACCCGCGTCACAGTGCAACTCCCGGGTTGCGAAGGAGAGGCAAGGCACCGGCATCAACTCTGGATAAATGCTGACATGAATCCCATTGGCCGCCAGAACACCGGCCGCCTGGCGGGCAAACAGGTCGGATTTGATTCGGCTGTCATAAGAAATCGCCACATGGGGGGTATGGTTGGATGTCAACAAGTAGTTGGCCAGTCCCTGGGTGGCACGGCGCACCGTATAGACATTCATCCGGTTGTTACCTGCCCCCAATACGCCACGCAAGCCGGCGGTCCCAAACTCCAGATCCCGATAAAAGCGGTCAAAGATTTCCCGGTCATCCCCCTGAATTTTTTCCAATTCCTGAGTCAGATCGGGGTCGTCCAATTGGGCGGAAAGCCATCGTTCATACAACGCAGTCGGATTCATAAATTCACCCTCCAATGTCATAGAGATGTCAAAGATAGCCGCTGCTTCTATGATAAACGCGCTGGCCCACAAAGTCAATGGGCACTGTGTCGCCTGCAGAAATCTTGTGAAAGAATTTTTTGTGATTCCCCAACTATGAGGGTTGCCAGGATTGGAAAGAAATGTTATACTAGGTAAAGTTCCGCATGGGGGAGTAGTTTGCATGCTGGTGAGGCGTGTGGCTGGTCAACATTCTGGCCCAAATTGGGCCTGGCCTGCCTGAAAGAACAAGACTCATGGACGGCTTTGGGAAGGCTGTCTATGAGTCTTTTTTAGTCTCTCCTGCCTCCTGCGGCAATAGGGAGGATTGTGTTTTTATGGGGACAACGACGCTATTTCTGATCGCTTTGGGACTATCCATGGATGCCTTTGCCGTTTCCATCTCTAACGGCATGTGTTACCGCAACTTCGGCGCCAAGCAGGCAGTCTCCTGCTCATTTGCTTTTGGGTTATTCCAGATGCTCATGCCCATTGTAGGCTACTTTGCCGGGCGCAGCTTCAGCGATATCATCCAATCCGCTGACCACTGGATCGCTCTACTCCTATTGGGCGTCATTGGCGGAAAGATGGTCTGGGATGGCATTCAAGAATTGCGTTCTCCAGAGAGTTGTGGCCCCGAAAAGGTGTTCAGTTTTCGGATCCTTGTGCTCCAGGCGGTCGCCACCTCCATCGACGCCCTGGCTATCGGCATCGGGTTTGCGGTTATGAAGGTGAACATCCTCACTGCCGCCAGTTTTATCGGCTGCATCACCTTTCTCTGCTGCCTGGTGGGCAACCGGTTGGGCCGCCGTTTCGGCCTAATCCTGGGCACCCGCGCGGAAATTCTGGGGGGATGCATTTTAGTTGGAATTGGCATTAAAATTTTTGCGGAGCACACCTTGGGACTTTAAAGAGAATTTCAAAGCCGCTATCCAATCTTCTGGATAGCGGCTTTTCCTTTTATAGGTCTTGGATATCCATCCGCTCGCGCTGTCTTTTGCGGTTCCAACGTCGGCGGCAGATGAAATAAGGCGCTAAAAAAAGTATCGTAGGCAGGTTCCCCAGCAGGAAGGTTATAAAAGCTGTAGTCATTCGCTCTGCCGCATCACCCGTGGCAGATAGATTGAACAGCAGCAATAAGGAGTGAAGGAAAAAGATTCCCGGTAGGATCAACCCCGGCCACCAACTCTCCCGCCAAGACAAAAAAATCTGCAAACAGATCCCTACGGCAGCTACCCCCGTAATCACCAGCAGACCTATCCAGAGAATACTAGTCGCAATTGCCATCCTGTTTCCTCCCTTTCTCTTGCTGCCGATAAGTTTTGATCAGCAGTTTTGCGGTGTCAAAATCTAGTTTTTCATCCAGAGCCAGGCGCTTAATAAGCGCCACATAGGGTTCCTCAGAAAAATCCTCTGCCATCTTGATCTTTTGAATGAGGCGATCCAGCCGCAGCCGCACGGTGGGATAGGTAACGCCGTATTGCCTGGCGATCTCCTTGAGCGACCCGGAGGACAGCAAAAAACGTTTGATAAAGGTGAGATCCTCCTCTTCTAAATCCCGCATCCACACGGGAACTATTTCGATGGACATTTCGGCACCTCCCTCCTGACTTTAATAATATTAATTATATACTTTTATTTTATTAAAATCAATATAAAATTTATTATTTCTCTTTATTTCCCTTTTTACAGAAAAAGAACCCCGCATTTTGAACTTCTCCGGGAAAAGCCGGCCATAAAATAACCATATATGGGGGCATCCATCCCAAAGAAACGGCAGGCATTTTGACAAGCGAGACAAAAACCATTTAAACTGTACACTTTCCTATTAAGTTCCATTTCCAACCAATAAAAAATATGTTATGCTGAAAGAAAGAAGATTTTGGGGAGGCCTGGCCGGTATGCTGTCAAGAATTCAAAGTATGGGACTGTTAGGGATTGAACCGTTCCCCATCTCCATCGAGGTCAATTTGGTTCGGGCAATTCCCTCTTTTGATATTGTTGGCCTACCTGATGCGGCGGTGCGAGAATCTCGGGAACGGGTGCGGGCCGCTGTCCTGAGCAGCGGCTTCCCCTTTCCGGAAGGACGGATTGTGGTGAACTTGGCTCCGGCCAACGTCCGTAAAGTGGGATCCCTTTATGATCTTCCTATCCTCGTGGGGATTCTACAGGCGCAGGGCCTACTTCCAGAGTTAGAGATTCCTAGCCTCTTTTTGGGCGAGCTCTCCCTCTCCGGGGAGGTGCGGCAGGTCAATGGCGTACTTCCCATGCTATTGGATGCCGCTCAAACAGGAATCAAACGGGCATTCATCCCCTACGGAAACGCCCAAGAGGCCGCCGCAGTGGAGGGATTAGAGATTTATGCCGTGCGGCGGGTGCAGGAACTGGCGAATTTTCTTCTCAACGGGGAGGAGTTGCCATTGGTCTCTCAACTTCCCACTCATCCGGCCCCCTCTCCCGTCCTATTGGATTTCAGCGACGTGAAGGACCAGCATCTCCCCAAACGGGCCCTGGAGGTAGCGGCCGCTGGCGGGCATAACGTCCTACTGATTGGGAACCCAGGAACCGGAAAAAGCATGTTGGCCAAGCGCCTTCCCTCCATCCTGCCAGAGATGACTCCCCAAGAAGCGGTGGAAACCACCAAAATCTATTCCGTTTGCGGACAGCTGCCCCAAGGGGTTTCCCTGATCACACACCGCCCGTTTCGGGCGCCCCATCACAGCACTTCTGCTGCTGGGTTGTGCGGTGGAGGGTCCGTTCCTCAGCCCGGGGAAATCTCTCTGGCGCACAATGGCGTCCTATTCTTGGACGAACTGCCTGAATTCAACCGCCAAGCCTTGGAATCCCTTCGACAACCCTTGGAGGATGGGAGGGTAACGCACGCCCGCGCCAGTGCTCGGCTCACCTATCCTGCTCGGTTTATGTTGGTGGCAGCCATGAACCCCTGCCCCTGTGGTTATCTGGGACATCCTGTTCGGAAATGCGTCTGTACCCCACAGAAGGTCTCCGCCTATCTCAACCGGATCAGCGGTCCGCTTTTGGACCGGATGGACGTCATGGTGGAAGTACCGCCAGTGACCTATGACAAGCTCTCCGCTCCTAGCGGTCATGAGGAGACCTCCGCTCAGATACGGGAGCGAGTAAACAGAGCCTGGGAGATTCAGAAACAGCGATTTGCCGGTTCCAACATCTTTCAAAACGCCCTCATTCCTCCCGCGCTACTCAACGAGCTCTGCCCTATGGACAGTGAAGCCCAGGCCATGTTGCGCAAAGTTTTTGAAAAACTGGGGATGTCGGGCCGCGCCTATGACAGGATTTTGAAAACAGCACGGACCATTGCGGATTTGGACGGCAGCACAATGATCCGTGCCCCTCACCTCTCGGAAGCAGTCCAATACCGCACGTTGGATCGCAAATATTGGAACCAGGGATAATAGGAGTGGGATATCCCCATAACTTCTATGCTGGGCTATTGTAACCCTCTCAAATTTGTGTTAGAATAAGGTAACCATCCTTCTGCCCGCCAGAGACGGGCAATATCTTATCTGACAGGGGGAGTTTCATGCAGATTCATGAATCCGCGGAGAACTATCTGGAAGCTATTTTGGCTATCAAGGAGGAAAAGGGATTGGTCCGTTCGGTGGACGTAGCCCAGCGGCTCAATGTTTCCAAACCCAGTGTCAGCCGGGCGATGGGCCTGCTACGGGAAAATGGATACATCACAATGGGAAGAGAGGGCTGGCTGGAACTCACACCGTCCGGCTATGAAATTGCGGAAAGGATTTATGAACGGCACCAGCTCCTTTCCCAATGGCTGACCAGTTTGGGGGTCCCAGCTGATGTTGCGGCGGAGGATGCCTGCCGCATGGAGCACGACATCAGTGCGGTCACTTTTGAACGTCTGAAGGCACATATCCTGGAACACCTATAAACTGGAAAATTTTGATTTCCTATTGACAATTTAGTTAGCGTATGCTAATATGAGATTAGGTTAGCAAATACTAACTTTAAGCTCTGTGGATTTGTTAGCCAACATTTTCCAGTTGATCCACCTCCCATCTTGGGCTGACCTCTGAGATTGGAGTTTGCCTGGGAAATGGGTTAGAATTGGTAATCCCACAGTTCTAACTGGCCCCCAGGCTATGGCCACGGGACTGGGGGCATCGAAGGACATTCCTGCTGCCAGGGGAACGGTATCCCCACACACAAGCCCACAGCTGTCCGCAACAACAGCTGTGGGCGTCCTCCTTTTTTAGGATGAATGGTAGAGAACGTGGTCCTGTTTCTCAACATACAATACTTTGCAGCCATCGATCAATTCACTGGAACTGACCTTTTTCAGACCTAAAAATTTTAAAAAGTCTTTAAAAATCTCTTGACACGCAAGTTAGTTTGTGCTAATATATAGTCGTAGGTTAGCAATAGCTAACCTACGAGGAGGAATTTCGCTCTCCTATTTTCTCTGTTGAGGCGCAGTTCTCAACAGAGGTTCCTCCCTTAACTTCGATTGACTTCTTCAAAATACTTCTTTCATGTCCGTATCCCTGGACAAAAGGCCGGAATTGCTTCCGGCCTTTTGTCTTGGCAAATTCCCTCTCCCCCGCGCTTCACCCTTGAAAACAGGTTCGTTTTTGTCTATAATAAAAAGAGCCATTTGGCTGAAAGGATCTGATATTATCATGAAAAAATTGCTTGCTGTTCTTCTATCGGCTACATTTTTGGCCATCTCTGCAGCTGGATGTTCCAGCCAGTCTTCTGCCTCCTCCAGCTCGGCATCCAGTGAGACCAGCTCTGATCAATCTATTGAAGTCGTTTCCAGCGAATCTGCGGCCGAGCCCGCAGATTCCGAGAAGTTGACCATCCGCGTAGGCGCTTTTAAGGGGCCCACTGCTATGGGAATGGTAAAATTGATGGAGGATAGTGAATCTGGTGAAGCTGCCAATAACTATACCTTCTCCATCATGGGATCAGTGGATGAAGTGACTCCAAAGTTGCTTCAAGGAGAATTGGACATTGCCGCTCTGCCCGCCAACCTGGCCTCCGTCCTTTACAACAATTCCAACGCTGAAATTCAGGTAACAAACATTAACACCCTAGGCGTTCTTTATATTGTAGAAACGGGTGATACAATCCATTCGGTGGCTGACTTAAAGGGAAAGACCATCTATGCCAGTGGCAAAGGTGCCACCCCGGAATATGCCCTCAATTATTTGCTCGTCCAAAATGGGCTGGATCCCGCCAGCGACGTGACCATTGAATGGAAGAGCGAACATACGGAATGTGTGGCCGCCCTTGCCCAATCGGAAAATGGTATTGCCATGCTGCCTCAGCCGTTTGTGACCACCGCTCAGGCTCAAAATGCCAATATTCGCGTAGCGCTCGATATGACTCAAGAGTGGGAAGCACTTCAGGCTAACACGGAGCATCCCAGCGCATTGCTCACCGGCGTCACTGTGGTACGCACCGAGTTCGCCAAAGAGCATCCAGAGGAGGTTGCCGCCTTCCTGGAGGAGTATCAAGCTTCTACAGAGTATGTGAATGCCAATATCCCCGAAGCGTCCGCACTGATTGAAAAATACGATATTGTCCCTGCCGCAGTAGCGGAAAAAGCTCTGCCGCAGTGCAACATCGTCTATATTGATGGGGACCAAATGAAAGATCAGCTGGGCGGCTATCTAGCTGTCCTGATGGAGCAGAACCCCAAATCGATTGGAGGCGCCCTGCCTGGTGAAGATTTCTACTACTCCACACCGGAATAAGATCCGTCTTTGGGCGGTTCTCATTTGGCTGGCGGTCTGGCAGGTCGCCAGCCTCTGGGTGGGGGAGGCGATTTTGCTCGCCTCCCCCGTCTCTGTTTTTTTGCGTCTAGTTCAGCTCTGCCAGACCGGAGACTTTTGGGGTTCCATCCTCTTTTCCTTAATCCGCATCCTCTTGGGATTCCTTTTAGGTCTGTTGTGCGGCGGATTATTTGCCGGGTTGGCAGCCTTTCTACGTCCAGTGGAAGAGTTGCTCTCCCCTCTAATGCTGGTGATGAAAACCACTCCCATCACCTCTATCATCATCCTCTGTCTAATTTGGATACCCTCTCGAAACCTATCAATCTTCACCGCATTTTTGATGGTTTTCCCCATCATCTATACCAATCTCTTAGAAGGAATCCGGGCTACCGATCCGCAACTGATTGAGATGGCGGAACTGTTCCAAGTGCCCTGGCATAAACGGGTTCGCTATATCTACCTTTCCCAATTAATCCCCTATCTGCGCTCTGCCTGTACAGTGTCGGTGGGGCTCAGTTGGAAGGCTGGCGCCGCAGCAGAGGTGATTGGCATTCCGAAGGGGTCCATTGGAGAACATCTCTATGACGCCAAACTCTATTTGGATACCCCTGATCTGTTTGCCTGGACCATTGTCATCATCTGTATGAGCATCCTATTTGAGCGGGTATTTCTGTGGGCACTGTCCAACCTGTTGAAACGGTTAGAGAGGATGTAAGCTTATATGATTGTGGTAGAAAATCTTTCTAAATCTTTTCAGGATATCTCTGTCTTGCGGGATTGGAGCGGATCTTTTCCAGATGGAGCGGTCTCCTGCATCATGGGGGAATCCGGCTGCGGAAAAACGACGCTGTTGCGCATCTTGATGGGATTGGAATCTTGCGATAGTGGTTGCATCCTGGGATTAGAAGGAAAGCGAAAAAGCGCCGTATTTCCTGAACATCGGCTATGCGAAAATCTGAGCCCGCTTTCTAACTTAAAGTTGGTGTGTGGAAGCCACCGTTCCCGGCAGGAACTGGTACAGGATTTGGAGGCCACCGGACTAGAGGACTGTTTCCAAAAACCTGTCCGAGAATTGAGCGATGGGATGCGCCGAAGGGTCTCCATCGTCCGGGCATTGGAAATTCCTTTTGATGTGTTGTTTTTGGATGAACCTTTTCGGGGATTGGATGCCTACAGCCGACTCCTAACTATCGATTTGATGAAACGGCGGACGGTTGGAAAGACGGTCATCATGGTGACCCATAACCCGGAAGAACCCGCCCTCATGGAAGCGGTGCAGACGATAGCATTAAAAAAATAGAAGGAGGGAAGGCTCTATGCAAACCTTCCCTCTTTTCTATTCTTCAATAGCTGCCTGTTGCTCTTTAAGCCATTGGCCCATAGCTTCCATTCCCTCTTGATCTAGAGGGAACGAAGCCTCCCCTTGGATCAAGCCGTGCTCTTGGCAATAATCAAAGCTGTAGACACGATAGGTCCATACCTGCATTTCCTCTTCTGAAGGCTGAATTTTGTATCGGAAATCCCCCACACTGCCAGTATAACAATTTTTCTCCTTCAAAAAGTCCAACATCGGCAGTTCCACGGCGTATATCCTCCTTACAGAATAAGGGCGGCGATCCGGATCGCCGCCCTTATTATTCTTACAAATCAGTTCCGTTCTGGTTCAATGAGGAAACCAATGCATCACACAGTTGCTGGAGCGTATCCATCTGATCCGCTTTCATGCTAGAAGTAAGCTTGAGGCTATTTTCCAGCAAATTCATGCCCTTCATCTCTTCCAAGAGCGCGCGCATGTGTTTTCCAGAGGCGCAGGCCCAGGTTCCATTTTCAATGACTGCCACCGTACGGTTCTGGAGGTTCAGCGCCTTCATATCCCGGAGGAATGCCTCCATTGGCGGATAGAGGTTCATATTATAGGTGGGGGCAGCAAAGACCAGGTGGCTGCAGCGCCAGGCCTCCGCGATTAGATGGGAGACATGGGTACTGGAAACATCGTAGGCAGCGATATTCTTGACACCCGCCTCGGAGAGCAGATTCATCAGCAGATTCACTGCATTCTCAGTATGGCCATAGATGGAACCGTAGAACACCGCTACTGCCTGATCTTCTGGCTCATAACGGCTCCAGCGGTCATACTTCTCTAAGAACCAACCCAGATTCTCCCGCCAGATGGGGCCATGCAACGGGCAGAGCATATTGATCTCCAAGCCGCTGGCTTTCTTCAATACTGCCTGTACTTGCGGTCCATATTTGCCCACAATGTTGGTGTAATAGCGGCGGCTGTCATCCAGCCAATCCCGCTCAAAGTTCACCTGATCGCTGAATAGGTTGCCATTGAGGGCACCAAAAGTGCCAAAGGCATCCGCAGAGAACAGGATCTTCTCCTTAAGCTCATAGGCCATCATTACCTCCGGCCAATGAACCATGGGAGCCATTACAAACTTTAACGTATGGGCGCCCAAGGAGAGCTCATCTCCCTCCTGCACCAGGTAGGTGCGGCCCTCCAGGTCAAAGTCATAGAATTGACGGATCATTTGAATGGTCTTGGCGTTTCCCACGATTTTCATCTGAGGATACCGCAGCGCCAGGTCGCCAATCGTGGCACAGTGGTCGGGCTCCATATGATCCACAACCAAATAGTCCAGCGGCCGACCGTCCAGCAGATGGGCTACATTTTCCAACAACTGGCGGCCTACTGAATAATCCACCGTATCCATTAAGGCAGTTTTTTCATCTAAAATCAGGTAGGCATTGTAGGAGACACCCCGCGGGATGGGGAACAAGTTCTCAAACAGGGCCAGCCGTCTGTCCTCGGAGCCCACCCAGTAAATATTTTCACAAACCTTTCTTGTACAGTACAATTTTCCTCCACCTTTCTGATCAGAAACTCAAAACCGTTTAACCGATTTAATCTCTTCAAAGAGTTGCCAGAAACAACCAATTTATTATAGCATGTCCCGAAATCCCTTTTCAAGGCCATACGCAGCCACAAACGAATTTTTCTCTGTATTATACGGATTATAAAAGAAATATCCCGGCGAAAGGCCTGCTTCTTACAAAAAATCTTGGAGATACCCGTTCTGGGTCTATGGAGTTTTTCCCATCTACTGTTGAGCGCCCTCCGTTATCCTTCCCGCTTTCCTGAGGCATACTCCCCCATGCAGACATCTAATACTCCCCGCGATGGCTGAACAAGCGCCTCCTCATATTGGCATCTCCATTGGATATCCCGGCAAATTTGTCCATCAGCGACACCATCCACCGTTTCCCCAGATTGAATGGGACAATCATTTTGCAGTAGATAGGAAGCCAGGTTATAGGCGTGGTTGATCACCCAATTGGGGTCCATGTCATGGAAATGATATTGAAGATCCGGAAGGAATAGGGTACCCATTCCCATCGTATCCACCAGCATATCGGTCGTATTTTGAATATTAAAAAACCGAGCATTGACGCCGAAGCGAATAAACCGGTCTAGCCCTTGGATTTGGTGCTCCCTTACCGTTTTCCCTAAAACTAGTTTGCCACAATTTTGAAAATAGAATGCCTCGCAGGTGGGATATAACTCCGCCAGCGCATCCATCAAATCCATATCCAAATTAGCGCGTTCTTTGGCAGGCAGAGCAGCGGCCAGCAAATCAGTCGCCGCCACCTGATATTGACACTCCCGTAAAATCCGGTCCCGTTCCTCCCGGCAGTCCCACATCTGGCTTTTTAAAAATTCATCAAAAATCTCGGCAGAAAAATCGCTACAGTGGATGACCATCAGTTGAACCGGTGCCTCACCCTCTTGAAAGGTGGCCATATGTTTTTTAAGGGCAAATCCAGCCATCTTTTCATCGTAGCAAAAGCATTCTGTTGTCCCACAATGGCGCTGCATTACCTCCTCCATCCGTTCCCGGCTGGGGGTAGATACCTTCTCTTTGAACAATAGCTGCATCAAAAATGGGCCGCCAGGGACCGGCTTTTTCCCATTTAGATTTTGCTGGAAATTTTCAGACACTTTCTTTCCTCCTATTCTTTCTTTAGATACCGGCTCATGATAGAGCACTTTTTTCTACTTGCAGGTTCTCCTCTCAATCCCACCAGAAATACCACTTATCCGACCGCCAAAGGGTATCCGCTAACCGGCCCACCGTGGCCTCCCCCGCGTCCTGATCCACCACATCAGGACAGAAACCGTACTGTTCCTGTACCAGTTCCATCGCTCTCGCTCGGGGAGCTGGGGTGGGAAGGGTAAATTCCAGCTGGTCATGAGTCATAACCGCCGGAACTGCCCCATAACGCTGGTACCAATAGTTCGCTATAGCCATCAGTTCCGGTGTATCAGGGCATTCATTCCAGCCCCCAAAAGGCAGCCAGGCAAATATCTCCCATGGATTCTTTACAGGGATTTTGGCCAAGATCAGGGGCACTGTTCTTTCGGTATCCGCATCCCAATAGGACAAATAGCAGTTATTCTCCTCTCCTCCTGCTAGCTTTCCTAAAACTGCATCTTCCCAGTCCACGCCATCCTCTTGGGCTTCTTCTTTGCGTTGTCTCAATAACCGATGTAAAACGGCCTGCCCATCCTGTTCCGGCCGGGTAAGTACCTCTTGGCGGTAGCGCGCCACATGATCAGGCGCAAAGGCAAATTCTTTTGCATCTTTACTATCTGGATCCGCATTCATTAGTAGGCACTCCCACAAGGTTTCATCCACAACCACCAACATTGGGACAAACCCTTCTCGCACCCCAAGACGCTGGGCATAACCCAATGCGGCAGTAATCGGATCAGCGTTCCCTCTATCTCTAGGAAGGCTGCCCAGGCATGCTCTGTCCGTTCCCGGAAGTTTTTCTCAAACAGTTCCTGTGTGTCCTGATCATCTGGACGAGCTTTCAATGCCTGTTCAAAATAGTGGAGAGCCGTCCCTTCCTGATCCATGTAATAGTAGGCGTAACCCATTCGAAAGTTCCAATAATAGTCGCCATAAAAATACTCTTTATGGCGCTCCAAAAGGGCAATTGCTTTTTCATATAGCTTTCTGTCCCCTGGGGCCGCCAAATTATTATAAGCTCTAGCCAGTTCACTATCCAGTTCCGGAGTCCGTCTATCCGCAGGAATTGCCTCAATTGCATCGATGATCTTTTGAAAATCATCGTTCTCATGCCAGACTTGGCATTCTTCCCATAAAGTCATACGGTACAGTCTCCTTCTTATTTTTTATTTTCCAACAAATCGTTTGATCTTTATTTTGAAAGGAGATTTTCTAATACAAATTATAAATCTCGCCCACTGTTTTCGTCAATATTGAACTAACAGAAAGTAACCCTCTGGTAACTGGATGGATAAATATGGGAGATTGAATATAGACGTGATCTTGACTTTTCCCTCTCCACTTGCTTTTATCAGGTTTCCATCGTACGTAACCCAAAAAATGGAAACCACCAATTGAACTGGTGGTTTCCATTTTTAGTTCAGGAAATTTTATCTAAAATTATGCTAATACAGAATCATATGCCAGCTTACCCAGTTGAGCAATTACAAGGGTTCCCTCATTTTCAGAGAAGAAGGATTTATCAGCACAGCGGTCAGAAAATGCACCATAGACAATCTCATGGCCGTTACGCCACAAATACCCTACATCGGCCCGGACACCGGCCATCATGCCCGTTTTATTTGCCACCTGTACATCGGGATCCCGGCCGTTTAAATCTCGAGCATACGGATCATATGGAAGCCAGCGGGGAATCTGGTCCAGGAATTGTTGGCTACACAGGTACCGCATAAATTCCTTGGTGTTTTCTTCATTGTATAGATGGGAATGGCGCACCCGATAGAGATAGTCCACCACTTCTGCCGATGTCGTATAGCCAAATCCCTCCGGATGTAGCAAGAACTCATCCCGGAATTCTACCCGAGTGCCGAATTTTGTGTCTTTTAGTCCCAGGCTTTCAATGTATTGGTTGATCGTGTCTAGACCATTGCAGCAGTGGTCAATGACTATATTTGTTGCACTATTGTCACTCACTGCAATCATCAAAATCAACAGATCACGTACTCGAATTTTTAAGCCTGGAGTAAAGAGCTTTAAAACGCCACTCCCTCCCACCTGTAAATCTTTCGTGACCTCCAATTCATCATCCAACGACAATTTTCCCTGCTCTACTAGATGAAATACGGTTCCTAGAGCATAGATTTTAATGACACTGGCAGTGGGCATAATCTGGTTTTCTGAATAATCCACCCGTTCTCCTGCTGTGGTGTCCCAAAAGGTAAAACTAACCCTTCCGCTAAATTTTTCTGCCAACGCAACCATCTGCGGGTAGATATCCTGCAACTTTCCCATTTTAAAATCTCCTTTAAATAGATGAAATAGGGCCCTCCAATATTTAACAGCCAAAATAATTCATTAACGTTTCTTTTGGAGGTTTTGCTGTCATTTTGCTCACTCCATAGGTTACAAGGAAAGAAATTGGCGCTGCAATCATCATCGGCATGTCTGTAAGGATACCAATACCATGAGGAACTAAAGTAAAGACAGCATAAAGGGCAAAACCAACCAACACGCCGGCAAACGCCCCATATTTGTTTGTCCTAGGCCAGTAGAGGCCCAAAATAAAGGGAGGCATCAGGGCCGAACCCACGCCGCCACAGGCAAACAGAATAAAAATCTGTAGAGAGGGGGGATTTGTGAGAGCCAGCAGGATATTTAACAGGCCTACGCCGATGCAGGTAATCACTGAAAGTGTCTTAATCTGCTTCTCCGAAGCATCTTTGTTAATAAAGGCTTTATAAATATTCACGACGATACTGCTGGCAGCAAGAATAAAGAGCGAAGCAATGGTCGATTGTCCAGCACCAGCAACACCCGCCAAAACGATACCCGCCAGTACAGACGGCAGCGTACCCAACGCCAGGTTCGGGATCGCATAATCAAATACTGTCATGTCTGGATCAAACGCGCGAGCAGCAGCGCCGCCCCAACCGCACAGAAAGACGGTCCAGATTCCAACAAAAATAATTCCTAAGATGCAAGCGCGCTTCATGGTCTTGGTATCTTTATAGGTGAGCGCGGACTGCACCGCCCAGGGAAGTGCAATAATGACGATACTATAAGAAACCCAGCAGTTGAGCAAATTTCCCATTGTGTAGACACCGCCGGCCGTGGGCTCTACATAAGCGGGATTTAAAGCTACCAATTCTTGAACGACTTCTGGCATACCGCCAAAGAACACCATATATCCGATTACTAGCAGCAGGGTAGCCAAAGTCATTACAAAACCCTGAAGTACACTTACCAAGCTAATACCCTTCAAGCCGCCCAGGGAGGTATAGGCAGTAATCAGAGCACCGAAGGCGACAACTGACCAAGTAAATGGGATACCGGTAACCGTTTCAATAACCCGAGAACCTCCAATGAACTCTCCGCTAGAGCTTGAAATGAGAAAGATTAGGATAGAGGCAACCGTTACGATCATCAAGGGCGGCCAATTCTCATAGCGGTACCGGAAAATATCGGCATAAGATTGGGCATTTGTTCTTCTGCCGACAATGTTGATTTTTTTGCCTACAACCCCCAACATCAAAAACGTCAGAGGGATTTGGCTGAAATACATCAACAAGGCAAAACCAATTCCATTCGCAGCATTTAAACCTGGTGCACCAATAAATGTACCTGTGGAACAGGCTCCCGCAGAAACCAAAATTGCTAACGCGATGGGACCTATTTTTCGACCACCAACAAAAAATTCTTCCGAGAAGTTTTCACTGGATTCTATCTTTTGCTTCCGAACACCTGTATAGGTTAGATAGATAATTGCCAAAAAATAAACCACAATAACCGCTGTTGTCATCTTAGTCCCCCCTTATCCTTTCAATTCTCCTTCGTTTTTTAATTCTTCTTCCGAAAGATGGGCTTCCAAACTGATATCTTTCATTTTTAGTGAAAAAATGATACCTATCACAGGGAAAATAATTGCTGTGCCTAAAAAGGCCCAAAAATACCAAGTGGGGAATCCCATAATGTACGTATATTCTTCTGGCGGTGTCAGAGTCCCTATATACCCAAAGGCAAACGCCCACACAGCATATAAAACCCAATATATGATTACTCCGATAGCTTCTTTTCCGATGGAATGGAAACGGGGGTCTTTCTTAATTCCATATTCTTTCAGAATATCCAATGAACTACACCTCCTGAAAAATCCTTTCCTCTTCTTGTATGTATACTGTCCTCCCCAATATTTGTTGCCACAATCCCCCTCTCTTTACCTCTTTTCGTTTATCAAAAGCGATGACCTTTTCTGGCAACCGCATTGGCACGAACCTGCTGAAGTTTCATCTATCTAAGGGCATCCAACTCAGTTCAAATAGTGGATCGGCATGCGCTCTCCTAGGTCACACAAAATCTCGATGGAAATTGTACCGGCCTTTCTCCCAATTTCCTCAGCGGTGATCTCCTCCGTTCCCTGTTTGCCAATAATCACAACTTCGTCGCCCACCTTGGGGTTTTCAATATGTGTTATATCAATCACAAATTGATCCATGCAGATATTCCCTACCATCGGGCAGCGCTGTCCGTGAAGCAATACCTCTCCTTTATTGGCTAAACTGCGGAAAATTCCATCCACATATCCCATAGGTACTACTCCCAATGTGGAAGGACATTTTGTAGTAAAGGTGGAGGAATAGCTCACACGAGTTCCCGATGGAACGGGTTTGACGCGGGCTAATTTGGCTTTTACTGACAATACAGGGGTTAGAGAGATCCCTGCTTGCCCCTCCAACTCTTCTCCTGGATACAGGCCATAGAGGGCCGTACCTGGCCGAATCATATCCAACTGCATCTGCGGGAAAAGGATGGCCGCTCCGCTATTGCTGGCATGTCGAAGAGGTATGTGAACTTCTTTTTTCTCTAATTCTTTTAAAAACTCTTCAAAAAGATGAAATTGGTGCCAGCAATAAGAGGTATCCGAAATTTGAGGGGCGGTAGCAAAATGAGTGAAGATGCCATCCACCATCAATCCTGGTAATTTCAGAATCTCGCAGATCTGCTCTAAGCTGCTCTGATTCGGCAAAAAACCTAGCCGGCCCATCCCTGTATCAATCTTTAAATGAATAGAAATCCGGGACCCAAATTGTAACGCTACATCATTTAATTCCTCTGCTTGCTCCAAAGTATCTATTGAAACGGAGAGGTTGTGGGCCAATATCTGTTGGTACTCTTCTGGGAAAACATGTCCCAATACCAGAATTGGTTCTTGGAAGCCATTTTCTCGGAGCAAAACGCCTTCTTGTACCAATGCAACCGCGAATTGGTCACAACCTTCTTCACGAAGGATCTGCGCCACTGGACACATCCCGTGGCCATATGCGTTTGCCTTGACGACAGCCATAAATTTTGTTGTAGGACCAATTTTACTTTTTAAGTACCGGATATTTTTTCGCAATGCTTCTAGATCAACTTCTATCCAAGCTGCACGCATTCGTATACCCTCCATTCCTACTCCTATCGATTTTTCCTCCGAGAAATGACTCGACCCGGTTTCTCTCCTGTAAGCTGGTCATCCTTTACCACGATCCGCCCATCAATGATGACATAGTCAAACCCTCCAGCTAGTTGTTGCGGATGATTATAATCAGCCGGGGACGTCAGCCTATCCAAACGAAAGATGGTTAAATCCCCGTCGGCACCTGGTGCAATCCGGCCTTTCTGTAATTGGAAAACTTGAGCTGGTAATGCTGTCATTTTGTGAATTGCTGTTTCCAGAGAGAGAAGGGATTCATCGCGTACATATTGACATAGCAATCGAGGAAAAGCACCATATAAACGTGGATGTGGCATCCCTCCCGCATACAAGGAATCCGAAATCAAAGAAGAAATGGGATCTTTGAGGATTGTTTTTACATCCTCCTCTGACGCTAAATGATCAATGATTGTGATATCACAGGCTTCCTCTACTAGCAAATCACATGCACAATCAAGGGGCTCTTGTCCTCGCAGATTGGCCACTGCTTCTAAAGATAAGCCTACATATTGTTGGTTTTCAGGACGATGGAGACTACTAATAATCAAGCCATCCCATCCCACCAAGTCCACAATATTATCAAACTTTTCAGAGGGACCTGCATAAATGACGTCTTTCAATTGTTTTCGCTTTTGAGACGACTGTAAAAATTTTACAATTTCATCTACCGTTCCTTGTTGAAAATCAGGAGGTAAAATTTGAATTAATTGGGTAGAGCCTGCAGTATAGGGATATACATCATAGGACAGCCGCACGCCTCTTTCCCGGGCCTGTGACAAAATCTCCAGGGATTGGGAAAGTCCAATTCCCCAATTACGTTTCCCAATCCTCTTCAGATGACTGATATGAAGAGGGACATCCAGTGTTTCGGCTAAATAGATTACCTCTTTGAGAGCCTGTGGCGAAGTATCACCCTCTCCCCGAATATGAGTGACCAGAGGGACTTGATACTTTTGGGTCGGTTGTAAAACTTGCAAGAGTTCTTGGGTGGTATAATGACACTCTGGGGTATAAATGAGCCCCATGGACACCCCTAAGGCTCCTTCATCCAAAGCTTTATCTAAACAGGAGGCAATCCGCTTAAGGTCTTTCTCGGTACAGGGTTGATTGGAAAACCCCATTTCTGCCATTCGTATGGTTCCATTCCCAACCAACATTCCCACATTTAAAGCAAGTTGGCAAGCTCTCAAATCATTTAAATATTCTGAAAATGTCTGCGGGAGAATGGATGGATCTTTTAAACGGCCGGTAAGAGAACTGATTGCTGAAAGAATCCCTTCTTTATAGGTATTGGGGCATGGGACAGCCGATAGGCCACAATTGCCATTGACAATTGTTGTGATTCCCTGACGCAGTTCAATTTCGCCAAACCCTGGTTCCAAAATAGCTAAATCAGCATGGCGGTGGATATCGACAAATCCTGGGGCAACAATTCGCCCAGACGCATCAATTTCTTGGACAGCCTCTGTTTTTTCTAACGATGGGGCTATTGCAACAATCTTTCCATCTTGAAGAGCGAGATCTCCTTTATAGGGGACCCCCCCACATCCATCCACAATCGTCCCACCTCGGATCAACATATCTAACATTCTTTACACCCTTTCCCTTGGCACCATCGGTTCTTCTTCAAAATGGAACAGTCAAGTTTAATGGCATTAAATGACATTCCATAGGAAAATCATATTGTCCGGCGCCCACCATATGTAGTAGATGTTACTTGATATTCACCATATCCATAACAAATCTGTTCTGAACTTTTAGGTTGGAAAAAAGTAGACTTTTGATAGGGTTAAATTCTATGTTAAGTTTATCACGATGACTAATTGATGAAAATTTATAAATTGTATGAAACTGTTGAAAAAATTATAGACAAATTGATTACAAAATGATACTTTAATTCATTAAATCAAACCAATCTCAAGAGCACTTTCCCGCTCATTTGGAATCAACGTAAGAGGTCTTTTCCGACAGGTTTATCATGAAAAAAGCCTTTATTTGTACACAAAGGCAGTCACAATATCGGCGCTGCAATTTCTGTTTGTTCGAAAGTATCCATGGTATCGTATGACAATTGGATCAGCGATTGTCTATAGGGATGTATAGAAAAACCCGAAGGTCAGGGTACTGTGTACCTTGACCTTCGGGGTCTGTTTTGACATCACAGCCACACCCTTACGGCAAAGCCGCCTTTAAAAAAGTAGGTGTTCGTGTAATGTCCATTTGGGAAGGGCGGTCAGTTTAGATCGGCAAGTGTAGCGTTTCCGCAAAAAAGGGAGGGGGGCGTGTGTGGGGGGAACCGTAGGCTCCCTACCGCACGTCGAGCGAAGCGCCAGCGAGCGGATCACCCCGCCGCAGCGGACGGCTTCCAAAGGAAGCCGCTCTCCACCAAAAGAAAAAGCACCCTTCCGGGTGCCTTTTCTTTTGGCTAACCTGGTCAGTTTAGATCGGATAGAGTGCGGTTTAATTCCAGAATTCTATCGAGGGAATCAGCATTCGTACAGACGATCGAATCTATGATTTCATTGGCAAATTATTGCCGTCTTGACTGACAACCATAAGTTTTTGAACCATTTTTTCCGCGAACAATCTGGAAAGCAAAGATATTGGTATTCCCTCTGGGTAACAGCTTCCGATATCCTCAAACAGTTCATTCCATACTTGCTCGGTCAGCCGCTTTGTTTCAATTTTCCTCATTGTGGAACGCAAAGCTTGCAATAAAAGGTTCTCAAATTCGGCCGTATCTTTTGCGAGAATCTCTTTGATATTCTGCCGTGACAGCTGCATTTCAATATTGGCTTCTACAACCGTTTTCCGGATCAAATCGTAACAGTAGATACTTTTTTCTTCAGGTCCCGTGTAATGTTCGCTCAATAGGACTAAAACACGATAAAAATCAAACAGTTCTATATAGGCATATAAAAGGCGATTTTCGGAGTCGCCAACCATAACCAGCGAGTGGCAAATTGTATTTTCCGCCTTAGAGACAACCGGTTTATCTATATAGCAAAAGTTGCAGTCATCCCAAATATCTTTATCTAACCATCGAGTGATAAACGGCTGAATCTCTGACAGTTCCCCTCTGCAGTACAAATAATAGCAGATCGCTGTCTTGCAAACGGATAAAAACGCATCTCCACCAAAGCTCGTCTGGAATGACACCTTTTCATTAAACGGCTCCCATTTTTCTTCAAAATGTTCGATGCTCGCGCCCGGGTATTTCTTCTTTATTCCCTTGAAAATTCGCGCTGCTTCCCCCTTGTCCCTCGCGACAATCCGATATCTTTTCTCCCCATTCTCCTCGAAAAAGTGGACGCAGGGGTTATTCATGGCTGGTTTTCCCCCTGGCAGGATCAGGATCTTCTCTTTGGTTTGCGTATGGATTGCGGTCATAGCAGGCGTACTACCACGATCCCTGGAAACATTCAACAGCAATGCAAATGGCTGGAGCTGTTTTGCCAAAACATCATCCATATCACTTCCCAAAGTAGCGTTGCAGTGTTTACAAAGCAAATTTTTTGAAGTCAATGTTCCTCCAAGCGCATTTAGCAGAATGTGTTCTTGCGATTTATTCTCAGAAGTCAATTCTGCACCACAGATGAAACATTTCGCCAAATTTTTACCTCCTCAACTAGATCAATAAGCATGTTCGGATTAGTCAAGCAGTTTCTTTATCTCTCCTGGTCACAGTAAGACTGTTTTTCAAACCAATGATCAAAATGATAGGGATTTTGTTCATCCAAATAGAAATCAGAATACAAAAAGGTGATAATATCCATATCACCCAAAAGATGAAATGCCCATTCATTCCAGCTATCTGCATCTCCATCCTTTTCTCCGAAGGAGAATGTTTCCATGAGAAGGGAGGATTCCTCCATTATGAGGTACAGTGTCAACTCCTCCAATACACTATGAGCAATGATCGTCTCCCCTCGTTTGGCTGTGTTACGGTACTGGATCACAACCGACTTCAATCGGTATAGAAAATTGTAGTCATATTCCATGAGAAACTGTGACGGCAAGTCTGCTGCAATCCATGAAATATTCAGTTCGCCTACATGGGTTCCTCTTGGCTTCAAAGAAAGCTCTTCCAAATCCATTTTTAGATGATCCAGGAGAATATCGCTTCCTATCGCAAAGGATAATGCCGCCTGTTCCCCCAGATTTTCCTCCAGAAACGAAGACCATACGCCTTCCTTTCGAATTTTCTCTATATCAAAAACATCCTCTTCATCATCGCTTTTTTGATAGGAATTGTTCCAATTCAAAATGCTACATACTCTGAGATACTTATCTTGACGAATAGACTCGCCAGCTTCATATCTACACCATGTTTTTACACCAACTCCAGCCTTTGCCGCCGCTTCCTCAATTGTAAGTCCAAGTTCATTCCGTCGTTGGCGGATCTTATTTCCAAGTTCTGCGCTTCCTTTTACTGTGCGTTGTGACATATAATTCACCTCTTTCTTTAATAACATGTCAGTTTATTATCAGTATGTCATTATTTACATTTCTTGTCAAGAGGAACTCTAAATGTTTTGGTTTTTCAAACAGAGAAAATAAAAAGTCAAGGTATTATAATGCAAAAAAGCGTTTTTTGCTATCAATTAACGCTGGCAAAATTTCAACTGCGTCCTGCGTTCTATTCTGTATATTCTCCTTTGCTAATTATCTGTCTTCTATTGATACCATTGCTATCTTCCCTTGTTCTTGGACGGATCACCCAAAAAGCTGGATTATGATACCGATGCAGATCTCTTAACTGCAGGCTGTAGTGTTTTTAATACCGCAGATAGCTGCGTTATCATTTTCCGTGTACATCTATACCTTTTGTTTAGGTTATTAGTTCTCACTAGATAATTTCTTTCAAAAGGTAGCATGTTAAAATATTTGTATTATCTATAAGGAGCTGATAGTATGCCAACTACCTACCCCACCGAACTCAAAGTCAAAACAATCCGTCGCTATGAAAAAGGCGAATCTATCAAAGCGTTAAGTCAGGAATTACACATTTCCCAAAGCACTTTATACCAATGGCGAAAAGAGTACTGTTCTATCGAAATGCTTGATCGCACCTATACACCTGCGGAATTCGATGCAATGGCTCGGAAATTGAAGAAGTTGGAGCATCACATAGAAATTATTCAGCGATCCAACTATCTTTCCAGTGTGCCATTGCAGAAAAAACTCGCCACCTTGGAAGAACTGTACCGCCAGCCAGATAATCCATACAGTGTCCACGAGCTTTGTGAAGCTTTGGGTGTTGCCCGGGGCACTTTCTACAATCACATATTCCGTCGTGCAGATCGAAGCAAACGGGAGGAAGAGCAAGCGAAGCTGATGTTGCAAGTACAACAGATTTTTGATGACAGCCAGCAGCGATTTGGTGCCGAGAAGATCAGGCGTGTTTTAGCGCAAAATGGGGTGCAGGTCAGCACCAAACGAGTCTCTGCGATTATGCAGGAATTGGACCTTCGCAGTATCCGTTCGGATGCAAAAAAGCAGTACAAAAAGCGGCAGCAATATGCAAAGCGCGATTTGCTCGAAAGAGAATTCACCGCGGGGCGTCCAAACCAGATATGGGTCAGTGATATTACATACTTTAGAGTCAACAACTATTGGGTATATCTCTGTATCATATTGGATCTCTATGCACGCAGGATTGTGGGTTACAGAGTATCTCGCAACGCCAGTACCAACTTGGTTACCACCACATTTCGAAATGCTTATCGAGAACGCGGCAAGCCAAAGAATCTGACATTCCATAGTGATCGCGGAAAGCAGTACACCTCCTCCACTTTTACACAACTTCTTCAAACGAACGGGATCAAACAGTCTTTTTCCGCCACCGGTCGCCCGCATGACAATGCAGTTGCTGAAACATTTTTTGCCACATTTAAAAAAGAAGAGGCATACCGCAGAGAGTATACCTCAGAACAAAGCTTTTACAAAAGCGTTGAACAATATATCCGATTCTACAATGAGGTTCGTCCGCACAGAACACTCAAATACCAGACACCACAGGCTTTTGAAGAGAAATACTACGCTGGTTTTATCGAAAACTAGTGTTCAAATAGCTTCGTGGAGCGAAAATAATGCTTTTCCATTTGGAGATTTTTAAGAATACCTGCTGGAAATATGAAAAGAAAATTCTCGATGAGAAGAGCGTTTATAAAAAATGAAACCCGTTTTTCGATAAAAAAGTTCGAAAAACGGGTTTCATTCAATATGGTGGAGCCGAGGGGAATCGAACCCCTGTCCGAAAACCAATCCATAGGAGTTTCTCCGAGTGCAGTCGCTCTTTTGAATTTCCCTCACCAAGTCGCCGGGCGACAGGCTAAATGGCTCAGTAGCTCCTCATACAATTCCATTTACGGAGCGCTCAATGGAATCGTTCACCACTCATCGACGCCCAATCCGGAGCCGTGGTACTCACCGGTTGGACGGCGGCTTAATTAAGCCGCAAAAGCAAAATTA
>CAJFPF010000051.1 GCA_904398655.1 uncultured Anaerotruncus sp. | reverse complement strand
GCCAAGCCCGGCCAGAAGATCGCCTTTGTGGGCTCCACCGGCGCGGGCAAGACCACCATCACCAACCTGATCAACCGGTTCTACGACGTGCAGGGGGGCCAGGTGCTCTATGACGGCATCGACGTGCGGGAGATCCGCCTGGACTCCCTGCGCCGCAGCCTGGGCATCGTCCTCCAGGACACCCACCTGTTCACCGGCACCATCGCGGACAACATCCGCTTTGGCAAGCTGGACGCCACCCAGGCGGAGATCGAGCGGGCGGCCCGTATCGCCAACGCCGACTCGTTCATCCGCCGGCTGCCCCAGGGGTACGATACCCTGGTGACCAGCGACGGCGCCAACCTCTCCCAGGGCCAGCGCCAGCTCATCGCCATCGCCCGGGCGGCGGTGGCCGACCCGCCGGTGCTCATCCTGGACGAGGCCACCTCCTCCATCGACACCCGCACCGAGGCCCTCATCGAGCGGGGGATGGACCAGCTGATGGAGGGGCGCACCGTCTTTGTCATCGCCCACCGGCTGTCCACCGTCCGCAACGCCAACGCCATCCTGGTGTTGGAGCACGGCCAGGTGGTGGAGCGGGGGGACCACCAGGCCCTCCTGGACCAGCGGGGGGAATACTATCAACTCTACCATGGCATGTTCGAACTGAGCTGACCCCAAGACGCCAAGGGCCCTCCCCAGGCATCCCTGTGGATGCCTGGGGAGGGCCCTTTTTGTCCCGCTAGGGTTTGGCAGGACCAGCCGCCCGGCCAAACTTCTCCAGCAGCTCCGCCGGATCGGGGCAGGCCATGAGGCCGCTCATGACGCAGCCCCCCGCGGCCCCGGCGGCCAACACCTGGGGGAAGTTTTCCGGGGCGATCCCCCCAATCGCCCAGACCGGGATCTCCACCGCCCGGCAGACCGCCTCCAAAAAGGGGAGCCCCCGGGGGGCCAGGCCCGGCTTGCAGCCGGTGGCGAACACATGTCCGGCGGTGAGGTAGGTGCAGCCCAACGACTGGGCCTCCTGGGCCTCCTGGACGCTGTGGCAGGAGGCCCCCAGGGCGGCAAACCGCCCCCGCTCCCTCGCCGGCAGCCGGCGCAGCAGAGGGAGGGGCAGATGGAGGGCCGGCGCCCCCAGCTCCGCCGCCACCTGCGGGAAGCTGTGGAGGATGCAGGGTGTCCCATGCCTGTGGCAGATGTCCAACACCTTCTGGGCCAGCGCCCGGTAATCCGCCGGGGAAAGCTCCTTCTCCCGCAGGAGGATGGGGCATCCAGCGGCGGCGATCCGCTCCACCCGGACCAGAAAATCCTCCCGGCAGAGGGCCCGGTTGGTGACGCACAGCACCCTACACATACAGATAGTCGTTGAGCACCGGCTGCAGCCCCTCAGCCGCCATGTCGTCATACATCCGCTGGAAGCTGCGGGCATCGTCGATCTCGAACTGCTCGTCCCCCTGGGCCTGGCCGGAGTCCTTGCCGGTATATTTGCTCTCATGGTCACCAATGCCGGTGGAGACCCCGGCAGAGACCTTGGTGGCGGCAATCTTTACAATGCCGTTGCGGAAGGCCGCGCTCTCCCGGGAGGAGACGGTGATCCCCGCGAAGGGCAGGAAGATCCGGTAGGCGCAGAGCACCTGGCAGAGCTGCCGCTCGTGGACATCCCGGGGGTTGATTTTGTCGTTGTTGATGATCGGGCGCAGCCGGGGGCAGGAGAGGGACATCTCCCCATGGGGATATTTGCGCTGGAGAAAGTGGACATGCAGCCCGGTGGCCAGCGCATCCCGGCGGAAGTCCGCCAGCCCCAGCAGGGCGGAGAACCCCACCCCCCGCATGCCGCCCATGAGCGCCCGCTCCTGGGCCTCGAACCGGTAGGGCCACACCCGTTTGTGCCCCATCAGATGGAGGGTCTCATACTTGTCGGGGTCGTAGGTCTCCTGGAAGACGGTGACATAGTCGGCGCCGCACTGGTGCAGATAGCGGTATTCGTCGCTGTTCACCGGGTAGATCTCCAGTCCCACCATCCGGAAGTACTTACGGGCCAGCTTGCAGGCCTCCCCGATATATTCCACCCCGCTCATCGAACGGCTCTCCCCGGTGAGGATCAGCACCTCCTCCATACCGGAGGCGGCGATCACCTGCATCTCATGCTCGATCTGTTCCATATCCAGCTTCATCCGTCTGATGTGGTTGTAGCAGTTGAACCCGCAGTAGATGCAGTAGTTTTCACAGTAGTTGGCGATGTAGAGGGGGGTGAACAGGTAGACGGTGTTGCCAAAGTGCTTGCGGGTCTCCAGCTGGGCCCGCTGGGCCATCCGCTCCAAAAACGGCTCCGCCGCCGGGGAGAGCAGGGCCATAAAGTCCTCGATGGAGCAGGTCTCATGCTGGAGGGCCGCCTCCACCTCCCGGGCGGTGTACCGGCCGGGGTCATAGGCGCGCACCCGGCTCATCACCTGGTCCATCACGTCCGACTGGATCCGCTCCATGCCGGGCAGATAGGCCATGTGGTCGGTGCGGCAGCTGGGGTCGGTCTCCAGCTGGTGCTTGCGGGCCAGCGCCTGGGGGCTGAGGGACTGGGAGTCCACGAAAAACTGATTTTCCATTGCCGCTTCGCCCCCTCAGTCCCGCAAAAACCCGGTGAGCGGGTCGGAGGCCGCCGCCCCCCGCGCCAGCACCCGGCCCAGGCCGGAGAGGTATGCCTGACGGCCGGCCTCCACCGCCTTGCGGAAGGCGGACGCCATCACGGGCAGATCCCCGGCAGTGGCCAGAGCGGTGTTGGCCATGATGGCCGCCGCCCCCATCTCCATGGCCTCGCAGGCCTGGGACGGGCGGCCGATGCCCGCGTCCACAATGATGGGCAGGTCGATCTCGTCAATGAGGATCTGGATGAACTCCCGGGTGGCCAGCCCCTTGTTGGAGCCGATGGGGGAGGCCAGAGGCATCACCGCCGCCGCCCCGGCGTTCACCAGGTCCCGGGCCACATTCAGGTCGGGGTACATATAGGGCATGACGATGAACCCCTCCTTGGCCAGCGTTTCGGTGGCCCGGATGGTCTCATAGTTGTCGGGCAGCAGGTATTTGGAGTCGTGCATGATCTCCACCTTCACAAAGTCGCCGCACCCCAGCTCCCGGGCCAGCCGGGCGATGCGCACCGCCTCGTCGGCGTTGCGGGCGCCGGAGGTGTTGGGCAGCAGGGTGACCCCCTTGGGGATGTAATCCAGAATGTTCTCATGGTCCTTGGTGTTGGCCCGGCGCACCGCCAGGGTGATGATCTGGGCCCCCGCATCCCGGACCGCCGCCTCGATCAGGGCCAGGGAGTATTTCCCCGAGCCCAAAATAAACCGGGAGGTGAAGGCGTGGCCGCCAATCACCAGCTGGTCGTTTTGTTGTTCCAATTCCTGCATGGTAGTTCCCTCATTTCTCGCAAAATTTTTCATCAAGGTTCCGTCTCCCCCGCCAGCAGCCGCAGGACCATCTGGGCCTGGTGGGCGGCGCAGACCATCACCCGGGCGGACACCAGCCCCAGCCCCTCCTCCACGTCGGAGACCCCGTCCCCGCACAGGTAGAGCCGCCCCATGGCCCGGCGGGTGCGGATGGTGTTGGCGCTGCCCAGCCCGGCCATGCCGGAGGCGGCCACCAAAAACTTGTCCGGGAACCGCTCCAGCGCCCCGGAGACCAGCATCGCCTTCGCCTCCGGCCGGTCAAAGCACTCGCAGATAATCCCATCCTCCGCCAAAAGCGGCCCCAAATTTTCCGGGGTCACCCGGACGGTGTGGGTGATGATTTGGCAGTAGGGGGCGATCTGCCCCAGTGTCTCCGCCAGCGCCTGGGTCTTATACCAACCCAGCTGGTGGACAAAATACTGCTGCCGGTTCAGGTTGGTCAGATCCACCCGGTCAAAGTCGATCAGGTGCAGGCTGCCCACCCCCGCCCGGGCCAGGGCGATGGCCAGGTTGGACCCCAGCCCCCCCAGGCCGCAGACGGCCACCCGCCCGGCGGCGAACCTCTCCTGGAGGGCGGCCCCATGGCGCTCTGCCAGCGCCTGGTAAAACTGCTCCCGGGTGGGGCGCTCAACCGCCTCCCACAAACCCCACCACCTCCAAGGTGTCCCCGTCCGCCAGGACGGTCTGTTCATACAGCCCCTTTGGCAGGATCTCCCCGTTGCGCTCCACCGCCACCCGGCCCAGATCGTACCCCGCCCGGCTCAGGTAGTCCAAAAGGGTCCGCCCTGCCAAATCCAGGGCCTCCCCGTTGACCTTTACCATTCAAAAATCCTCCTTTCCGCGCAAAAAAGGCCGCACAAAGGAACTACACCCGCGGTGGTGTACCCCTTCGTGCGGCCTTGGCCTTGCACTCTGGCTCCTATTATAGCAAAAATCCGGCGGTTGTCAAGGCGGGGCCGCTTAGAGCCGCAGCCCCTTGATGTCCTTGATCCGGGAGAGGATGATGTTGCAGCTGCAGCTCACCAGCCCGGGCAGCGGATCGATGACCCCTTGAATCAACACCTCCATCTCCTCATGGGAGGCGGCCACCGCGTGGACGTGGAGCTTGTCCCGGCCGGTCACCCGGTAGACCTGGGTGACCGTCTCGTTGCGGTCCAAAATGCCGATCACCTGGGACAGGGTCTCCGGCAGCGTCTCAATCTCAAAATAGCAGGAGACCGCCCCGCTGATCTTCTGGGGGTTGATGACGGTGGTGTACTCCTCGATCACCCCCCGCTGCTCCAGCGCCTGGATCCGGGCCTTCACCGCCACCCGGGAGATCCCCACCTTCTGGCCGATCTCGGAATAGGAGGCCCGGGCGTTCTCGATGAGCAGCCGGACAATCTGCTGGTCCAGCTGGTCCAACCCCTCCAAAAACATGCAGCTCTCCCCCCTCGGCGTCCTAGTTCTGGCAACCATTATAGCGCTTGGGAGGCGAAATGTAAATCTCTTGTTGACTTTCGGAAGCTCTGTGATAGAATAGTTACGAAACGTAAGTTTAAACTTTCTTTTTGGATGTGACGCAGATGAACAAAGACCTGACCCGGGGCCCTGTTATGGGCTCGATGCTGCTCTTCGCGGTGCCCATGATCCTGGGGGACCTGTTGCAGCAGTGCTACAACGTGGCCGACACCCTCATCGTCAGCTGGTATCTGGGGCCGGACGCCCTGGCGGCGGTGGGCTCCTCCTTCACCCTCATGACCTTCCTCACCTCCATTTTGCTGGGGCTGTGCATGGGCAGCGGGGCGGTCTTTTCCATCCGTTTTGGCCAGCAGGACCAGGCGGGCCTGCGGGAAAGCGCCCGGGCCTCCTTCGTGCTCATCGCCGCGCTGACGGTGGCGCTGAACCTGGCGGCCTTCCTCTGCCTGGACGGCATCCGGGTGTTTTTGCGGGTGGGGGACGCCGCCATCTGGGCCCTCATGCGGGAGTACCTGTCGGTCATCTTCTGGGGGATCGCGGGCACCTTCCTCTATAACTACTTCTCCTGTTACCTGCGGGCGGTGGGGGATTCGGTGACGCCGCTGGTCTTCTTGGCCATCTCCGCCCTATTGAACATCGTCCTGGACCTGTGGTTCGTGGTGGGCCTGGAACGGGGGGTGGCCGGGGCAGCGGAGGCCACCATCCTCTCCCAATATGTCTCCGGCATCGGCCTGGGGATCTTCTCCCTCATCCGCTGCCCCCAGCTGCGCCCCAGCAGGAAGGACCCGCCCATCCGCCTGGCCAAGATCCGGGAGATCGCCAGCTTTTCCATCCTCACCTGTGTCCAACAGTCGGTGATGAACCTGGGGATCCTGATGGTCCAGGGGCTGGTGAACAGCTTTGGGGAGACGGTGATGGCCGCCTTTGCCGCAGCGGTAAAGATCGACTCGTTCGCCTACCTGCCGGTGCAGGACTTTGGCAACGCCTTCTCCACCTTCATCGCCCAGAACTACGGCGCCCGCCGGGAGGACCGGATCCGTGCCGGGCTGCGGGGAGCGGCGGTGGCAGCGGCGGCCTTCTCCCTGCTCATCTCCGCCCTGGTTTTTGTGTTTGCCCGCCAGCTGATGGGGCTGTTTGTGGAACCCGGGGAGGTGGCCATCCTCCAGGAGGGGGTCCGCTACCTGCGCATTGAGGGGGCGTTCTACTGCGGGATCGGCTGCCTGTTCCTGTTCTACGGTCTCTACCGGGCGTTGGGCAAACCGGGGATGAGCGTGGTGCTCACCGTGGTCTCCCTGGGCACCCGGGTGGCTCTGGCCTACCTGCTCTCCGCCATCCCTCTCTTCGGGGTGGTGGGCATCTGGTGGTCGGTGCCCATCGGCTGGTTTTTGGCGGACGCGGTGGGCCTCTGGTACTACCTAACCCGGAAAAAGCGCCTGCTCTGTTGGGACAGCGCCCCCAAAGCCTGACCTGTCGTTATGTAAGCTTCCCCGGCCCTGCGGACAGCCCGTCCGCAGGGCCATTTTTTGCTTGCATTTTTGCCCATTTTTTCCCAAAATTCATGGAATGTTCACACCCCTCCTATTGACCTAGAGCGAACTCCAGGAATTATACTGAATCTGTTAAGCGGTTTTTTTAGATTTCCCAGCATCCTTCTTTCAAGAAAGAACCATACAAAAACCGTATTGTTCTGAATAAAAAATAGGTATTAGACATTGACCTCCGGGTCTGTTATCTTAAAAGAAGAAAGGGGTGCCCCACGATGTGCAAACGCCTGCCCGCCGCCCTTTTGGCGGTCTGCCTGGTCCTCCCTCTGGCCGCCTGTTCCAGCCGGGAGATTCCCTCCTCCAGCGCGCCCTCCAGCTCTTCCAGCGCCTCCTCGGCCGCTTCAGAGCCGGAGGCCCCCGCCACCGTCCAGATCGATGGGCAGGCATTCTACCCCATCCTCCTCTCCCAACAGCTGCTGGACTCCCTGGACTCCGGCGAGGGGACCCTGCCTGGGGAGCGGTCGGAGGCGGTCTCCCAGATCAAGTCCCTGTTGGCGGACGGCGGGGAGCTGGAGTTCGTCTCCCACTCCCAGTCCCGCCCGGAGGTGCTGGACCTGTTTGACAGCCATCTGGAGACGCTAGTGGCCACCCTCTATGACTTCTGCGGGATTTCCCAGGAGCCGGTGCTGGACGAGCTGACCCGCTATCTTTTGGAGGCGCTGCCCACCCTGCCGGAGACGATGCGCCAGGACGTCTATGCCGTCTACAAGTCCCGGATGATTGCGGCAGGGATCGACGGCACCCTGCTCAGGGACGGGGAGAGCCTGGGCCTCTACTACATGGCCCAGACCGATCCCGACTGGGCCCAATACCCCTTCCCCAACCCGGAGAGCCCCAACGAGGTGGATGACACCGCCATCGACCGGTCCTGCGGGGTCATGTCCATGAATATGGTGGCCTCCTCCTACCTGCACCGGGAGCTGGACCCCACCTGGCTCATCGACTATGTGCTGGACAACGGCTACCGGATCACCGCCTCCGGGGTGGACGACACGTTTATGGCGGTGGCGGCCCAGCTGTTTGGGCTGGAGGAGCCGGAGCTCTACTACCGGGATCAGGTGGATTGGGATTACATCCGGGAACAGGTGGCGGACGGCGCCATGGCCATCGTCCATGAGACCCCCGGCAGCGCCAATTTCACCCCCGCCCAGCACTACATGGTGCTGGCGGACTATGCGGAGCTGGACGGCACCGGCTATTTCCTGGTGTCCGACCCCTACCAGTCCCGGGCCCGCTATTGGCAGTGGGGGACCGCCGCCATGGGCGACCCCGGCCTGGGGGAGGAGGGTGTAATCTATGCCACCCCGGCGTTGATGGCCGAAAGCGCCTCCGCGGTGATCCTGTTCCAAGGGGACCGGGACGCCTGGCCGCTGGCCTGCAGTTCCACCCAGCCGGTGGAATTGGGTTGAAAGCGGGGTGGGGCGTATGTCGGAAGCGGTCTGCAGAGCCCTGCAAACCAGCTGGGCCTGGAGGCGGGGGCTCTCCCTCACCTCCAACCAGCTGAAACTGCTGGCGGTGGCGGCCATGGCCTTTGACCACTGTATGGTCACCTTTGTCCCCCATGGGTTGGCGCTTTACCCTCTTTTGCGCCTGCCCGGCAGGCTCACCGCCCCCATCATGTGTTTTCTCCTTGCGGAGGGTTACTACCACACCTCCAATCTGAAGCGGTATATGGGCCGGCTGTTTGGGATGGCCCTGGTCTCCCATCTGCCCTTCACCCTCTGCTTCGGCTACGACCCCTGGGCGTTTTGGCGGGCCACCGATGTGATGTGGTCGCTGCTGCTGGGGCTCATCGCTTTAACCGCCTACCTCCACAAAAGCTGGCGCCCCTGGAAGCGGGCCGCCGCCGTCCTGCTCTGCTGCCTGCTCTCCTACCCCGCGGACTGGAACTACATCGCCGTGCTGATGGTGCTGGGGTTTGGGGTCCTCCATGGGGAACGGGATCTCCAGACCGCCGCCCATCTGGGGGTGGGCGGGCTCTACCTGGCCCAAGGGGTGCTCTATGGCGCCGCCCTGGCCACCAGGATCGGCATCTTCCTGTCCATCCCCCTGCTGCGCCACTATAACGGCCAGCGGGGACGCAAAAGCAAAGCCATCCAATGGAGGTTCTATTGGTTCTATCCCCTCCATCTGGCTGCTCTCTGTCTATTCAAGCAGTTGTCATAAACCCGTCGAAGGAGGAATTTTGATGAAAATCATGGAAGAAACCGCCTTTTCCCAGGAAAATGTCTTTGGGAAGGGGCAACCCAATGCCGCTTTTGCCCAATACTTTGTGGGGGAGTCGTTTTTGAACCCCCTCACCCAGCCGGGCTGCTCTATTTTTTTGGCCAACGTCACCTTTGAGCCCGGCTGCCGCAACAACTGGCACATCCACCACGCCACCCAGGGGGGCGGCCAGATCCTGATCTGCACCGCCGGCGAGGGCTGGTATCAGGAGGAGGGCAAACCCCCGGTGAGCCTGAAGCCCGGCATGGTCATCACCATCCCGGCGGAGGTGAAACACTGGCACGGGGCCAAGGCGGACAGCTGGTTCAGCCACATCGCCCTGGAGGTGCCGGGGGAGAACTGTAAAAACGAGTGGTGCGAGCCGGTCACCGACCAGCAGTACGCCGCCCTGGAGGGCTGAAGCCCTATAGAAAGGAGAATGTCCCATGGAAACCCTGAACCATCTTGCGGCCACCGACCCGGAATTCTGGGAGCGGTGCAGCCGCTTCGCCTTTGAAACCGTCCCCCAGGAGCCGGACCAGCAGCTGGAACCCATCGACCGCTGGCTGGCCATCCTGGCCACCCTGTTGGGCTGCCAGGGGCTGGACCTGTTCCGGGCCATGCTCCCCCAGGCTCTGGAGGAGGGCCTCACCCCGGTGATGGCCAAAGAGGTGGTCTACCAGGCGGTGGACTACCTGGGGCTGGGCCGGGTGCTGCCCTTTTTGGAGGCGCTCAACCAGATCCTCACCCAGCGGGGGGTGGCGCTGCCCCTGCCTGGCCAGTCCACCACCACCCTGGAGGACCGGCTGGAGTGGGGCGCCCAGACCCAGGCGGATATCTTCGGCCCCCAGATGCTGGAGGCCTGGAAAACCGGACACATCAACCGGTGGCTGGCGGAGAACTGCTTTGGGGACTATTACACCCGCACCGGCCTGGATCTGCGCCAGCGGGAGCTGATCACCTTCTGCTTTTTGGCTGCCCAGGGCGGGTGTGAGCCCCAGCTCATGGGGCATGCCAAAGGGAACATGAACCTGGGCAACGACCGGGCGTTCCTGATCCGGGTGGTCTCCCAGTGCCTGCCCTATATCGGCTATCCCCGAAGCCTCAACGCCATCGCCTGTGTGGACAAGGCGGCGGGCCAGGCCTGACCGCTCTGGGAAGGAGGGAACCCCATGCGCGCCAAACCAGCCATCCGTCACCTGGTGGACCTGTTGATGCTCCTGGTCCTCTGTTTCCTCATGGGCTACCAGCTCTGGGGGGAGGTTGCCCATGAGTGGGCGGGAGCAGGGATCCTGGTCCTATTTCTGGCCCACAACGCCCTGAACCTGCGGTGGTACCGGGCCCTGTTCCGAGGGCAGTATCCCCCTCTGCGGGCGGTACAGGCCGGCGTCAACCTGCTGTTGGCGGCGGCCATGGCCATCCAGATCTACAGCGGCATCGTCATCTCCCGCCATGTGTTCGGCTTCCTCCCCATCCAAGGGGGGATGTCCCTGGCCCGCCGGCTGCACATCCTGGGGGCCTACTGGGGATTCCTGCTGTCCAGCGTCCATCTGGGGCTGCATTGGGGGATGTTTTTGGGGATGGCCAACCGCCGTTTCCCCGCCCGCTCCCCCCGCCGCCGGAACGCCCTGCTGCTGGCCCTGGGGGTGCTGGTCGCCGCCTGGGGGGTGGTGGCCTTCTTCCGCCGGGAGTTCCCCACCTACCTGTTTTTGCGCTCTGAATTTGTGTTTTTGGACTATGAGGAACCCATCCTTCGGTTCTATCTGGACTACTTCTGCCTCATGGGGCTGGGGATCTTCCTGGGGCACTTCGCCTCCAAGGCCCTGCGCCAAAAGAGGCCGGCCTAGCCGCTTTCCTTTCAAGGGGCGCGCCGCAAGACGGATGTCTGCGGCGCGCCCCTTCCTGTTCCCCAAGGGTACCCGGGCACAAAAGGGAGGGCGGCGGAAATCTTTCCGCCGCCCTCCCCAGAGGTTCGATCCTTATTTCAGCTTCCAGGCCAGGTCGGAGAGGAACAGGTCGTGTTCCAGGCCCTCCTGGGTGGTGCCCTTGGTGATGTGGACGAATTCGATGTCCATCATCCGGGCCCAATCCCGCATCTGCTCGGCGGTGACGTCGTAACTGAGCACCGTGTGGTGGGCGCCGCCGGCGGTGATCCAGCACTCCAGCCCCTCGGTGAGGGAGGGCTGGGGCTGCCACATCACCCGGGCCACCGGCAGGTTGGGCATGGGCATGATCGGCTTCACGCAGTGGATGTCCTGGCAGATGAGGCGCAGGCGGCCGCCCATATCGATGAGGCTGACCACGATGGCGTCCCCCTCCTTGCCCTCGAACACCAGGCGGGCAGGGGGCTCCCGGTCGCCGATCCCCAGGGGATGGACCTCGATCCGGGGCCGGCCGGCCGCCACAGAGGGGCAGACCTCCAGCATATGGGCCCCCAGGCTGTACTGATGGCCGGGCACCAGGTGGTAGGTGTAATCCTCCATAAAGGCGGAGGCCCCGTTGCCGCCCTCCCCCATGGCCTTGAGGATGGCGGTCATGGCGGCCACCTTCCAGTCGCCCTCGCCGCCGTAGCCGTAGCCCTGGGCCATCAGGTGTTGGCTGGCCAGCCCGGGCAGCTGGCGCATGCCATAGAGATCCTGGAAGGTGTTGGAAAAGGCCATACAGCCCTCCGCGTCCATCATCTTCTTCATGGCGATCTCTTCCCGGGCCTGGTAACGCACCGTCTCCAGGTCGTCGGTGGCAAAGTCATAGAGGGCGCGGTAGGTGTCCATGAGCTCGTCGATCTCCGCCTCGGTGACCGCGTCCATCGTCTCCACCAGTTTGCCCACCGGCCAGGTGTTCACCTGCCAGCCCAGCTTGGCCTGGACCTCCACCTTGTCGCCCTCGGTGACGGCCACCTCCCGCATGTTGTCCCCAAACCGCATGACCCGCAGCTCCTTGGAGAACGCAACCCCCAAGGCCGCCTTCATCCAGTCGCCCAGGCGTTTTTGCACCTGTTCGTCCCGCCAATAGCCGGCGACGATCTTCCGGGGCATCCGCAGCCGGGCGGCGATGAACCCATGCTCCCGGTCGCCATGGGCGGCCTGGTTCAGGTTCATAAAGTCCATGTCGATCTCCTCGTTGGGGATCTCCAGGTTATACTGGGTGGCAAAGTGGCAGTAGGGCTTCTGCAGATCCACAAAGCCGTTGATCCACATCTTGCTGGGGGAGAAGGTGTGGCACCAGGTGACGATGCCGGCGCAGCGGGGGTCATAGTTGGCCTCCCGGACCACGTCCGCGATCTCCTGGTTGGTCTTGGCGGTGACTTTATAGACCAGGCGGCAGGGCAGGTTGCCGCTGGCGTTCAATTGGTCGGCCATTTCGGCGGCCCGGGCGGCCACCGTCTCCAACACCTCGGGGCCATAGAGGAACTGGCTGCCCACCACAAACCAAAACTCTTTCTGGGTTCTATCCATTTTCAAAAACCTCCCTTTCAAAAGGGGCCGCCCGCAAAAAGGCGGCCCCCTTGGGTATTATTTGTTCTTTTCCTTCAACTTCGCAAACACGCTCTGGAGCACGATGAAGAAGCAGAGCAGCGCCGCTGTGAGGATATTGGGCCAGGAGCTGGCCAATTTTCCGTTGAACTGGACGATGCTGGAGATGGTGCCGTTGATGAGCACGCCAAAGAACGAGCCGATCACATTCCCCACGCCGCCGGTGAGCAGGGTGCCGCCGATGACCGCCGAGGCGATGGCGTCCATCTCCAGGCCGGTGGCCTGGGAGACGCTGGCGGACATGGTGTTCATGCAGTAGCAGATGCCGCCGATGGAACAGAGCAGAGAGGAGAGGACATAGGCCTTGAGCTTTGTCCGCTTCACATCCAGGCCCATCATCGCCGCCGACTGTTCGCTGCCCCCCACCGCGTAGAGGGAACGGCCGAACTTGGTATACCGCAGCACCAGGAAGATGGCAACCAGCACCGCCAGGGCAATGACCACCCCGACGCCAATATAGGGCATGACCACCTTGCCTGCCCGGTTCACCACCCCGCCGAAGGGGAAGTAGATCCGGTGGTTGGCCACGTCATAAAACGCCTGGCTCACATCCTGGTTGATGGAGAGCTGGTCGGTGGAGATCACCGCTGTCATGCCCCGGGCGAAGAACATCCCCGCCATGGTGACGATGAACGGCTGGATCTCCAGATAGCCCACGCAGTACCCCTGCACCAGCCCGAACACCACCCCGATGACCAGCACCAGCAGGCACATCACCGGGGCGCTCAGTCCCCAGTTGGCCATGCCGTAGGCCAGCAGCATGCAGTCCAGGGCCACCAGGGAGCCCACGGAGATGTCGATGCCTCCGGTGAGCATCACGCAGGTCATGCCGCAGGCCACGCAGATGAGGCCCGCATTGCTGCGCAGCACGTTGAGGAAGGTCTGCAGGTTGGTGAATCCCCGTTCCCCATAGACAACGCAGCCGATGGCATAGAGCACAAAGAACAAAACGATGGTGATGAGCAGCAGCAGGGTGTTGCTATTCATCTGGCTTTTTGGTTTTCCCAGGCTCACAGTCTTCATACGCTGGCCACCCCCTTCTGCACGGCTTTGGCGGCCGCGCGCTTTTTGAACCAGGCCCGCACCGGCGGCGCCTGGATGGCCACGATCACAATGACCACGACCGCTTTGAATACCGGGGCCACCTCGGTGGAGACCCCCAGGTTGTACATGGTGGTGGTGATGGCCTGGATGGTATAGGCGCCGATGATCGAACCGGCCAGGCTGAACTTGCCGCCGCCCAGGCTGTTGCCTCCCAGCGCCACCGCCAAAATGGCGTCCAGCTCCATGTTCAGGCCGATGTTGTTGGAGTCGGCGCTGGTGATCCGGGAGGAGGCCACAATCCCTGCGATGCCGGCGCACAGGCCGCAGATCAAATAGCACAGGAAGATGATCTTCTGGGAGTTGAGGCCCGCAATCCGGCTGGCCCGTTTATTGATGCCCACCGACTGGACATACATGCCCAACGCCGTCTTTTTCAGCACCAGACTGGTGGCCGCCACACACACCGCCGCAATCAGAATGGGGGTGGGGATGGGCCCCAGATAGCCGCCGAACAGGCCAAAGGTGTCGTCCCGCACATAGACGATCAGATTGTTGCAGAGCAGCAGCCCAATCGCCCGGGCCGCTGACCAGAGGATCAGCGTGGCCACCATGGGTTGGATGTTTAGATAGGCCACCAGCGCCCCGTTGAACGCGCCGCACACCAGGCCCATGACCAGGGCGCCCAGCAGGCCCACCACCAGCGGCATGGCGAACTCGTCCGGGCTGGAGACGGAGGACACCCCATATCCCGCCACCAGCATGCAGCAGAAGGAGGCGCACAGGCTCATCACCGAACCCACCGAGATATCGGTGCCCGCGGAGGCGGAGACCACCAGCGTCATGCCGATGGCCAGGATGGCCACCTCGCTGCCCCGGTTGAGGATGTTGATCAACCGCCCCTGGAGCACATCGTTGGTGAGGGTGATCTTAAAGAAGTTGTAAAACTCATTTCCCTGGGAGACATCGTAGAAGATGTTCACCGCCAGCACCAACAGCACGCACACCACCGGGAGGAACAGCTGCTGCTGGGTGATTTTTTTGCCTTTATTCATTGTTCGCACCTCCCGCAATGGCGCTCATGACCCGTTCCTGGGTCAGCTCGCCGTCCAGCTCGCCCACTTTGGCGCCGTCCCGCAGCACCGCCATGCGGTTGCAGGTACGCAGCATCTCCTCGATTTCGGAGGAGATGAACATGATGCTCTTGCCCTCCCCGGCCAGCTGCACAATCAGCTTTTGGATCTCGGTCTTGGTGCCCACGTCGATGCCTCGGGTGGGCTCATCCAGGATCAGGAAATCCGGGTCGGTGGCCAGCCAGCGGGCCAAAATCGCCTTCTGCTGGTTGCCGCCGGAGAGCTGCTTGATGGGGGTCTCCCGGCTGGCGGTCTTGATCTGCAACAGGTCAATATACCGGTCGGCGATCTCCTCCTGCTTGGCCCGGGGCAGCTGTTTAAACATCCCCCGTTTGGCCTGGAGCGCCAGGATGATGTTCTCCCGCACCGACAGGTCGCCAATGATCCCTTCCGCCTTGCGGTCGTCAGGCAGAAGCCCCATGCCCAAGTGCATGGCATCGATGGGGCGGCTGATCTTGGCCTGTTTTCCCCCCACCTTCAGGGTGCCGGTCTGGGCCCGGTCGGCGCCATAGATCGCCCGGGCCAGCTCGCTGCGTCCGGAACCCAACAGTCCGGTCAGCCCGATGACCTCCCCCTTGTGGATGTCCAGGTCGAAGGGCTTGATGGTGCCCTTGTGGCTCAGGCCCCGGGCCTCAATCTCCAGGGGCGCGGAGGCGTCGTAGGCGAATCCCTCCGGCTTGATGGAGGCCAAATCGTCAAAGTCCTTGCCCATCATGGCCGCCACCAGCTTCACCCGGGGCAGCTCGGCCACCGGGTATTCCCCCACCAGCGTGCCGTTGCGCAGCACGGTGATCCGGTCACAGACCGCGTACACCTGCTCCAAAAAGTGGGTGACAAACACGATGCCCACCCCGGCGGCCTTCAGCTGGTTCATCATTTTGAACAGCTTTTCCACCTCGCTGTCGTCCAGGGAGGAGGTGGGCTCATCCAGAATCAGCACCTTGCAGTCCATGTCCACCGCCCGGGCAATGGCGATCATCTGCTGGATGGCCAGGGAATAATTTTCCAGGTTTTGGGCCACATCCGCCTTGATGTCCAGGCGGTCCACCAGCGCCTGGGCCTTTTGGAACATGGCCTTGCGGTCTATGGTGTGGAAGGGGGTCATGGGCTCCCGGCCGATGAACAGGTTCTCTGCCACACTCAGGTTGGGGCAGAGGTTCACCTCCTGATAGACGGTGGAGATGCCCACCTTCTGCGCGTCCAGGGTGGAGTGGTTCTTCACCGGTCCCTCCACGCCGTCCACCCGGATCTCACCGGCCTCAAAGTCGTTGATACCGGTGAGGCATTTGATCAATGTGGACTTGCCGGCGCCGTTCTCCCCCATCAGGGCATGGATCTCCCCCTTGCGCAGGGTAAAGTCCACATGGTCCAGCGCCTTGACACCCGGGAAGGTCATGGTGATCCCCCGCATTGTCAACACAACGTTGTTTTCCATCTCTTGTCACCTCTTCTGCAATGAAAGGGGGAGGACCCCGGTCGCTTTTGCGGGGTCCTCCCTCGGGGTGTCAGTATCCCTGCGCGGTTCCCCTGGGGGAAGGAGGGTTCACAGATCAGTAGGGGCGGGCGTCCAGGACTTCCTGGGTGACCACCACCAGGGGCTGCTCCACACCGTTGACGGTGATGCTCTCCCCGGCGATGTCCTCAGCCACGAACCAGCTCTCCTCCATGTAGATTTCCTTCTCGGGGGTCTCGCCGGCCTCCAGCTGCTGGATGATCTCCTCCACAAACGGAGCGGCCATGGGGTTGCACTCAAAGTTGGCGTTCAGGTTGCCTTCCATCACTTCCTGGAGGGCGGGTTTGTTGGCGTCGAAGGAGACGATGATCACGTCGCCGTCCACACCGTAGGTGACACCGGCGGTGTCCATGGCGGTCATGGCGCCAAAGGCCTCGTTATCGTTCTGGCAGATGACCACGTTGAACTGGCCCGCATAGCTCTGGCAGAAGGACTCCATGACCTCCTGGCCGCCGGCCTCTGTAAAGTCGCCGCTCTGGGAATCCAGGATGTTCCAACCATACTTGTCAGCGACCTCTTTAAAGCCCTCGGTACGGCCGATGGTGGCGGAGGCACCGGTGGAACCCTCGATGACCAGGGCATTGATCTCGGTGATGCCCTTGGCGTCGGCATAGGCCTTCAGCCACTCGCCGCAGGCCAGGCCCTCGTCCTTGAAGTTGGAGCCCACCCAAGAGACGTATTTGTCGGAATCGTCGATGGTGCGGTCAATGACGATGACGGGGATGCCGGCATCCTCACACTCGGTGAGCACGGTGTCCCAACCGGTGGCCACGATGGGGTCGATGATGATGTAGTCCACACCCTGCTGGATGAAGCCGCGGACGGCCTCCAGCTGGGCGGCGGAGTCGTTGTCCGCGTCGTTGAACAGCAGGTTATAGCCGTTGGCCTCGCTGAAAATGTCCTGGGCGGACTTGGTGGAGGCGGTGCGCCAGTCGGACTCGTGGCCCACCTGGGCAAAGCCGACGGTGATCAGATCCCCGGAGGCCTCTCCCTCCGCAGGCGTGCTCTCGGCGGCCTCACTGGTGGCAGCCTCGCTGGTGGCAGCCTCAGAGGTTGCAGCGCTTCCAGTGGATTCGCTGGTGGTGCTACCGCCGCAGGCGCCCAGGCTCAGGGCCAACGCGGAAGCAAGCAACAGGCTAAACAGCTTTTTCATGGAATGGTTCCTCTCTTTCCGTTTCAAAATGTCCGATTGCTCGGAGGATACGCTCTTTTGGGGGTGGTCAGCTGGAATTTGCTTTCCCGCCGCCCTCTGTGACTCTATTTAACTGCAAGAGGCCGATAAAGTCAATACAAATTGCCATCCAAATTCGAACTTTGTCGCATTAAATAGTACAAATTTATTGATATTTTAAAAAAATAGATACAAATCTTTCTCACATCTGTTCTCTCCCCCTCCTTTTGGTTTGTTTTATTATGATTTTCCGGGAAATTGGTTGATTTTTTTCGTCCATCTCCTCTTTTCACCCGGGGAAATGCCTCTTGACAATCTGCCCAAACCCCTGCAAAATAGGCATATTTTCCTGGAGACAGTTTAAAAAATCACGATTGGGAACGTCCTTTGCCGTGGGAATTTCTCATACAAATCGGTGGTTTTTTTCCGATCCTATTCCAAACTACATAAATTTTCCAACCCTTTTCCCGTGCAAAAATTCTCAACCATTGGTATAATAGAAGGGGAAATCTTCCATGGATTCGTATCAAGGTTCGGTACAAAAGTGAGGTGCGGGCAATGGCTGTTAAGTACAAATTCCTGGCGGACCTGCTGCGCAAAGATTTGGTACGCGGCCGGGGCGGACGGCGACTGCCCACCGAACAGGAGCTTTCCCAGCGGTATCACATGAGCCGTCAGACCGTCCGCCATGCCCTTCGTCTGTTGGAGGAGGAGGGGCTCATCCGCCGCCGCCAGGGCAGCGGCAGTTTTACGACCGGCCTCTCGGGCAACCTCCCCTCCCGCCAGGTCGCCATGGTCACCTCCTTTTTGGACGACTACATCTTCCCCACCATTCTCCACGACGCCCAGTCGGTCTTCTCCCGTCAAGGGTATTCCACTCTGGTGTTTGCCACCGAAAACCAAGTGGGGGAGGAACGGGCAATCCTGCAACGGCTTTTGGAACAGCCGGTGGGGGGCATTCTGGTGGAGGGTTCTAAAACTGCCCTGCCCAACCCCAACTTTGACCTCTATCAACAGCTGCTCCAGGCGGGGACACCTGTGGTTTTCCTCCATGGGGCATATGCGGAACTGTCGGAGGTCCCCTGTGTGGCGGATGACAACTTCAGCGGCGGCTACCAGCTGGCGCAGTATCTGCTCCACCGGGGGCACACCAAAATTGCCGGAATCTTTAAAAGTGATGATATCCAGGGCCTGCAGCGGTATCATGGCTGTATCACCGCCATCCGGGATGCGGGGCTGCCCATCCCTGACCAGCGTTTTTGCTGGTATGACACCCAGGACCGCCTGGAGATGGTAAATTTGCGGGATGCCTCCCTGTTGCGGCGGTTTTTAGAGAACCGCTTGGGCGCCGCCACTGGGGTTGTGTGTTACAACGATGAGATTGCCTATCTGCTGATTCGGGAGCTATTGGCTTTGGGGCGCCGGGTACCGGAGGATGTGGCGGTGGTGAGCTTTGATAACAGCTACTACAGCCAGATCAGTCCCATTTCCATCACCTCCCTGCGTCACCCCTCCCCCCGGATGGGGCAGGTTGCAGCGGAAGAGCTATTGCGGCTGATCCAGGGGGAAAATCCCATTTCCCAATCCCTCCCCTGGGAGTTGGTGGAACGGGCCAGCGGCTGAACACGCCCTTTGGGTTCGTTTTTGCGGCAGCGCCGCTGCCCGCGAGCCCGCCTGCGGCGAATTCAAAAGTTTTCGTCCACCTTTTCCAAAGTAAAGTTTTCGCCCGCCTTTTTCAAAAGGCGGCGGGTTCCAAGGGCGGCGCCCTTGGCCGCCATCCGCAGATGGCGGAACGCCCCATGCTTCAGGCGCATTTGGGG
>CAJFPF010000050.1 GCA_904398655.1 uncultured Anaerotruncus sp. | reverse complement strand
GGTGGCCATGGCGTCCAGATAGCAGGCGGCCAGCCGGCCCAGCCCGCCGTTGCCCAGGCCGGCGTCCGGCTCCAGGGCGTACATCCGGTCCAGCTCCACCCCCAGGCCCCGGGCGGCTTGGGACATGGCCTCCTGGATGCCCAGGTTGTAGAGGCTGTTCTTCAGGGAGCGGCCCATGAGGAACTCCATGCTCAGATAGTAGATGCGCTTTTTGGCTCCGGCGCTGTTGTGGGCGTTGAAGACCTTGTAGCGCTCGCTGAGGATCCGGCCGACCACCCGGCAGATGGCCTCGTAAAACACCTGGTCGGACGCATGGTCGGGATCAATTTGAAGCTCGTTTTTCATGGTGTCCAGAATCTGGTTTTCCAGCACCTCTTTGGTATAATGTTCCTTTGCAGTCATTCTAAAAAGCCTCCTCGTCGTTGGGCGGGACGCCCCGCCGGCGGTGCAACTTTTTTCTCTTCTTCCAATTACCACTATTATAGCGGAAGAGAGGCGGCCATGCAAGGTTTCTTTCCGGTCGGGTTTGGTAAAATCTTCCTACCTAATTCTCACCCGGGGCAAATTTTGGCGAATCCCCTTTATTCATAGGGGAAAATGAGCTATAATAGCAGTATAACCCGCTTCGGCGGGAGCTTTTATGATGGAAACGAGGCTGATAGTATGAGTATGCCCAACCGGGTACGGATCACCATCAACGGGGTGCACTACTCCATCGCCACCCCCGAGCCGGAGGAGTATGTCCTCTCCCTGGCCCAGGAGCTGGATGAGCAGGTGCGCGGGGTGATGGAGGGCAACCCCAACATCTCCTTCAACGATGTGATGGTGCTCTGCGCCATGAACTATGTGGACGCCTATAAACGCAGCGAGGAGAACGCCGACCGGATGCGCACCCAGATCTCCGAATATCTGGAGGACGCCGCCAAAGCCCGCATCGAGCTGGACGAGGTCAAGCGGGAGAACGCCCGCCTGCGCCGCCAGATTGAGGGGCAGGAGGTCAAGGGGCAGACGGTCCTGGAAGAGAAGTGAACCGGCCGGAGATTCTGGCCCCGGCGGGCAGCCCGGCCGCCCTGGCCGCGGCGGTGGCCTGCGGGGCCGACGCGGTCTATCTGGGGGTGGAGGGGCTCAACGCCCGGCGCGGGGCGGAAAACTTCACCCTGGACACCCTGGCCGCCACCGTCCGGGACTGCCATATCCAGGGGGTCAAGGTCTATTTGACCCTGAACATCCTGCTGCTGGAGCAGGAGCTGCCCCAGCTGCGCCGCACCCTGGAGGCGGCCTGCGCCGCCGGGGTGGACGAGGTGATCGTCCAGGATCTGGGGGTGCTGCGGCTGGTGCGGGCCTGGGCCCCGGAGATGAAGGTCTCCGCCTCCACCCAGCTGTCGGTCCACAACCCCCAGGGGGTGCGGCTGTTGGAGGAGCTGGGGGCCTCCCGGGTGGTGTTGGCCCGGGAGTGTTCCGCCCAGGAGATCGCCGCTGTCTGCGCCTCCACCCCGCTGGAGGTGGAGGTGTTTGTCCATGGGGCGCTGTGTATGTGCGTCTCCGGGCAGTGCTACCTGTCCTCCCTGCTGGGGCAGCGCAGCGGCAACCGGGGGCTGTGTGCCCAGCCCTGCCGGCTGCCCTTTGCCTCCCCTGCCGCCAGCCATGCCCTCTCCCTGAAGGATCTGTGCCTGATCCCCCACATCCAGCAATTGCGGGACTGCGGGGTGGCCTCCCTGAAGATCGAGGGGCGGATGAAGCGGCCGGAGTATGTGGCCGCAGCGGTCACCGCCTGCCGCCAGGCCCTGGACGGGCAGGAGCCCGACCTGGAGACGCTGCGGGCGGTCTTTTCCCGCAGCGGGTTTACAGACGGACATTTCACCAACCGCCGGACGCTGGAGATGTTCGGTGTCCGCCAAAAACAGGACGTGCAAGCGGCGTCCGGGGTGCTCAAGGGGCTGGAACCCCTCTACACCGACCCCCGCCGCCGGGTGCAGAAGGTGGGGGTGGAGCTGGATTTGACTGTGGAGGCCGGAAAGCCCGCGGCCCTCACCCTCTCCGACGGGGACGGCCACCGGGTGACGGTGGAGGGCCCGGCGCCCCAGGCCGCCATCTCCAAGCCCACCACCCCTGAGCGGGCGGCGGCCAGCCTCTCCAAAACAGGAGGGACCCCCTACCGGGCAAAGCGGGTGGGCTGCTCCATCGGGGAGGGCCTGATGCTGCCCGCCAGCGCCCTCAACGACCTGCGCCGCCGGGGATTGGAGGAGCTGGACCAGTTGCGGGGGACCCCGCGGCCGATGCCCTGCAAGATTGTCCCCCCAAAGGCGGACGGGCGGTTCCCCGCCGGCCCGCCCCAGCTGCGGGTGCGGGCCCGGCGGCTGGAACAGGTCTCCCCGGAGATGTGGCGGCGGGCCCAGCTGGTGACCCTGCCGGTGGCAGAGGTGGAACGGCTGGCCGGCCAGGAGCCGGAGGGATGGGAGAAGGTGTGCGCCGGGCTGCCCCGGATGGTATTTTCCGGGGCGGAGGAACTCACCCGGCGGCTGGAGGCCCTGGGGGAGCGGGGGCTTTGCCATGTGTCGGTGGGAAATCTGGGGACGTTGGAGCTGGCCTCCCCCCTGGGTTTTGCCCTCCATGGAGAGCCCTATCTCAATGTGGCCAACCCCTGGTCCGCCCAGCAGCTGGCCGATTGGGACGTTCTGGACCTGACAGTTTCGTTTGAGCTGAATTTGGATTGGATCAAAAAACTCCGTTCCCCCATCCCGGTGGGGATTTTGGCCTATGGACGGCTGCCGCTGATGGTGATGCGGGCCTGCCCCATCCGGGCGGCGGTGGGCTGCCAGCGGTGCCGGGGCGGGGAAAACCGCCTCACCGACCGGCGGGGAAAATCCTTTGCCGTGGACTGCACCTGGGGGTGCAGCGAGCTGATCAACCCCACCCCCCTCTGGATGGCCGACCGGTTGGGGGAGGTGCAGCATCTGGACTTTTTGACGCTGGAGTTCACCGAGGAGGACCCCCAAGAGGCCGCGTCGGTGTTTGACGCCTACCTATACGGCGGCCCGCCGGAGGGGGAACACACCCGGGGGCTCTACTACAAGACACTGCTTTGAAATGAGGGGAAAATGCCATGTTGCAGATCCAACGCCTGCGCCCCACGGCGCGGATGCCCAAAAACGCCACCCCCGGCAGCGCGGGGTACGACCTGTGCGCTGACCTGGAGGGGCCGGTGGTGATCCCGCCCCGGTCCACCGTGAAGATCCCCACCGGCTTGGCCATGGCCATCCAGCCAGGGCTGGCGGGGTTCGTATTCGCCCGCAGCGGCCTGGGGATCAACCATGGGATTGTGCCCGCCAACTGCGTGGGGGTGATCGACAGCGACTACCGGGGGGAGGTGCTGGTGGGGCTCTATAACCACACCGACCAGCCGTTTACCGTCCAGCCGGGGGATCGGATCGCCCAGCTGGTACTGCTGCGGGTGGAGACCCCGGCGGTGGAGGAGTGCGAGGCGCTGCCCGGCACCCAGCGGGGGGCTGGGGGCTTCGGTTCCACAGGAAGGTGAGGTGTGAGAGGATGAAAAAGACGCTGCTCGGCGGGTTCTATTTGGTGGCGGCGGTGGTGGTGGGCGCCCTGGTGGCCTCCATCGCCCAGGACATCCCGTTTTTGTCCTGGCTGGCCTATGGCCGTTCGATTGGGCTGCCGGTGGAGACCCCCATGGTCATCGACTTGAGTGTGGTGCGGCTCTGTTTCGGCTTGGAGGTGGGGGTCACAGTGGCCCATATCCTCTGCTTTGTAGGGGCGTTTGTGGGCTACCGCTACACCCTGCGGGCGCTGGAGCGGGGGCGCAGGGACGCTGGAAACTGACGGAAGGGAGAACATCGATGGTGACATTTGAAGGCAAGGTTGTCCTGGCTTCCCAGTCCCCCCGCAGGCGGGAGCTGATGGGGCTGCTGTTCCAGGAATTTGAAGTCTGTTCCCCCCAGGTGGATGAATCCGCCGCCCCGGGGCTGGCCCCCTGGAAGCTGGTGGAGGAGCTGGCTGCCCGCAAGGCGCTGGCAGTGGCCGGCCGGGAACCGGGGGCCTTGGTGGTGGGGGCGGACACGGTGGTGGCCCTGGGCGGGCAGGTGCTGGGCAAGCCCCACAGCCCTCAGGAGGCCGCTTCCATGCTTCACACCCTCTCCGGGCGGGCCCACATGGTCTATACCGGCGTCTGTTTGGCCCGGGCGGGGCGCAAGCAGGTGTTCCATGCGGGCACCCGGGTGCAGTTCAAGCCCCTCTCGGAGGAGGAGATCCAGTGGTACCTGTCCACCGGCGAGCCGTTCGACAAGGCGGGGGCCTATGGCATCCAGGGGCTGGGCTCCCGGTTTGTGCGGGGGATCGACGGGGACTACTTCAATGTGATGGGCCTGCCGGTGAACATGATCTACGAAAAATTGGCAGTCATTCCATAAAAAACCGCGAAAAAATTTTTTTGTTCACAAACTAGTTGTTGTGCTGAGGCGGCTGGCATGGTATCATAGGGAGAGAAACTTCCAGGCCCCGCCCGGCGGGTGGGCCTTTTGTAAAAAAGAGGAACCGACAAGGGGGACATGAGGCATGTTTTCATTTTCGAAGGATATTGGGATTGATCTGGGGACCGCCAACACCCTGATCTTCATGAAGGGCAAGGGGATCATCATGCGGGAGCCGTCGGTGGTGGCGGTGGACACCCGCAGCGACACAGTGCGGTACGTGGGGATGGAGGCCAAGGAGGTCATCGGCCGTACCCCGGGCAGCATTGTGGCGGTCCGCCCGCTGAAGGACGGGGTGATCGCCGACTTTGACATCACCGCCTCCATGCTCCAGATCTTCATTAAAAAGGTGTTCAACAACTCCATCCTGGCCCACCCGCGGATTATCATCTGCATCCCCTCCGGCGTCACCGAGGTGGAACGCCGGGCGGTGCGGGAGGCCGCCTTCAAGGCGGGCGCCAAACACGTCTCCATCATTGAGGAGCCCATGGCGGCGGCCATCGGCGCCGGCCTGCCGGTGGCGGAGGCCACGGGCAGCATGGTGGTGGACATCGGCGGCGGCACCAGCGAGGTGGCGGTCATCTCCCTGGGGGGGATCGTGGCCTCCCGGTCGGTCCGGGTGGGCGGCGACGAGCTGGACAACTCGATCATCCAGTATATCAAGAAAAAATACAACCTGCTCATCGGCGAGCGCACCGCCGAGGACGTGAAGATCAACATCGGTTCCGCCTATCCCTTTGAGGGGGAGGCGGTGATGAACATCAAAGGCCGGGACCTGATGGACGGCCTGCCCAAGAACATCGAGGTCACCTCCGAGGAGATCCGGGAGGCCCTGTCCGACCCCCTGTCCATGGTGCTGGACGCCATCCGCACCACCCTGGAGCGGACCCCTCCGGAGCTCTCGGCGGATATCATCGACCACGGCATCACCCTCACCGGCGGCGGCGCCCTGTTGCGGGGGCTGGACAAGCTGGTGGAGCGGGAGACCGGCATGCCGGTGCACATTGCGGAGAGCCCGCTGGACTGTGTGGCCATGGGCACCGGCGCCGTGCTGGACAATTTGGACAAGCTCCATGAGCTGCTCAGTGACGATGCGAAAAACTATTGAGCGTCCCTCTGCGGGGCGCTGGGACGACCGGGGGCTGTGCCGGGAGGACGGCACGGCTCCCTGTTTTATCAAGGGGAGCGAGGGCTGACCTTTGGGAGACTTTTGGAAGAGCAAACGGTTTAAAATCCTCATCGGCGTGCTGGTATTCCTGTTGGCCATGATGCTCCAGGCCGCCTGGAACGGAGGGGTTCCGCCGGTGCTGGCCCAGGCGGCGGGGGCGGTGGTCACCCCCCTGCAGAAGGCGGCCTCCTTCATCTCCGAAGGGGTCACCGCCCACTTTCGCCGGTATCTGGCTGCCGACGAGCTGGCCGAGGAAAATCAGCAGCTCCACCAGCAGCTCAACCAGCTGCGGGAACAGATGGTGGACTACGAGCGCTATAAACAGGAGAGCGAGACCCTCCGGGACTATCTGGGCATCCGGGAGGAACACGCGGACTTTGTGTTCCAGCCCGCCTCGGTGGTGGCCCGGGACCCCAACAGCCGGTTTGGGTCGTTCACCATCGACAAGGGAAGTTTAGCGGGGGTGGAGCCCCTGGACCCGGTCATCAGCGCGGATGGGCTGGTGGGGCTGGTGCGGGAGGTGGGCCCCAACTACGCCAAGGTGATGACCATCCTGGATGTGGAGGTGGACGCAGGGGCCAAGGTACTGCGTACCCAGGACCTGGGAACCATCTCCGGGGACGTGATGCTGGCGGAACAGGGGACCTGTAAACTCAGCTACCTGGACAAGGACAGCGGGGCCGCGGCGGGGGACCTGGTCTATACCTCCGGCGGGGCGATCTTCCCGGCGGACCTGGTGGTGGGGACCATCCTGCGGGTGGAGGACGAGCGGGAGGGGATCTCCCGGTTCGCGGTGGTGCAGCCGGCGGCGGACATCCTCCAGCTCACCGATGTGATGGTGATCACCTCCTTCAACGGCCAGGGGGTGCAGGGGAATGAATGAGAAGCTGCGCATCCGGATTGCCCAGCAGGTGGTGTATGTGCTGCTGATGGTGGCGCTGTATGTGCTCCAGACCACCCCCGGATTTTTGGAGGTGGCCGGGACCCGGCCCAACCTGGTGGTGCCTGCCGCCATCTGCATCGCCATGTTGGAGGGGGAATTTTTAGGCGGCCTGTATGGGGCGCTGGCGGGGGTGCTCTGCGACCTGAGCGGCATGGCCATCTTCGGCTTCAACGGGATCATCCTGTTGGTGGCAGGGGTGGTGGCCGGGTTGGCGTTTATCTACCTGCTGCGGCCCTGCCTGAGCAATTTTTTGCTGCTTACCCTGGGGGCGTTGTGTATTCGAGGGCTGCTGGACTACTTTCTCAACTACTATATGTGGGGATACGACCAGGTCTGGCGGGTGCTGGCCTGGGAGATCCTGCCGGTGGTGCTCTATACCACCCTGCTGGCGCCGCTGCCCTACCTGCTCTACCGGTGGGTGTTTGGGCGGTTTTGCCAGCTGTTGGAGGACTGAGGGGCGCGGGCCCCGGAGGAAGATGCGATGAAATCCAAAATGACAATCGTTCGCACCGGGATTTTGATCGGTGTATTCATCCTGGTGCTGTTGCTGTTTTCCCTGCGGCTGATGCAGTTACAGGTGGTGGAGGGGGAGGCTCTCACCGCCCAGATTGAGCAGGGCTGGACCGATACCCAGACCATCAAGGCCGCCCGGGGGCAGATTTTTGACCGCAACGGCCGGCCGCTGGCTGCCAACGCGGTGGGCCGGGACGTGGTAATCAACATGGCCTACATGGGGGACTCCAGTGTCAACGAGGTGGTGCTGCAGCTCATTGGGATTATGGAGGAGGCAGGGGAGGAGTGGATCGACAACCTCCCCATCACCAGCCAGGCGCCCTTCCGGTTTTTGGACGAGGAGGCCTATGCCACCCAGATCGCCCGGCTGAAAGAGGCAGTGGGCGCCCAACCCTACGCCACGGCGGAGGATGTGTGCGCCCTGCTGCGGGAGAAATACGGTTTGGAGGAGCTGGACGATACCCAGTTCCGCCAGGTGGCAGGCGTCCGGTATGAGATGGAGCGTAGGGGTTTCAATATGCGCACCCCCTACACCTTTGCCACCGACATCCGGATGGAGACGGTGCCCCTCATCAAGGAGCAGAGCTACCTGATCCCAGGGGTGGACGTGGTGGAAACCCCTATCCGCCAGTATGTGAGCGGGGACATCGCCCCCCATCTGATCGGGCAGGTGGGCCCTCTCTACGCCGAACAGTGGAATGCGGCGGAGAAGGAGATGACCGAGGATGGGAATGTGGTGGCCCACATTGGGGAGCACACCTATCTGATGAACGACACCATCGGCATCTCGGGGGTGGAACAGGCGTTCGAGGACTACCTGCGGGGCCAGGATGGCCAGCGGGTGATCGTGCGCAACAACCGGGGGGATGTGATCGACGTGGTGGAGGAGCAGCCGGCGGTGCCCGGCAACTCGGTGGTGCTCACCATTGACGCCCAGCTCCAGAAGGTGGCCCAGGACGCCCTGGCCAACAAGATCCACATGATGCAAAACGACCTGGTGACCTACCCGGAGGGGGAGGGCCACGAGGTGGACGCCGGCGCGGTGGTGGTTTTGGATATCAAATCCGGGGAGCTGTTGGCGGCGGCCACCTATCCCTCCTACAACCTGGCCACCTACCAGGAGGACTATGCCCAATTGGCCCTGGCCACGCCGGAACCCCTGTTCAACCGGGCCCTGTCCGCCTCCTACCGGCCGGGCTCCACCTTCAAGCCGGCGGTGGCCCTGGCCAGCCTGGCGGAGGGGGTAATCAATCGGGAGAGCACGGTGCTCTGCACCGGCCAGTACACCCGGTTCGACGACTACCAGCCCATGTGCGAGGGCGTCCACGGCCAGGTAAATGTCATTGGGGCGCTCAACGGCTCCTGCAACCTGTTTTTCTACGACGTGGGTTACAACCTGGGCATCGACAAGATCGATGAATACACCGCTCTGATGGGGCTGGGGGTCTCCAGCGGCCTGGAGCTGCCGGAAAATCCCGGCCAGGTGGCCTCCCCCACCCTGAAGGCCCAGCTTCATACGGGGGACGAGACCGAGTGGCGGCCGGGGGATGTGATCCAGGCGGCCATCGGCCAGGGGGACACCATGCTCTCCCCCCTCCAGCTGGCCAACTACACCGCCACCCTGGCCAACGACGGCCAGCGCATGGAGGTGACCATCCTCAAATCGGTGAAGTCCTACAACCTGGAGGAGGAGGTCTATGACCACGAGCCCACGGTGGCCTCCACCATCCAGGCGGACCAGAGCGCGTTCGACACGGTGCGGGAGGGGATGGTGTCGGTGGCCCGCCAGGGGACTGCCCGGGGCACCTTTGCCAACTACGCCCTGGACGTGGCCGCCAAGACCGGTTCCCCCCAGACCCCCCAGGGGATCAACTCGGTGTTCATCGCCTACGCCCCCGCCGACGATCCGGAGATCGCTGTGGCGGTGGTGCTGGAGAAGGGCTGGGAGGGCTACACCGGCGCCCCTGTGGCCAAGGAGATCTTTGACGCGTACTTCTTCTCGGACAGCAGCAAGAACGCGGAGCCGGTGGATTATGGGACGCTGCTGTCTTAAACCAGTTGGAAAGGGGCAAACTCATGGCACAGAGCATCCTGGTCACCTCCGGCCGGGGAGGGCTGGGCAAATCGGTGGTATGTGCCGGGCTGGCCCAGGCTTTCTCCCGTTTAGGCCAGCGGGTGGTGTTGGTGGAGGGGACCCACCGCTCGTTGGACATGATGTACGGGGTCTCCCAGCGGGTGGTGTTTGATTGGGTGGACCTGCTGGAGGAGCGCTGCACCCCCCAGGACGCCCTGCTGCCCCTGGAGGAGGCGCCGGACGAGGGGGAGCCGGCGCCCCTGCTGCTCTGCGGCCCCACCTATGGTGCGGCCATCCCTCCCGCCCCCAGCCTGGGGCAGCTGACCGCGCAGCTGGGGGAGTTTTGCGACCTGTTGCTGGTGGAGGCGGGGGAACAGCCGGCGCCCCTGCTGCGGGAATGGGCCCGGGTGGCCGACCGGGCGGTGATTGTGGCTACCCCCGACCCGGTGGCGGTCAGGAGCGGCCGGGCGGTGAGCGACCTGTTGGACGAGGAAGGGGTGCCGGACGTGCGGCTGTGCGTCAATATGCTGCCCGGGGATTTCCTGAAGACCCGCCCGGTGCCCGACCTGGATTGGATGATCGACCAGGTGTGTGCCCAGCTGATCGCGGTGGTGCCCTATGAGCGGATTTTTGCGCTGCCCATGCCCATTGGTAAAAAGCTCAGTTTGTCGAATGTAGCCAAAATCATATTTGATAATTTTGCACAAAGAATTCTCGGGAACTATATTGATTTATGGATTCAATAGGTGTTATAATAAACTAGGAATTTGTAATTTTTGGAATTTCCAAATTTTAGCAACCGGGAAGGAATGGGAAAAGGCGGGCGGCCGCCCAAACAGGCCGCCAAAGGAGGCTTATCATGAACATTGCCCTGATCGCGCACGATTCTAAAAAGGAGCTGATGGTTCAGTTCTGCATCGCCTATTGCGGCATCTTCAGCCGCCACAGCCTCTGCGCCACCGGGACAACGGGCAAGCTGGTGGCGGAGGCCACCGGGCTGCCGGTATTTCGTTTTTTGGGCGGGCCCCAGGGGGGCGACCAGCAGATTGCGGCGCGCATCGCCTGCAACGAGATCGATCTGCTGCTCTTCTTCCGGGACCCCATCCGCTGCAACCCCGGTGAGCCGGACGAGGCCGGCCTGCTGCGGCTGTGTGATGTACACAACATCCCTGTGGCCACCAACATCGCCACGGCGGAGGCGTTGATCCACGCCCTGGAACGCGGGGACCTGGATTGGCGGGAGATTGTGAACCCCATCCGTTGAGGCGCTCCGGGCGGGCAGAGGCTGCGCCGCCCGGCGGGAAGCCCCGTCCCTTTGCATGGTTTATCCTGCATCGGGAGGGGGTTTTTTGTCATATCCGCGAAAATGCGGATTTTCTTTGACGAATGGGGCTCAGATGGGTATAATGGAGGGAGTGCCACCCCCTGGGGTGAATCTTGCCGCTTTGGGCGGTGAAAGAAAGGGTTTGGAGCAATGGCGATTTTGACAAACGCGCCCCGCGGGACGCAGGACGTGCTCCCCGGCCAGAGCGGCCGGTGGCAATATGTGGAGCAGACCGCCCTGGATACCGCGCGGCTGTTCGGCTTTTCGGAGATCCGGGTGCCCACCTTTGAGCATACCGAGCTGTTCAACCGTTCGGTGGGGGATACCACCGACGTGGTCCAAAAGGAGATGTACACCTTCTTGGACAAGGGCAACCGTTCGATCACCCTGCGCCCGGAGGGGACCGCCGGCGTCATGCGGGCGATTTTGCAAAACAGCCTGCTGTCCGGGGCGCTGCCGGTGAAGGTCAGCTACCTGGTCAACTGCTTCCGCTATGAGAAGCCCCAGGCCGGCCGCCTGCGGGAGTTCCACCAGTTCGGGGTGGAGATGGCGGGGGCCGCCTCCCCGGCGGCGGACGCCCAGGTGATCGCCCTGGCCAAGGCGGTATTCGACGCCCTGGGGATCCAGGGGCTGGCGTTGGAGCTCAACTCCATCGGCTGCCCCACCTGCCGGGCGGACTACCACCGGGCGCTGAAGGACTACTTCGCCTCCCATGTGGAGGAGCTCTGCCCCACCTGCCGGGAGCGGCTGGAGAAGAACCCCATGCGGATCCTGGACTGCAAAAATCCTGAATGCGCCCAACTGGCCAAGGGGGCGCCGGTGGTGCTGGATTACATCTGCGATGACTGCCGGGAGCACTTCGAGGGGCTGAAACGGCAGCTGGACGCCATGGGCATCGCCTACCAGGTGAACCCCACCATCGTCCGGGGGCTGGACTACTACACCCGCACGGTGTTCGAGTTTGTGACCACCGGGATCGGCGCTCAGGGGACCGTCTGCGGCGGCGGACGGTATGACGGGCTGATCCAGATGCTGGGGGGTGCGCCCACCCCATCGGTGGGCTTCGCCATGGGCCTGGAGCGGCTGTTGCTGGTGATGGACCAGCAGGGTTGCCCCTTCCCGGAGCAGGCCCCCTGCACCATCTATATTGGCAGCCTGGGAGAGCAGGCCGGGCTCAAGGCGGCCCAGCTGTGCGCCGGGCTGCGGGCGGAGGGCTTCTGGGCCGAGTGCGACACCATGGGCCGCAGCGCCAAGGCCCAGATGAAGTACGCGGACAAGCTGGGGGCCAAGTTCAGCTGTATCCTGGGGGAGAACGAGCTCAACCAGGGCGTGGCCCAGGTCAAGCGGATGGACAACGGTTCCACCGCCCAGGTGGCGCTGGAGCCGGAGGCGTTTGTACAGCACCTCTATCACAACACGTTTGAGGAGATCGCCGAGACCGCGCTTTGACCGGCCGGCGCAATGATAAACAAAGGACAGGAGTAGATCACTATGGATACCATGGAAGGGCTCAAGCGGACAAAATACTGCGGCCAGTTCACCGCCGCCGACGCCGGGACGGAAGCGGTGGCCTGCGGCTGGGTACAGCGCATCCGGGACAAGGGGATGCTGGTGTTTATCGACCTGCGGGACCGGACCGGCATCCTGCAGCTGGCGTTTGACGATGCCACCGACGCGGCGCTGCGCCAGAAGGCCCAGACCTGCCGGTCGGAGTACGTGCTCATGGCCAAGGGGACGGTGCGGCTGCGGGAGTCGGTGAACCGGGAGATCCCCACCGGCGAGGTGGAGCTGTATGTCACCGACCTGCGGATTCTGGCCAAGGCG
>CAJFPF010000049.1 GCA_904398655.1 uncultured Anaerotruncus sp. | reverse complement strand
GAGGCGTTCGCCCCCTATAAGGTGGCCTGCCACCGGCACACGCCGGAGATCGAGCAGGTGCTGGGGGAGCTGTGGGGCCAGCCGCTGCAGGTGACGTTTGTGCCCCACCTGCTGCCCCTGAACCGGGGGATCCTCTCCACCCTCTACCTCTCCCTGCGCCCCGGGTGGACGCCGGAGGCGGTGCGGGCCCTCTATGAGCAGGCGTATGCCGGGGAGCCGTTTGTGCGGGTGCTGCCCGCCGGGGAGGTGGCGAACCTGAAGAACGTGAAGTACGCCAACCTCTGCCACATCTCCCTGCACTTTGACGGACGCACCGGGCGGCTGGTGGTGGTCTCGGCGATCGACAACATGGTCAAGGGGGCGGCCGGCCAGGCGATCCAGAACATGAACCTGGCCCTGGGGCTGGAGGAGACAGCGGGGCTTTTGACCGTCCCGCCCGCATTTTAACAGGATTTTTGAGCGCAGCAAGGAGGCGTTTTGGCATGTATCAGTTTGTGGAGGGCGGCGTCTGTGCCGCCAAGGGTTTTTTGGCTTCGGGGGTCCACTGCGGCATCCGGAAAAACCAGACGAAAAAGGACTTGGCCCTGATCTATAGCCAGCGCCGTTGCGCGGCCGCGGCCATCTACACCCAGAACAAGGTGAAGGGGGCGCCGTTGGAGGTGACCCGCGCCCATCTGGCGGACGGCATGGCTCAGGCCATCCTCTGCAACTCGGGCAACGCCAACACCTGCAATGCCGACGGCATGGACATCGCCAACGCCATGTGCGCCGGGGCGGCTCTGGCCCTGCACATCCCGGAGGAGGACATTGTGGTGGCCTCCACCGGGGTGATCGGCCAGCCCCTGCCCCTGGGGCCGATCACCGCCGCCCTGCCGGGGCTGGCGGCCGCCCTCTCGGCGGAGGGGAACGCCGCCGCCAGCGAGGCGATCCTCACCACCGACCTGCACCAAAAGCAGGCGGCGGTCCAGTTTGAACTGGGGGGCAAACCCTGCACGGTGGGGGGCATCGCCAAGGGGTCGGGGATGATCCACCCCAACATGGCCACCATGCTCTGCTTTGTGACCACCGACGCGGCCATCTCCCCGGCGATGCTCCAGAAGGCCTGCAAATCGGTGGCGGACGAGACCTTCAACATGGTCTCGGTGGACGGGGACACCTCCACCAACGACATGCTGGCCATCCTGGCCAACGGCATGGCGGAAAACGACCCCATTCAAAAGGAGGGGGCGGACTACTACGCCTTCGCCCAGGCGCTGTACATCGTCTGCCGCCAGCTCTCCCGGGCGATTGCCGCCGACGGGGAGGGGGCCACCAAGCTGCTGGAGTGTACGGTGGAGGGGGCGCCGGACAAGGATCTGGCCCGCCGGGTGGCCAAGAGCATCATCTGCTCCAACCTGGTGAAGACCGCCATGTTTGGGGCGGACGCCAACTGGGGCCGGGTGCTCTGCGCCATCGGCTACACCGCCGGGGAGTTTGACATCAGCCGGGTCTCCGCCGCCTTTTCCTCCAGCGCGGGGACGGTGGAGGTCTGCCAGGGGGGCGCGGGCATCCCCTTCAGCGAGGAGCTGGCCAAGCAGGTGCTCTCCCAGCCGGAGATCCAGATCCAGGTGGATTTGGGCCAGGGGGCGGAATCCGCCACCGCCTGGGGGTGCGATTTGAGCTACGACTATGTGAAGATCAACGGGGACTACCGGACCTGAGCCAGGCGCGGGGGACAGGAGGGAAAGCGGATGGAAAAACTGACCTATGCGGAACAGGCCCAGGTGCTCTCGGAGGCGCTGCCCTACATCCGGGCCTATAACCAGAAGATCGTGGTGGTGAAATATGGGGGCAACGCCATGGTGAGCCCCCACCTGAAACAGACGGTGATGGGGGATCTGGTGCTCCTCTCCCTGGTGGGGATCCGGCCGGTGCTGGTCCACGGGGGCGGGCCGGAGATCTCCGCCGCCCTCAAGCAGATGGGGATCGAAAGCCGGTTTGTGGGGGGGCTGCGGTATACCGACGAGGCCACCCTGCGGGTGGTGCAGATGGTGCTCTCCGGAAGGACCAACAAGGACCTGGTGAACCTGTTGGGCCAGCAGGGGGGCCGCGCCCTGGGCCTCTGCGGCATCGACGGGCGGATGCTCCAGGCCAAGAAATTGGAGGCGGAGGAGGACCTGGGCTATGTGGGCCAGGTGACCGGGGTGGACACCAAGCTGATCCACAACGCCCTGAAGATGGGGTATATCCCGGTGATCGCCACCCTGGGGGTGGGGGAGGACGGCACCGTCTACAACATCAACGCCGATTCGGCCGCCGCCAGCATCGCCGCCG
>CAJFPF010000048.1 GCA_904398655.1 uncultured Anaerotruncus sp. | reverse complement strand
TTTCAAACTCCCTCAAGCAGTATACAGTCCCTCCAGGACCTCCTCCAGGGCCATGCTGTGGCTGCCCTTGAACCAGACCACATCCCCTGGCTGCAGCGTCCCTTGCAATGCCTCCAACAGCGCCGCTTTGGTGGCGAAGTGGCGGGCGCTTCCCCCCTCCTGCTCCACCCCCTGGACATATCGCCGGGCGGCAGGCCCATAGGCCAGCACCAGGTCGATCCCCAGTTGGGCGGCCAGCGCACCAATTTCCAGGTGAGCAGCCTCCTCCAGGCTTCCCAGTTCCAGCATATCTGCCAGCACCGCAATCCGCCGTCCGGCCTGAGGCCAGCCAGCCAGGGTTTGCAGGGCCGCCCGCATGGAATCGGGGGAGGCGTTGTAACAGTCCTCCACCACCGTATAACCGCCATGGTAAACCACCTTTTGGCGCATACCCGCGGGGGCATAACCCGCTATCGCCTGGGCGCATATTTCCGGAGGAATGCCCAGTTCCCGTCCCACCGCACAGGCTGCCAGGGCGTTATACACATTGTGGCGGCCCAAGGCAGGAAGGAGGACAGGTACGCTCCCTCCCTCCCAGCAGAGGGTAAACCGGGTGGCGCCATCCCGCTCCAGGATCTCTCCGGCCCACAGGTCGCAGGCCGGATTTTCAATCCCAAATAGCCGCACCCGCAGCCGGGGGATCCGCACGGTGGAGAGCAGGTCGTTGTCCCCACAGAGCAACAGGGGCGCGCCGTCGGGCAGGGCATCCGCCAGCTCCAGTTTTGCTTTCAAAATGTTCTCCCGGGTCCCCAGCATCTCCAGGTGGCTGACCCCAATGTTGGTGATCACCCCAATCTGAGGTTTCACCGCCGCCGCCAGGGCCGCGATCTCCCCCAGATTCTGCATCCCCATCTCGATCACCGCCGCCTCATGGGCGCTGGTGAGCTGGAAAAGGGTCTTGGGAAGGCCGATCTCATTGTTCAGGTTGCCCTGGGTCTTAAGAGTCCGGTATTTGGTGGAGACCACCTCCGCCACCATCTCCTTGGTGGTAGTTTTGCCCACGCTACCGGTGATTCCTACACATCGGATGGAAAAATGGGACCGATAGGCTCCGGCAATATCGATCAAAGCCTGGCGCACATCCGGCACCAACAGTAGGTGCCCCTGGGGGAGCGCCCCTGTATCGCAGGGATGTTGGGCCAGCACCCAGGATGCCCCAGCCTCCACCGCTTTTGCCGCGTAATCATGGCCGTCAAACCGCTCCCCCGGCACCGCCGCGAATAGGCATCCAGGGGTGATCTGACGGGAGTCGGTGGAGATCTCCTCCACCCAGCCCTCATATTCTCCCGGGCATCCCACCGCCTCAGCAATCTCCTGTAGTTGCATCCGTTCCATGGTTTTGTCCCTCTTCCCTGCGTTTACGTTGCGCCTCCAACAGTTGAGCTACCACCTGTCGTTCATCAAAGCAGATGGTCTCCCCATGGAGGACCTGGTAGTCCTCGTGGCCCTTTCCCGCCAGCACCAGAGTGTCCCCCGGCCGCGCATGGTCCAAAGCCCATTCAATGGCGTCATACCGGTTAGAAATCACCTTGCAGGGGGTATCCGGATGCTCCCGGATCCCCTCCAGTGCCTGGTTAATGATAGTCATCTCATCCTCATCCCGGGGATTATCCGACGTGAGGATCACTCCATCCGCCAGCCGTGCAGCGATCTCCCCCATGTGCCCCCGTTTGGAGGGGTCCCGGTTGCCGGCACAGCCGAACAGCACCAACAGCCGCCCTTTTGTGAACGGGCGCATGGCCTCCAGGATCTTCTCCAAGCCGTCGGGGGTGTGGGCATAGTCCCGGATCACCGTATAAGGTGTATTGGTGGGCAGTACCTCGATTCGCCCGGCCACCCCATGGCAGCTGCACAACCCCTGGGCGACCTCCTCCACCGTGAGGCCCACCGACAGGCAGGCCACCGCTGCCGCCATGGCGTTGGAGACGGAGAATTCCCCCGGAATGGGCAGTTTCACCCGGGCAATCTGCCCCTTCCCCACCAGCATAAACCGGGTGGAGTCGGCGGCGGGGCGCAGGTCCTTGGCGGTATAGTCCGCTTGATCGCTCTGGATGGAAAAGGTCAAACAGGGCAGCGCCAGCTCCCGGGCAAGGCGGCACCCATGGGCGTCATCCAAATTGAGCACCGCCGTTCCACACATCTCGAACAGCTTTTTTTTGGCCAAAAAGTAATTTTCCATCGTGTGGTGGTAGTCCAGATGGTCCTGGGTCAGGTTGGTGAACACCCCAGTTTCGAACTGCAGACCTGCCAGCCGCTGCTGATCCAAAGCGTGGGAGGAGCACTCCATCACCACAAATTCGCACCTCGCTCCCACCATCCGGTGGAACATGCTGTGTAATGTCAACGGATCAGGCGTGGTATATTTGGCCGGGAGTACCAGGTCATCGATCTCATTGTGGATGGTACCAATGAGGCCCGTTTTGCGGCCGGCAGACTCCAGGATGTGTTTGATCATGCAGGTGACACTGGTCTTTCCGTTGGTACCGGTGACCCCAATCAGGCGCAGCTGCCGGGCGGGATTCCCATACCAGTTGCCACACAGCAAGCCATAGGCCCAACGGGTATCCGGGCAGAGAATCTGGCCGGGCAACCCTAAATCCCGCTGGCAGACCACGCCCGCGGCCCCCGCCTTCAGGGCGGCGGGTGCATGGCTGTGGCCGTCCGATCGGGCCCCTTGGATGCATACAAACAGCATCCCCGGTTCCACCTGCCTGGAATCGCTGGTAACCCCGGTGATTTCACAGTCCTGAGGTTCCCCGGTGTGGGGGATCCCTTCCAAAAGCTGTCTCAATCTCATGTTCGAGAACTCCTTCTCTTGGTTTGGTGCAACAATTTAGCCTGTGCTGTCCGGCGGATCTTCCTGAGTGAGAGCCACTGTCACCGTGCTGCCTACCGCAACCTGTTCCCCAGCGGCGGGCAGTTGGTTGGTGACCACGCAATAGGCGTCGTCAATGGCGTCCCCTGTCATGGAGATGTTCAGTCCCAAACCCACAATGGCATTATTGGCCTCTGAAGCGGTCATCCCCATCACATTCGGTACCGTCACCATCTCCTCCGTTGTTTCCTCCTCGGTATAGAGGACGACCACGCCGCCTTTGGAGATCGGCTCCGCCACACCGGGCATCTGGCGCAGCACCTGGGTGCCGTTGCCCACCACGCGGAATTTGAGCCCCGCATTGCGGATGGTGTACTGGGCCTCATGGATATCCATGCTGGGGCTGGAGACGTTGGGGGTGTAGATGGTGCCGCCCTCGCTCTCCTCCTCGGTGTACTCCGGTTCGATCCCCAGGTAGGGCAGCACATCCGCAAAGATCTGTCCCACCACCGGCGCTGCCACAGTGGAGCCGTAGGGGTTGTAGATATCCGGGTCATCCATAAGTACCAGGCAGGCAACTTGCGGATCGTCCGCTGGCGCAAAGCCGAAGAAGGATAGGGTGTAGGCCATCCGGTTCTCATCGTCAATGGCGGTATAGTTATCCAGCTGTTCGGAGGTGCCTGTCTTGCCGCCAATCCGGTAGCCCGGGACGCCGGCCTGTTTGCCGGAGCCCTCCTTCACCACCATCTCCAACATCCCCCGCATCTGCTGGGAGATCTCCTCCGAGATCACTTGGCGTTTGACCACCGGCTCCGTGGTGGAGACCACGTCCCCGTTGGGATCGATCACCTGCTTGACGATGTAGGGCTGCATGAGATATCCCCCGTTTACCGCCGCACAGGCTGCGGTGATCATCTGGATGGGGGTCACCTTAAAGGTCTGGCCAAAGGAGGAGGAGGCCAGATCGTTGATGGTATAGCTGCTGTGATAGATGCTGCCCCCTTCCCCAGGCAGGTCGATGCCGGTCTCTTGGGTGAGCCCAAAGTTGTCAAAATAGCTGGCGAAGGTTTTGGCCCCCTCCCGCTGGCCAATATCGATAAACGCCGGGTTACAGGAATTCATCACCGCCTGCTCCAACGTTTGGGTCCCATGGCCCGCATGGTGGCCGCTCCAATACCAACACTGATAGGTTGTGCCATTGACCACCGTATAGCCCAGGCAGTTGAAGGTGGACTGGGAGGTGACCGCGCCGCTCTCCAGCGCGCCGGAAGCGGTGACGATCTTGAACACCGACCCTGGCTCATAGGAATCGGAGATGGCCTTGTTCCGCCACTGATCCAGCTGGGCCTGCTGCAGAGCTTCCGCATAGGCCTCCTGGCCGCCCGGCTGAGTTTTCAGTGTTTCCAGTTCGGCCAACACCTTTTCATCCAGAATTTGTTGAGGATTGTTGGGGTCAAAGTCCGGCTTCACCGCCATGGCCAGGATGGCGCCGGTGTTTACATCCATGACAATGCCCACCGCCCGGTTGCGGATCTTGTGTTCATCCACCGCAATCTCCAGGTTTTTTTCCAAATAGTGCTGGATGGTTTCATCGATGGTGAGCACCAGGGAGTTGCCATTTTGGGGCTCGTAGAGCTGGGAATACTGTTCATCCATATCCACCCCTCGGCTATCCTTCAAAGAGACCACCCGCCCAGGAGTGCCTCCCAGAACGCTCTCATAGTAGGACTCCAAGCCGTAGGCGCCCCGTCCGTCGCTGTTGGTGAACCCCAATACGGACGACAAAAAGTTGCCATAGGGGTAGTAGCGCATGGTGTCCTCCTCCAGGGAGATGCCGGGCACACCGTTTTCGCTGACAAATTTCATCAGTTCATCCGCCTGGGGTTTTTCTACTTTTGTTTTTACCGGCAGGTATTGCAGGTTCCAGTTGTTCTCAATCTTTTCCCGGGTGGCTTCCCGATCCAAGCCCAACACCGCGTTGAGGCAGTCCAACACCGTGATCATCCGGCGTTCGGTGGACTCATCGGAGGAGCCCTCAATCTGAGAGGGATTTACCACCACCGTCCAAACGGTGGCGCTGCGGGCCAGTGCCTTTTGGCCGGTGGTGTCATAGATCGTCCCCCGCTGGGGGCTGATCGGCTCTGAACGCAGCTGCTGGTTCAGCGCCCGCTCCTGATAGAAGTCCGCCTCCATTACCTGAAGCTTGAACAACTGGTGGAGCACCACGCAGAATCCGAATACCACCATCCCCACCAGGACGACGATCATTCTGGATTTCATGCGATAGGTCGGAGTTTTTGCCATGTCGTTACCTGTCCTTCCCGCCGGTCTTGGAACCTGCCAAATCCTGTCGAAATATGCCCAAAATGGAGGAAAGCAAGGAGTGATCCGGGCGGTTCACTCCCTGTCACGCTCCTTGCTTTTCCTACCGCTGTCCTATATCTATTTTGTCAACCCGCATTTTAGTCCTGAGACAGAAGCGCCTGTACATTGCTGATGGCCAGCCGCAGCCGCTCGCCCAACGTCTGTTTTGGGGATTCACTGCTCAATTCAATCCGATCCCCCTGGCTCAAATCCACATAGGTAATCTGGGATTTGTCCAGCGGAGCCATCCCCAACTTTTGGGTCGCATATTCCTCTATATTGCGCATGGAGATTTTAGACTCCAGCTCGGCGGACAGGCGCACCTGCTCGCTTTCCATGTCCCGCAGGTCGTTTTGCACCGTGTTGGCCTCCGCCTTCAGCTCGCTGAGGACCGCCTGGGAATAGAGCAATGCCGCGATTGCTGCCGCCAGGGCCAAAGCCATCGCCACCACCTTTAAGGCATAGGCAGCCCTTGCGCGGGCACGGGCCTTGGCGCCGGGGTTGGCCACCGTCAGACGAGGGCGTCGGGACTCCTGCCTGGCGGGAGCGAACCTAGAGAGGTCATAGGCGGCAGTTCCGCCCACTGAACGAGTCCTCATTGTTTTTCTCCTACCTCCTCACAGCGCTCAATGACACGCAATTTTGCGCTTTTGCTGCGGCTATTGGCCGCCAACTCCTCCGGACTGGGCTCCACCGGCTTGCGGCTTATCAGCTTTCCACGGGGCTTGCGCCCACAAACACAGACCGGGAAATCCGGCGGACAGATGCACCCTTTACACAGGGCGGCGAACCGCTGCTTCACCATCCGGTCCTCCAGGGATTGGAAGGTGATCACCGCCAGGCGCCCACCCGGCCGCAGCCGGTCAAACGCCTGGTCCAACGCCCGGGAAAGGCTGTCCAGCTCTCCATTGACCTCGATGCGGATGGCTTGGAACACCCGCTTGGCCGGATGCCCGCCCTCCCGCCGGGCTGCTGCCGGGATGCCCGCCCGGATCAGCTCCACCAGTTCGCCGGTGGTCTCCACAGGGCGGTTTTGGCGGGCGCGGAGGATCTGTTTGGCGATGGAGGAGGCGAACTTCTCCTCCCCATACTCCCGGAACACCCGGCAGAGCTCTTCAAAAGGATAGGTGTTCACCACGTCCCATGCCCGCATGCCGCTTTTGGACATGCGCATATCCAGCGGTGCGTCGTGGGCATAAGAGAAGCCCCGTTCAGGGTTGTCCAGCTGAAAGGAAGAAACCCCCAAATCCAGCAACACCCCATCCACCAGGGGAATCCCCAATTGATCCAATACCTCTCCCATCTGGGAAAAGTCGCTCTGGACGACCTGGGCCTGGGGATAGGGGGACAGGCGTTGGGTGGCCACCGCCACAGCATCCGGGTCCTTGTCCAAAGCGATTAGGCGGCCGGTCTCCAGCCGCCTGACGATCTCCTTGGAGTGGCCTGCTCCCCCTGCCGTTCCATCCACATAGATCCCTTCCGGCCGGATGGCCAAAGCCTGTATGCACTCCTGTAAAAGCACCGATTGGTGTCGAAATTGCTCCATCTCTCAAAACCCCAAAGCATCCATGGCGCCGGCTACCGCTTCCGCGGTGAGCAATTGATTCTGCTGCTCCCAGCGGGCACTGTCCCAAATTTCGGCCCGATTGGAGACCCCGGCAATGACCACATCCCTTTCCAAACCCGCGTACTCCCGTAGATGGGACGGCAACAGAACCCTGCCCTGCTTGTCCGGCTCCACCTCTGCGGCCCCCGCGAAAAAGAACCGGCTCAAAGCCGCTGATTTGCTGATGGGCAACTGGTGAAGCTTGTCCGCCAACAGTTTCCACTCCTCCATGGAGTAGACAAACAGACAACTATCCAGTCCCCGGGTGATGACAAAACGCTCTCCCAGCTCCTCCCGCAGGCGGGCCGGAAAGTTGACCCGGCCTTTAGAATCCAGACTGTGGCTGTACTGGCCGGTGAGCATTTTGACACCTCCCTCCATTTTGAAGGAATAGTTCTCCACTATTCCCCACTTCTCCCCACTTTTACTTTATTATACTTGCCTGCCAGGGAAATTGCAAGTGGTTTTCCTTCCCCCTGTGAAAAAACCCCTGGGAATCCCTGGTAGATCTGGCATCATTTCCCTCTGTTCCCGTTCGACGGTTTTCCCCCTTTTTGTCGGAAATTTCTGTTTATCTTCCTCCTTTTATGCCTCCACAAATTTTAATGCTAGATGTCCAACAGCGGAAAAAGGTGAAATTTGGGAAGAAATTTTCAGCGGTTTTACAGAAATTTCCTGGTCAACGGTCCGCTTTTTCTCCACTCGAAAAAAGAGGCCGCCCGGTTCTTGCCGGACGGCCTCTTCAACAACTTTCCGCTTATCCCGCCAAGTTCTCCGCCCACAGGGCGGAGACTTCATCACACAGGACACGTAAAAGGCGGGTGGCCTCGGCAGGATCGCTTCCCAATTGGAGGAAGACCAGGTTCACCCGACTCTCATAGTCTTTGGGGCATAGGGGGAATTGTTGGATTCTCTGGACCGCTTTTTTCTCATTGAGGCACCATTGGCGGTTTAGGGCAAATAACACCTGGTTCAAGGCGGATACGGAACGAAATAGATGCCCCACCATATAGTAGAGATCCCCTTTTGAGGTGTTCTGTTCCGCAAACATGCAGGAAAAGCTGGATTCAAACAGAAAGAATTGCCCAATTGCCTCCCGGAGGGCTTCCGGATAGTTCTCTGCCCGCTGTTTTAGGATTAAAAATTCCTGACATTTGCTGAACAGAACCCGACTGCAGGCCAATTCCCCCCGGTACATCACATCCAGATAGGCATGAGGATGCCCGGTCTGATAGTGGGCGCCCACCTGTCCTTGCTCCGACTGTTCCACTACCCGTTCCACCCGCTCTAGGCTGCGGAAGATCAAATCCACCGGCATCCCTTTCATCTTTAGCCAGCCGCCGCAATTGACCCACTTCCCCCATCCCCCTTCCGGGCAGATCAAGCCTTCCCGGTGGGTGTCGTCCATCTTTGCGGCCGCAAGGTTAAGCGCCTCTAAATCCAACCCTCCTCGATAATAAATTCCAATATCCACATCGGAATTTGCCCCGGCTGTCCCTGTGGCCCGGGACCCTCCCAGGACAATCCCCTCTACGGAGGGGCAGTCCTTTAAGGCGTCCACCGCTTGCGCTAAGATTTCTTCCACCATTTGAACTCCCCCTCTACAAAGAAAAGAGAAGAGAGGGTGCTGCCCCCTCTTCTTCCAATTCAATCCTCGTCCTCTTCCTCCGGCTGATCCCAGTTGTGGTAGACGTTTTGAACATCGTCGTCCTCGTCCAGCATATCCAGCAGTTTTTCCATCTTCTGGACCAACTCCTCGTCGGTGATCTGGACCTTGGTCATTGGGATGAACTCCTTCTCCGCGGAATCGTAAGTGTACCCCATCCCCTCCAGAGCGGCCGCCACTTTGGAGACATCGTTGGGTTCGGTGACTACGGTGATCCCGCCATCCTCGTAGTTGAAGTCGGAGGCGCCGGCCTCAAAGGCGTCATCCATCGCCTTCTCCTCGTCGATGTGATTGTCCTCATTCTCGATGTAAATCATGCCCTTTTGCTCGAACAGGAAGGAGACGCTCCCCGTCTGGCCCAGGTTTCCGCCGCACTTGTCAAAATAGTGGCGCAGGCCGCCGGCCGTCCGGTTGCGGTTGTCGGTGAGGGTCTCCACAATCACCGCCACGCCGGAGGGGCCGTACCCCTCGTAGGTGATCTCCTCGTAGTTGTCCTTGCTGTCCCCCGCCCGCTGGAGCAGGCGGTTGATGTTGTCGTTGGGGACGTTGTTGGCCTTGGCTTTGGCGATCAGCGCCGCCAGGCGGCTGTTGTTGGACGGATCGGGGCCGCCCTCCCGGGCAGCTACCATAATCTCGCGTCCGATCTTGGTAAAGATCTTGGCACGGGCGCTGTCGGTTTTCTCCTTCTTTCTCTTGATGTTAGCCCATTTGGAATGTCCGGACATCGCTTTCTCAACCTTTCTTCATACTCAAATCGTTTAACGGCCCTCCGATTGGGGGCGCATCCAATTTACTTTTTACCTTTGAATCCGTTTGCGGAGCATCCAATCCGGCTCCACTGGGAAAGGGCAGGGCAGCGCATAACGGCCCATGGGGCGCTTGGCGTCATCCACTCGCCCCTCCTGCGGGTCAAAAACCGCTTCCACCGCAAGCGTCTTGGGGGCGCTGTGGGGAACCATCATCTCCAGCGTATCCCCGGCAAAAAACCGGTTGCGCTGGGTGACATACAGGAGCCCATCCTGCCAGGACTCTGCCACTGCAGCCACCTCCCAGTCCCGGATGTACCCGCTGTCCTGAGGATATTGGCCCGGCTGGCCAAAATAAAATCCTGTATCATAGGCCCGATGGCTGACCTTCCGCACCTCTTCCAACGCCCAAGGTGGAGGCTCCCCTCCCTCGGCGTCCATCGCGGCCCGATAGGCGTTGGTCACTGCCGCCACATAGTAGGCGCTCTTGGCCCGCCCTTCAATCTTGAAGGAACAGATCCCCGCCTCCGACAGCTCCCGCAGGTGCTCCAACATGCACAGATCTTTGGCGTTGAGGATATAGCTGCCTTTGGTCTCCTCCCCCACAGGGAAGTACTGTCCGGGGCGCTTCTCCTCCACCAGGCGGTAGCGCCACCGGCAGGGTTGAGAGCAGTCCCCCCGGTTGGCATCCCGGCCGTTGAGGTACTGGCTCAACAGGCACCGTCCGGAGAAGCTCATGCACATGGCGCCATGGACAAACGCCTCCAGCTCCAGTTGGGGCGGTATTTTCTCGCGGATTTTGCGAATCTCTCCCAGGGAGAGCTCTCGGGCCAAAACAACCCGAGAGGCCCCCAGTTCATACAGCGCCCCTGCCGTCAGGTGGTTGACGATCCCCGCCTGGGTGGAGACATGCACCGGAATCTCCGGGACCAGCTCCCGGGCCAGGCGCAGCACCCCCACATCCGCTACGATCAGGGCGTCCACCCCCGCCTGGGCGGCCTGACGCAAAAACGCCGGAAGCTGGTCGGCCTCGTCGCAGGAGGGCAGGGTGTTGCAGGTGAGGTAGACCCGCACCCCCCTGGCATGGGCATACGTCACCGCCAAAGGCAGGGTTTCGGCATCAAAATTCCCGCAGGAGGCCCGCATTCCAAACTGCTCCCCGCCTAGGTAGACCGCGTCCGCCCCATAGAGCACCGCGGCCTCCAGCCGCTCCCAGCTGCCCGCCGGGGAGAGTAGTTCCGGATTTTGCACGGGGATTCTCCTTTACAATCGTTTCAATGTCACTCCTGGGGCACATCCAATCCATGGACACCGGAGATTCCAGCGGCCCGGATATTGGCCTCGTGTTCCGCCAGGGTGGCCGCATAGTAGAAGTTGCCATCTTGATCGGCAATGAAATAGTAGTAATCGGTAGGGGTATAGTCCAGCGCCGCCCGGATGGCATCCATACCGGGATTACAGATGGGGCCCACCGGCAGGCCGGTGCAGACATAGGTGTTATAAGCGTCGTACATTGCCTGATTTTCCACATTCAAGTAGGGTTTGATGTCATTTTCCACATAGAAGATGGTTACATCGGAACCCAAATTGGGCTGGATGTCCGGGTTGGCCAGGCGTTTGTGGAAAACGGCGGAGACGTTGCGCATGTCCTCCGGATCCCCCGCCTCCTTTTGAACGATGGAGGCCAGCGTAATCGCCTCATCCAGGGTCATGTTGTTTTCTTTGAGCAGGTTGTTGATCTCATCGGTATCGGTCAGCTCATCAAACCGGTTGAAGAACTTCTGGACCACTGTGGCCACGTTCTCCTGCTCATAGAAGTCATAGGTGTCCGGGAAGAAATAACCCTCATACCGGCGGAACCGGTGTTCATCCTCCGGCACTCCTGCCAAGAAGGCATAGTCCCAGGGGAATTCCCCCTGATCCAAGAAGGCAAACAGGTCATCAGCTGTGCAGACGTTGTTCTCCTCCAGCTGTTGGGCGATCTCCGAAAGGGTCATCCCCTCCTGGAAGGTGAGGCGCACCTCCACCTTGGGGACCGCGTGGGTCTTGAGGGCGATGATGATCTCATCGTAGCTCATGTTGGAATTGAGCATATAGCTGCCCGGCTGGAACTGGGAGGCGTCATTTTTCAGCCCCGCATACAGTTGGAAGGTCAGGGGCTGGTCAATGATCCCCGCATCCTTCAGCTGCCCAGCCACCTGGGACATGGACAGGCCCTCTGTGAGGTCAAAGGGGATCTGTTGATCCGGTTTGTTCAGGCCAAACAGATCGCTGGCCGACCGCAGGGCAAAAAACGCCAAAAATAGCGACAGTGCCAGGGCAATGATCAAGACCATGAGCGCCTTGGCCCACCGTCCAGCGCCGCCCTTTCCATCGCCTCCACGGCGGCCCCCGCCGCCATCCTGACCTCCGCCGGAAGAACCGCCTCCCCCGCTATAGGCAGGCGTAGATTCATAGAAAGTTTCGTCATTGATGCGAACCTGGAAGTTCTTTTTGCGCTGCTGGGGACGGGGTTCCACCGCGGCAGCCGCATGCGCCTGCACGGGGGCTCTCTGGGGTGCCGGTGCGGGACGTTTGGGGGCGCTGCCCGCCGTGCGTTGTCCTTCCGCCGGCCGTGGAGCCGCCGGGCAGCGTTCTCCAGCCTGCCCGCGGGAGTGAACCGCCTGCTGGTAGCGCTGGTTTTCCTGTTCATAATCAAACATCCGGCGGGAGGGGGATGGTTCCCGCTGTGCTTCCACCGGCGTCACATCGTCCAGTTTGAAGCTCTCAATCAGCTTCTCAAACTCGTCCTGTTTAGCCATGTATCCTCCTTGCTGCAAAAACGGACCTTCGGCCCTGGGACAAAAGCCAATATAGATTATATAATACCGCAAGTTGACAGAATAATCAAATGGTTTTCTGTGAAATTTCCGCTCTTCCCGAGGTTTTTTATTAAAGGGCCCCTCCTTGCGCAAAGCAAGGGGAACCCATTGACCAAGAGGAACATAGGATAGAACAAAATCTCAACTGTGAGGTGTCAAATTCATGTGCAACAACAACCAGTGCGGTATCACCAGCTGTTGCGGGTCCTGCGGGTCCTCTGGGTACTCCTGGGTCCTGATCCTGGTGATCATCATCCTGCTGCTGGGCGGCTACAGATGGTGACCCACACCCTACATCCACAGGAGGGGGTGGTTCCGGTTGGATCCGGAGCCACCCCCTCCCTATGATCTTTCCTCAGCATCGGCTGCGCCCAACTGTTTCACACCTTTCACCTTTGAGGTGCAAATGTGCAGGCGCCGGTCGGTGACCACCAGCTCCAATGGTACATCGTACCGGCCATTCCACAGGCGGGGCACCAGGTTTTTGTCATAGACAATCCCCACGCGGCGCCCGGGATAGGCGGACAAAAAACGGTCGTAATACCCGGCGCCGTACCCCAGGCGGAATCCGCGGCGGTCACACGCCAGGGCGGGCACCAGGCAGAGCCCGTTCCGCTGGAACTGGCGCACCAGCTCGCACCGTTCCCGCACCGGCTCCAATACCCCATAGGTCCCTGGTTCCAAATCCTCTAGGGAGCGGATGTAATAAAACTCCATCCGACGGGTACCCTCCACACAGCGAGGTACTGCCACGCGCTTGCCATCCCGCAGCCCTCTCTGGATCAATTCCAGCGTATCCACCTCTATGGGCAGCGACACATAGACCAACAGTTGGCCAGCGGTCCGGTATTCCCGCAGACCAACTACCCGCCGGAAGATCCGTCTGTCCGCCGCCTGCTTCTCTTGCGTGGACAGGCTGGCCCGCCAGCTTTTAATCTGACGGCGCATGGCCATCTTCATCGGACGAATATCTATCGGGCGCACTGGATAGCTTCCTTTACCTGTTGGGCTTTCTCCTGGCCCTGGATCAACCCAGCCAGGCAGAGGGAAAACTCCAAGGCTACCCCCATCCCCTTGGCAGTGACGAACCGGCCATCCACCGCTACAGATTTGGAGGAGAGGTGAGCTCCCTTCAAGTCCTGCTCAAATCCTGGAAAAGCAGTGGCCTCCCGGCCCTGCAGCAGCCCACGGTGCCCCAAAATGGATGGGGCCGCGCAGATGGCGGCCACCCAACGATCCCGCTTCACCGCTTCATCCAGCCAATGCTGGACCACCTCAGACTCCTCCAAATGGCGGGTGCCCGGCATTCCTCCGGGTAACACCAACATCTCTAAATCTTCTGGGAACGCCTCTGTCCCCTCCTGGTCGCAGACCACCGGGACGCCGTGGGACCCTTTCACCGTTTTTCCGGTGATCCCCACAGTGCGGACCCGGCATCCCGCCCGGCGCAACACATCCACCGGCGTCAACGCCTCAATCTCTTCAAATCCTTCCGCAATACAAACGTATACCACTGGTCTGCCTCCTTTTTACTGCATCCGATTGACGATATCCCGTCGGCTAATCCAACACCAAGCTGATATAGGGGGCCCCTCCCTCCATCTGGAAGGTGCGCGCCCGGGCCTGGGCATCATACCAGCAGGCCGCTCCAGAGGGGACCCGCTGAAGTGGGTAGGGGCACTGCTGATCCATTGGCAGGCGCAAACGGTATTCTGGGGCATGGTACTTGTTTTGCAGCACACCCAGAGCCGCCTGGATGGACATCCCATCCAGAGCCAGCTCTTTGACCAGGACCCCCTGCTGGTCGGGGTAACAGACCGCAACCGCCCGTCCCTCCGGCGTGGAGAGGAGCAACGTCTCTCCACCGGCAAAGGCGGTCTCCGCCAACCGGTAGGCCAGCGCCTCCCCATCCCAGCGCACAAACATCGTCCGTCCGCCAAACGCCCGCTCCCGGATCTCCATAAAGTCCGCACAGTTGGCCTCCGAAATGGCGAAACTGCCCTGGTAGGGAGGGATCTGCTCCGCCGGGACTTCGGTATTTCCCATATAAAACTCTGTATGGAACCCCCGTTTCCCGTAGAAGTTATAGAGCTCCGGAGAGGCAGGCACCAACACCGAGAGTTTCACCCCCGCCTGCTGCATCTGTTTATGGGCGGCCTCCAGCAATTTGCTGCTCAACCCGCGCCCCTGGTAGCTGGGCAGAGTGGCCACCGCGTAGATATAACGGGCGGGCAGGATTCCCGCCCGGGTCACTACCGTCATGGGCAGCAGGGAAAGCATGGAGGCCGGCCGTTCCCCATCGATGAACACCATCGTGTGCCGGGTGATGTCAAAGTTGGAAAAATATAGGTCCACATAGTCGTTTCCATCCCCAAAACATTCCCTCCACATGGCCGCCAATGCCGGCCGCATGGATTGTTCCGCAAACTGGATCATCAATACCCGCCTCCTTGGCCCCTTTCCCCAGGTCTCACTTCTGCTTCTCTGCTACCACATACTTCTCCAGAAGGATATCCGGCTTATAGGAGGTTTTGGCCTTGCGCAGGCCCTCATCCCCCACGTCGTCCTCCCGGTTGATATATTGGAACCCTTCGCAGCAGTTGGTGACAAACTGTTGGTTGATCATTGGATAGGCGCCGGCCACCTCTGCAAACGCCTTCTCAATGTGGACAATGAAGGTGTCCGAGTTGAGCGGACGGCCCATGGTATAGGCCACCACCCTGCCCTCTACCCGGAGCAGGCCGCCCCGCAGCCCCAGGGCGTGGAAGTTATTGAAACAGTTGCGCACCGCGCAGGACTCCTCCACCAGGCTTTCGCTGTCCTCGCAGCCCACCTCGGCACACCACTGTTCATTCATGGCCCAGCACTCGTCCAAATTGGCATCGCTAATGGGCTCAAACGTCCACTGCCCCTCGTGCTCCGCCAAAAAGCGGTTCACAAAATTGCGTTTGGCGTGGAGTTTCTTGCCCGATAGGGTCACTAGGCGCTCCCGCTCATAGATATAGTCAAAATTGTCCCGCACCGGTGTGAATTCAAACCGGCCGGGGAAAGCAGACTCCAGCTGGTCCACCGCCTTCTGGCAGGCCCCGTGCATCCGGAAAGGGGCACCTTGGGCAGCGGCATCCTCCGCCAGCGCCTCAATCACCGGGCGCAAATCTCCCGCTCCCGCGGGGAATAAATAGGAGGGCTCATGGGCGTGTTTCTGGCTGCGCACCAGGTAGTAGTCCCCCATCCGGGCCACATCGATGTGATAGATCTTCCGATAAATATAGTTGTTGGAGAATGCATATTCGCTGCCGCGGAAATCCGCCAAAGCCAATAGCTCCTCCGCCCAACCTCTGTCTGTCAATTCAATCCGTCTGAAGTCCAACATAAAAATGAAAAACCCTTTCTCACAAACATACTTCTTTCACTTCGCCCCAAATCCGTCCAGCGATCTCCTCCACCGGAAAGGGCATGGACGCATCCGAACAGGAAACCACCCGCCAGCCCTGGATCTCCGCCGCTTTGAGGGCGCATGTCCTACAGCGCAGCAGATAGGCCAAATTGGCCTCATGGATATCCCGCTTTGTCGGATCTCCCCCATAGCGCTTGTCCAATAGCGCCCTGGAAACATCCGGATGCATATCCAAATAGAGCACCAGGTCCGGGCGGGGAAGTCCCAGCTTTCCATATTCATACTCCTCCAGCCATCGGGCAAACCCCGGCCACTGCCCGGGGGGCAGCTTTGGCATCTGGTGGATCAGGTTGGAGGTGGTATACCGATCAGCCAGGATCACCCCGCCTGATAGGTAGTCCCGCTCCCAAAATTTGCGATAGCTAGCATACCGGTCCACCGCGTAAAAGCTGGAGGCAGCGTAGGCGTTCACCTCGTCCGCCTGTCCAAATTCTCCGGCCAGATAGGCCCGCACCAGCGCGGAAGAGGGTTGGGCATAGTCGGGAAAGCTCACCGCTTTCACCGCCAGTCCCTCCTCCTGCATCCGTTTCAAAAGCAGCTGGGCTTGGGTATGTTTTCCTGAACCATCTAAGCCGTCAATGACGATCAGTTTCCCGCTCACGCCTGCTGCCCCCGTTTCAAGGCGGCAATCCGCTGCGCCACCTGCTTGGACCGGCCGCAGGACATCTTCCCCTCAGGGCAGGCACCCCGCACACAGCCCGGCCCCGCCTGGGAAAAGAGGGTGGGCGCCACCTGGCTCACCAAAGCCAGCATCTGGTCCGCCACCTGGCGGATCTCCCACTGGGCCCGGCTGCAGCACCGTTCCGCGAAGAAATTGTGGAGGCTGCGGGCGTTCATCGTCATCACCAATTTGGTGGCACAGGCGTTGGGCAGCACAAACCGCGCGTCTTCAATGGCCCGCTTTTCCGCCTGACGGCGGGCCTCCTTCTCGGGGATGCCCTGCTCCAACAGTGTCTGGGTATGCTTGTCCTGTAAAATAGACGCCAAACGGTCATAGCTCTCCTGGGCGGCACGCATGGCCCGCTGGAACTCCTCGGCCGCCTGGGGCAACGCCGCAATCTCCGGCGGGGTCACATATTCAAACTGGTCCGCGCGTACATACCGCTGGCTCTGGACGCTATAGGAGGCGATCCGGTGGCGGGTGATCTGGGCCAACAGGGAGCGGGAGACCCCCTCAATGCCAAAAGTAAAGCTGGCGTGCTCAATGGGGCTGGCATGCCCCAGCTGGGAGAGCATCTCCAAAAAGCCTGCCGTTTTCTCCGGGGTCAGGTTGTCCAGCAGCGTGTCCACCGAACTGGCAGAATAGCACAGTTTGGCCGCCGCCGCCACCGTACGCTCTGGATCGGGGGTATATGCAATCAATGTTACCTTTGCCATAGGGATCCCTCCTGGTTTTTGGCGGAACAAAACGTCGCCCCTCTTCCGGGAAAATCTAGACGCCGCGGACATTAAGCCAGTTCCAAAAGTGTCATGCGAAATGGGGTATGAAATCCCCTGGCCCGTCGTTCTGCCCTCTCTTTGTAATTTTCCCATACTTTTTTATTATAGACGTTTCCGCGCAAAAAGTAAACCTTTAAAGTAAACCTTTTTTGTAGTCTTTCCCGTTCCCACTTTAACACAGGCCCACAGGGAAGGATTTCCCCGTGGGCCTGTGTTGGGAAAAGTTAGAGGTCTTCGCTCTCCGAAAGTTTTGGAGGGAAGAACTGGTTCACCGGGAATTTGATCTTTTTGAACACCTCGCAGGGATCCGACGCCGAGGCCGACTCGCTCTCCTTATCGGGGACAGCGTAGTCATAGGCGGGGATCATCATCTGCACGCAGCGCTCCAATTGCACAATGGTGAACAGGCCGAGGGTAATAAGTACGGTTTTGCGGGGCTGGCATCCGGCAAAACTGCCGTCAAACCGGCAGCAGATGGCCTGGGGCAGGCTGACACAGCAGTCAAAGGGCGGCCGGCAGCCGCACTCCACCAATTTGGCGTCCAGACACATTGGATCCACCACATGTACGCTGGCCTTGGGCATATTGGTGTTGTCGTGCTCACAGCAGTTGCGGGGATCGGTGGAGGAATAGACCTTCACGTTCCCGTCGGAGCCAAACAGGATCACCTTCTTGGAAAACGCCGCTACGCCGCTGACGGTCGCGGTGGGAGCGGAGGCCGAGGCGCTCAAGGTGACGGTGACCTTGAAGAAAAAGGTCAAATCCACCGAGTAGAATCCCTTATTGAAGGGGACCGGCTCCACATCCAGATAGACGGTCAGGATCTCCACTTCTTTACATTTTACGCTACAGGCGTTGTCCACCAGCGGCTGCACCTGGTCGGTAAAGTAGACCTGTAGGTCGGTGAGACAGTCCTTATCGGTGCATGAATCATAAATCCGGCCTGCATCGATGCACACCGCTTCTTTGAAACAGTTGGAACCAACCGCAGAAACGGGAGCTTGTTTTTGCTCTGCCATACAAATCCTCCTAGTTCTAAATTGAGCTGCACTCAATCCCATTGTATGAGACAGGGGGAAAATTGTGCATTCCTCCGCCCCTTTCCCACAAAAACCGGCGGATGCGCCTTTTTAGGACGGGGGTGGACATTCACCCGACGTCCAGGTAAAATGGAGGGAGATTAAATTGATAGGGGAGGGGTTCCTGTGGTGCGTGCCTATGAACCGTCGGATCTTTCTGCGGTAATGCAGATTTGGCTGGAAACAAATATCCAAGCCCATCCGTTTATTCCAGAGGAGTATTGGCGGGGAAACTATGAATGGGTGAAGGGGATGATCCCCCAGGCGGAACTATATGTATTTTGCGCGGAAGGCGCTTCGGAAAGCCTGGGGTTTATCGGCTTGGACGGCGAGGAAATTGAGGGAATTTTCGTCCGGGGGAGCGCCCAATCCAGAGGGGTTGGAAAACAGCTGTTGGACCATGTCAAAAATCTGAAGCCCCATTTGACGTTGCATGTCTATCAAAAAAATGAACGGGCCCTCCATTTTTATCAACGGGAGGGGTTCTCCATCCAAAAATGTATGGCAGACCCGGACACAGGGGAAGCGGAGTTCCTGATGGGATGGGCATAGGGACCATCCAAAAAGAGCGGCGGCACAGCTGTGCCGCCGCTCTTTTCAAAATGCAAGTTCCTACAGAGCCTAGAGAACGGTCATATCCCCCTAGGCCACACGCTTTTGTACAATGCGGTAGAGCTCCTCCATATCCCGGGCTTCAAACCCCAACTTGGAGGTGGTGGTATCCAGTTTTACCAAGCGCCGGGAGGTATAGGGCTCCCCCTTTTGGACAAGAGAGGCCATCCGGCGGCGGTTACGTAGAATCCGGCGCCATTTCCATTCGATCTTCAGACTTAAGTATTTCAAAATCCAATGATACATCCTTCATTCCTCCGTTCATTAGACGTCAAGATGTTTTCTTTTATCCCCATTATACCCGTTGTAATGGAGGAATTTTGTCGAAAGCGGAGGGGAAAGCGCAAATTTCCACCGGATTTCCACGGGATTTCGACAGGTTTTCAAAGCTTTTTCAACCGGGCGAATCGGGCCATCACCTTTTTGGTCCCCACATTGTCAAAAGCGGCCTCCACCAGCTGGTCGTTGCCCATGGGCGTCACCGAGAGAACCATCCCGCGGCCAAACACCTTGTGACTGATGACATCCCCCGGTTTCAAGTCACAGGAGTCGTCCGGTGCTTTGGGCAGTCCTTGCCCCACTCCCAACATCCGGTCAGCCTGATTGAAACTGGGCCGCTTTTTGGGGGCATTGGCCACCACCTGGGCCCGATGGGCAGCCGCCTGGTCGGTAACTTCGCAGTCCTCCTGGGGAATCTCCGCCATAAAGCGGGAGGGGCGGTTGCGCATGGTCTGCCCGAACAGCATCCGCTGGGCGGCTGTGGAGAGATAGAGCCGCTTTTTGGCCCGGGTCAGGGAGACATAGCACAGACGCCGCTCCTCCTCCACCTGGGCAGGATCATACATCGACTGGACACCGGGGAAGATCCCCTCCTCCATCCCCGCCACAAACACATAGTCAAATTCCAGGCCCTTGGCGGAGTGCATGGTCATCAACACCACCGCATCGGCCTCTGGATCGTAGCGGTCGATGTCGGTATAGAGGGAGACCTCCTCCAAAAAGCCCGCCAGAGTTGGGTCCTCGCTCTCCTCCTCATACCGTTTCATGGTACTTTTGAGCTCTTCAATGTTCTCCAATCGGGTCTGGCCTTCAAATCCCTCCGCCCGAAGCATGTCCAGATATCCGGTCTGTTCCAACAGCTGATCCAGCAGTTCCTCCAGGGGAACGGTGTCCATCTGTTCCATCAGCTCCCGCATCATCCGGGCAAACTTCATCAGGTCCTCCGCTTTGCGCCCCAGAGCGGCGTACTCATCCGCCCGCTCCAATACCTGGAAAACCGGCACCCCCTCCCCAGCGGCAATCTCTGCCACCGCGGCCACCGTGCTCTCCCCGATCTTCCGCTTTGGCTCATTGATGATCCGGCGAAGGCGCAGGGTATCCGCAGGGTTTTGCAGCACCGACAGGTAGGAGATCATGTCCTTGATCTCCTTGCGCTCATAGAACCGCAGCCCTCCAATGATCCGGTAGGGGATGCCGGCCTTCACCATCCCCCGCTCCAACACCTGGGATTGGGCGTTCATCCGGTAGAGCACCACATGGTCGGAATAGCGGCCCCCCTGGCGGACATTCTCCTGGATGGTGTCGCAGATAAACCGGGCCTCCTCGTTCTCGTCAAACGCCCGGTAGATGGTCAGCTTCTCCCCCTCCCCGTTGTGGGTCCAGAGGGTCTTGCCCTTGCGCTCGGTGTTGTGGGCGATCACCGCATTGGCCGCGTCCAGGATGGTCTGGGTACTCCGGTAGTTCTGTTCCAGCCGGAACACCTTTGCCCCTGGGAACTGATCCTCAAACTGGAGGATATTTTCAATGGTGGCCCCCCGGAACTTGTAGATACTCTGGTCATCGTCCCCCACTACACACAGATTCCCGCGGGCGGAGGAGAGCAGGCGCACCAGTTCAAACTGGGCCTGGTTGGTGTCCTGGTACTCATCCACCATGATATAGCGGAACCGGTTGGCGTAGTAGTCCAAGGCGTCCGGATGCCGCTGGAACAGGCGCACGGTGAGCAGGATGATGTCGTCAAAGTCCACCGCGTTGGCCTCCTGCAGCTGTTGCTGGTAGAGCTGGTAGACCTTGGCAATCACCTGAAGGCGGAAATCATCCCCGGCGGTGCGGGCAAATTCCTCCGGGCCAACAAGCCGATCCTTGGCCCGGCCCATCTCCGAGAGGATTCCCTTGGGGGAAAACCGCTTCTCATCCAGGTTGAGCTGCTTGAGGGCGCCCTTGATCACCCGGATCGAATCATCGGTGTCATAGATCGCAAAGTTGCTCCGGTAACCCAATTTCTCAATCTCCCGGCGCAAAATCCGCACACAGCAGGAGTGGAAGGTGGAGGCGTTCACTTCCGCCGCTGTCTCCCCCAGCATGTCCGCCAGCCGCTGGCGCAGCTCGCCGGCCGCCTTGTTGGTGAAGGTGATGGCCAGGATGTTCCAGGGCATTACCGGGCGATGACGGATCAGTTGGAACGCCCGCTCCATCTCCCAGTTCTCCCCATCGGCGTAGGACTCCAAGAACGCCACATCCTCCGGGGTGAGCCCCGCTGGAATGTCGTTGGAGATGTAGGCGTCCCCAAATTGGACCATATTGGCGATCCTGTTGATAATTACGGTGGTCTTGCCGCTGCCCGCCCCCGCTAAAATCAGCACCGGGCCGTCCATGGTGAAGATGGCCTGGCGCTGCACCGGATTCATCCGGGAAAAAAAGTCGTCAATAATCCGGCGGCGCACCGCCAAAAACCGTTCCTGAAGCTGTTGTTCCATGCCGCACTCTCTTTCAGTCAATAAAATCGGGTCTTGAGCCCCCGTGTTGCTGTTCCCATTCTACCACAAAACCCTCTGTCCCGCCAGACTTCCCTTGCTTTTGCACAAAAAGGAGGCGGCCCCCAACAGAGGCCGCCCCATCCGCTAGAAACTCTATCTCATGGATTTGAAAGGGTCTTGCAATACCGCTCATAGGCCTCCCGCAGCTCCTGGGCTGTCTGCTCCGGGCAGGTGGGGTTGCAGTGAGCCCAACAGCCGGTCTCGGAGGAGGCGTTGAACTTGATTTTATCTGCGCTGCGCATGGGTGGGAAGAATTCAATGTGGAAGTGGTAACTCTCCTCCACCGGCTCGCCGTTCACCGGGGCATTGTGCATGCACATCATATAGGGAAACTTATAGCCGAACAGGCTGTCCAGCATTCCCACCGTATGTTTGATGGTCACCGCCAGATCCTGGCGTTCCTCCTGGTCAAACTGGGTGATGTACTGTTTGTGGCTGTTGGCGAAGATGTAGACGCCATAGGGATACTCGGTGAAAAACGGCAGGAAGACGGTAAAGTGCTTGGTGGAAAAGATCACCCGGCGGCCATCCTGGCGTTCTTGGTCCAGCATCTCACAGAACAGGCACCGGCCGTGCTCCCGGTAATAATCGCCGGAGGACTCCAGCTCCAATTGGATCTTCTTGGGCACAAACGAATAGCCATAGATCTGGCCGTGGGGATGGGGCATGGTGACACCCACTGCCTCCCCCCGGTTCTCAAAGATGAACACATATTTGATCTTT
>CAJFPF010000047.1 GCA_904398655.1 uncultured Anaerotruncus sp. | reverse complement strand
TGGTGCCTTCGGTCGGAATCGAACCAACGACACGAGGATTTTCAGTCCTCTGCTCTACCAACTGAGCTACAAAGGCATCCCTCTCCCCAAAGGAGAAATGGCGACCCGGATGGGGCTCGAACCCACGACCTCTAGCGTGACAGGCTAGCGTTCTAACCAACTGAACTACCGGGCCATATTGGTGGGAACTACAGGGCTCGAACCTGTGACCCCCTGCTTGTAAGGCAGGTGCTCTCCCAGCTGAGCTAAGCTCCCTTGGATGCTTGCAATGCAGTCCCCCAATCAGCGACGGAAATTATTATACTATGCATAGATAGAAATGTCAATCACTTTTTTCTGAAATATTGATAAATTTTGTTTTGTAGGAAATTTCGCGTATCGGGATGGAGGGAATGTCCATACTAAAGACAGGATTTGATAGAAAGGAGGGGGTCCTTTTGCTGGAACAGGACCTGTCTGCCCATGTGGCACATGAAAAAAGTAAAATTTTGAAGGCGAAAGGGCGGCGCTCATCCCCGCAGCCCCTTTGGGAGGGACGTCCTCAACCTGGAGAGGTCAGCCTAACGGAATTGGAACACTCTCAGCTGGAAAAGGAACGTCCGCCCTATGCTTAGTCTAAACAGAGGTCAAAGAGGCCTGAAGGGAATTCCCCCTCAGGCCTCTTGATTTTTACTCATCCAATAGAAGATAGGGTTTGATCTGTTCTAGTGTCTTTTCCCCAATCCCATCCACTTCCAGCAACTGTTCATAACGTGTGATGGGACCATAGTTTTGTACATAGAGAAAAATATCATTCGCCTTGCTGGGGCCAATCCCGGGAAGTTGCTCTAGCTCTTCGGCAGTGGCGCGGTTGAGGGGAATCTGCAATCCCTCTAATTCAGGATCCGGGGCCAGCTGGGGCAGGGAAGTGTAGGAGAGCTGGACTGGCACCTCGATGGGGGCATTGGCCACTTCATACCAAATAATACCAGCTGTAAGGAGGAGAACCATCAACCCAATCCAACCATATCCAAGCTTCCAGTTCATGCGGAAATTCCCCCATTCAGGCTCCTTTATCTATCCAATGGCGCCCCACACTGGTTACAAAAGTGGCTGCCGGAAGGCTGCTGTGCCCCACAGGCCGGGCAATGGCGGGGGAGATTACTCCGCAGCAAATGGAGCGACCGCCCGCTACAAGATTGGCAACCCTCTTTTTGCAATTGATCTCCAACCTCCTTGTCCAAAGCAAAGGCGCTGGCACAGTGGGGGCAGGTAGCGATATAATGGATGTTGTATCGGAACAGGGGCAGGAAAAAATGTGGAAGTAGTCATACCGGCGACAGACATGCATTTGAGAGAAACGTCCACAGACAGGGCAGTTGTCCACAGAAATCTGTCCACAGGGTACTACTTTGGAATTTGTGCCGAATATACCTATAAAGAACATGGGGAAGACCTCCTACCAAATCCACCCTGCAAGGGGTCCATCTGTTTTTTAGTGTATACAAAATGTTGAAAAAGTCAACAGGGAACCCCGTGGCTTTTGGAAAACAATTGACTTGCACTGTCGAAGCGTGTAAAATGAAGGAGAATTCCCGCTGGCTTGGAAGAATCGCCAGCTAATGAACGAGAATGCACAAGAGGAAGGAATCAGCCATGAGACGAGGCGGAGCTCTTATACTTTCGGTATTGATGCTGTTGAGCCTGGCTGCTTGCAGCCGTACTCCGCAGCCCTCCCAACAGGACCAGGAGGAGCGCTATTTGGTCCGTCAGGAGGTGCAGACGGTCTACGGTGTGGAATCACCGGCAGTGGAAGACGAACAGGTATTTCAGATGGCTGCGGCGACAGATCCGGCGGCCCAACAGGTCTCTGCCTCCTCCTCCCAGGAGATGCGGGCAGTCTGGTTTTCCTATTTAACCCTGGAACCGATGATCAAAGGCCGTACCCAAGCTCAATTTTCTCAGTCGATGGCGGTCGCTTTCCAAAATGTGGCCCAGTTGGGGTGTGACACGGTGTTTGTACAGGTGCGTCCCTTCGGAGATGCCTTTTACCACTCGCAATATTTCCCCTGGTCCTCCTATTTGACTGGGGAGGAGGGGAAGAACCCTGGTTATGATCCCTTGGAAATCCTTTGCTCCTTAGCGGATGAATATGGCCTTCGGATTGAAGCCTGGCTGAACCCCTATCGGGTGCGGGCAGCCTATGCGACCACGCCAATGAGCGCCCAGAACCCCGCTCAAAAGTGGCTGGATGCTGGTACGGGGGATGTGCTTACCTGGAACCAGGGGGTGTATTACAATCCTGCCAGCGCAAGCGCCCAGGAGCTGATCGTCAATGGAGTGCGGGAGATTGTGCAAAACTATGATGTGGATGGTATCCACTTTGACGACTATTTCTACCCCACCACCGACCCCTCTTTTGATGCGGTCAGCTATCAGGCTTCAGGGACCAATCTCTCCCAGGCAGATTGGCGGCGGGAAAATGTGAACCAATTGGTACGCCGTGTTTATGCGGCTATCAAGGAACTGGACCCTGATTGTGTCTTTGGCATCAGCCCCCAGGGGAACAACCGGATCAATTATGAGGAGCAGTACGCGGATACCGCCCTCTGGCTCTCCAATCCGGGCTATGTGGATTACATCTGCCCCCAGATTTACTATGGGTATCAAAACAGCACCTGTCCCTATGCCGAAACGGTAGCGGAGTGGGATGAGATGATCCAAACGGAAGGGATCCGGTTGTATGTGGGATTGGCGGCCTATAAGCTGGGCCAGGAGGATACCTGGGCCGGAGAGGGAAAGCGAGAGTGGATCGGTACCACTAATTTGCTAGCTCGCATGGTACAAACCGCTCGAAGTGCTCAACACTATGGGGGAGTGGCTCTTTATCCCTATGAATCGCTCTTCCCCGTCCAGCCCACCCAACAGTTGGAGCAGGAGCTGCAAAATCTGGAGATCGCATTTCACTGAGGGCGGCTGGCCCGCCCCAAATGACCAATTGTGCGGACATCGGTTCGCCAGGGAGGATATGGCTTGGCCAGACACGAGCCCAATCGAAAAAGTTTAGCGGTCGCGTTAGTGGCGGCCTTTTTGGCGGTGACCTTGTTGGTGGGTGCTCTGGCCATGCTATTTGGTAGCCAGGTACATCAAAAGGCGCAGGAGCTTGCTCAGGAATCCCCATCCCCTTCTTCCTCGGAATCCATTGAGGATCAGGGGGGGAGTTCTTCGGAGGATCACTCCCAAGAGGAATCACTTGCTGGAGGGGATTCCGGTTCCTCAGAGACGGTTTCCCAGCCAGATGAGGAACTGGAACAGACGGAGCCGGTCTCTTTCCACTTCCCGGATGAGATGCGGGCCGCCGTGGTGACACCTGGACAGGATTTTTTGACAGAAGGGGATACCAGCAGAACGACCATCGCCTCCCAATTGGATCGGGCGGTGGAGAATGCGGTTGGGTACTCTCTCAATACGATTATTCTGGACACCAGAGGGACAGCGGGGACCATCTATCCCAGCCAAGTACGCCCCACACTGGGACTGGAGATCGACTGTGTGGACTATCTCGCGTCCGCAGCCAGGGATGCGGGACTCTATTTTTATACCATCTATGACCTGTCCCTGTTGGATGAGGGGGAAGCACCCCTGGATCAGATTGCCCAAGGGGTAGAGGAGTTCGTGGGAGAGTACCAGCCGGATGGATTGCTGCTGGCTGGCTACCAGTCACAAGACAGTGCGGGGGATTATGTGGAATATCTTTCCTCTGGCGGCGGCATGGGGTACCGTAACTACCAGTGTCAGACGCCGGAGGCGTTGTTGCGGACAGCGGCGGAGGCTTCCCGCCGAGCGGAGCCGAGCACCCAGGTGGGGCTGTTGGCGGACGCGGTTTGGGAGAATGCTTCGGTGGACCCGGATGGCTCGGAGACCACTGCGGAGTACACCTCCCTCAGTTCCGGACATGCGGATACCCGTCACTATGTCCAGGAGGGGCTGTTTGACTTTGTAATGGTGGACAATCCTGGTTCCACCACCAGCTCCACCGCCCCGTTCGGGACGGTGGCCCAGTGGTGGGCGGATACCGTCTCCGGGACGGATGCCCTGCTCTATATGCTTCACGATGCACAAGCGGCAGCCAGCGTTTCGGCGGAGCAGCTTACCGCCCAAGTAATCAGCGCGCAGGATATCTCCGAAATCTCCGGGGAGGCGTTTTCGCCTTTGGCTGGCCTGATAAATAATACTGCCAGTACCTCCACCTTGGTTCAGTACTTGAACGACGAGATCAACGAGCAATGGGTACTCACCCAGTTGGCAGTGACTACCCCTACCCAGCTTACCTTCACTACCCAGGAGCAGACGGTGACCTTCCAGGGCGCCTCCGACCCGCAGGCGGAGGTGACCATCAATGGGGACCTAGTCCCCACCAATGAGAGTGGGTACTTCACCATCCGGGAGGATCTGCAACCGGGACTGAACACTTTTGTAATCGCTCACAAGGGGAAAAGCTATACCTACAACATCACCCGTGAGGTCCAGGTGATCCGGGAGGTTTCCCCTACGGGGAGCATCTCAGTGGATGGGGACATGCAGGTGACGGTAAGTGCCCTGGCCTATGAAGACGCCACTGTGGTAGCCAGCATTGGCGGACAGCAGATCACCCTCAGCGTTTCGGATACCTTTGGAGATGAGGTGGACCCCACCTCCGGTTACCTGCTCTACACCGGTGTATTTACCGCCCCTTCCGCGTCCAATACCGCAACTCAGCTGGGTACAATCACCTTTACCGGGACCGCCCGTGGGGAAACTCAGACAGTACAGGGCGCCTCCGTTACCATCAATAAGCGGGCGGTTATGGGAGAAGGAGCGGTGGTCTATGTCACTGCCGACCAAGCGGAGACCTTCCCCATTGATACCATCAACGACCGGTCAAATGCGGACTACTTCCCACTGCCGAAGGGCACGATGGATAAGACCTATGGCGATGAAATTGTCTACCAAGGGGTCAATGGAAATGGAGAACCGGTGACCAAGCGGTATTGGAAGCTGGAATCCGGGGTACGTGTTTATTCCAGCGATATCCAGGCTACCAATAGTGCCATGCCCAGCCAAAATGAGATCTCCGCCATGAGCGTAAAATCTTCCGGCGCCTATACAAATGTGGCGCTGCGCACCGCGCAAAAAGTCCCCTATACCGTGGATTATAACGGAAGTAGTTTGGTATTCAAATTTGCCTATACCGCCCGTGTTCCAGAGGAGATTGATTTCCAGGAAAACGCCCTGTTCTCCGATGCCTCCTGGAGCGGGTCCAGTCTGACTTTGACGTTGAAGGTGCCGGGCAGCTTCCTCGGCTACAAAGCTTCCTACGAAGGGGATATCCTTACCCTGCGCTTCAACAACTCTCCCGGTAGTTTGGAGGGCGCGCGAATTGTGGTGGATCCGGGCCATGGGGGAAATGATCCTGGCACCCTGGGGTTCTATCCGGGGAAGGACGAGGCGGATATCAACCTGTCGGTGGCCCAAGAGCTGGTCAGCGAACTCAAACGGCGGGGCGCCACTGTTTTGATGGTGGATCAAGGGACCACTATGGCCTCCCGTTTAGCTGCTGCGCGGGCGTTTAACCCCCAGATCCTGGTGAGCCTGCACTGCAATTCCTCTGCCACCAATTCCAGCGCTAGGGGGACCGAGGTCTATTATTTCTATCCATTCCAGCAGACATTGGCAGCAACCCTCTCCTCCCAGATTTCCAACGCCTTGGGGACTAACAACCGGGGGGCGAAGGATGGCCTCTATTATATGACCCGGGAGTCCCAGTTTGCCTGTGTATTGGCGGAGATGGGATTCGTGTCCAATGAATCGGAATATACCCGTCTCATCAACTCTGGATACCAGGCAGAAATTGCGGATGCCATTGCCTCCGGCCTGGAAAGCTATCTCTCCTCCATTTATTCGGGCGGCAGTTATGAGGAGGACGACAGTGGTGACGATCCGGAGGATGAAGAGGACGGAGAGGACGTTCTGGTGGAGAAGATTGAAATTGAGGAGGAGGATGACCGGGATCAGGTGGATATCGGTGAGCGCTTAACCCTCACTGCCGTTGTGTCCCCCTCCGACGCCGACAATCCCGACGTCAAATGGACCACCCAGGACGATGATCTGATCGAAATTTCCCATGAGGATGGGGAGTCCTGCCGGGTGGAGGGCTTGAAAAATGGCGTGGCCATTGTGAAGGCCATAGCCCGGGACAGCGGCCGCGAGACCGCCACCTATGAGATTCAGGTGGGCACCGGGGACGAGTCGGATAATGAGGAGGAGGACCCGGAGCCGGAGGAGGGCGTGTTGATCCGATCCATTGAGATTGAAGGGCCAACCACCTTGACAGTAGGGGGTTCCCGCGGGGAATATACCGTGAAGGTCACCCCCGCCAACGCGGAAGACCCCGGTGTCCGCTGGGAAGTGATTGGGGGAGAGGATTGTGTGATCCTTTCCAATGAGTCGGACACCTCCTGCAAATTGGAGGGGATTGAGGCCGGTACCGTCAAGCTGGAGGCCCGTGGTTATGGGGACAATGAGGACGTTTACCGGGTGTTCCGGATTACTGTGGAGGAGTAATTTGTTATAAATATAACAATGCAACAAACCTTTGCCAGAAAAGGAGGAAGGTTTGTTGCATTTTCGTGTTGAAAGCACGGGACAAAGTTGTTATAATAATTGCGGCAATCAAAATTGATTGGATGGACTCCTCTGAAAGGCGCCTTTCAGCTTTGCAGGGGAAGATCGCTGCCGCGTGGATCGCGGTTGGGAAATAGGAGTGAAGGAAATGTACAAGATCGTACAGAAACGGGCCCTCAACGATACGGTTACGTTGATGGAGGTGGACGCCCCCCACATTGCTAAGAAGGCAAAGGCGGGGCAATTCATCATCTTCCGAGTGGATGAGGAGGGGGAGCGCGTCCCTTTGACCATCGCCGATTGCGATCGGGAGAAAGGGACGGTGACGATCATCTTCCAAATTGTGGGAGAGTCTACCATGCTACTCAACCAATTGAATGTGGGGGACAGTATCCTGGACTTTGTGGGTCCCTTGGGGTTGCCCACCCATGTGGAGCCAGGCGCTAAACGTGTATGCGTCATCGGAGGCGGCGTAGGCAACGCCATTGCCTATCCTCAGTCCAAATCGCTGCACCAGGCTGGCCTGCAGGTGGATATGATTGCCGGTTTCCGCTCCAAGGATATTGTGATCCTGGAGGAGGAGATGAAGGCAGTCACCGACAACCTCTATATTATGACGGATGACGGCAGTTATGGGGAAAAAGGTTTGGTCACCGACAAGCTGAAAGAACTGCTGGACGCGGGAAACCATTATGACGAGGTGATCGCCATCGGCCCGGTGGTGATGATGAAATTTGTCTGTGCCGCTACAAAACCCTATGGGATCAAGACGTTGGTTTCGTTGAATCCCATCATGGTGGACGGCACCGGCATGTGCGGCTGTTGCCGGGTCACCGTGGGCGGCCAGACCAAATTTGCCTGTGTGGATGGACCGGACTTCGATGGCCATGAGGTGGATTTTGACGAACTGATGAAGCGCAACAGTTTCTATCGGGAGTCGGAAAATTATGCCAAGGAGCATGTCTGCCATTTAACGGGAGGAAAACGCCATGCCTAATATGTCTATGAAGAAAAATCCGATGCCGGAACAGGCGCCGGACGTTCGCAATAAGAATTTCGAAGAGGTCGCCCTGGGCTATACCGCCGAAATGGCAATGGATGAGGCAAAGCGGTGCCTCCACTGTAAAAATAAGCCCTGTGTATCTGGTTGTCCCGTAAACGTGCATATCCCTGAGTTTATCGCCAAGGTGGCGGAAGGGGATTTTGCCGGCGCTTACCATGAGATTGCCCTGACCAATGCCCTGCCGGCTATCTGCGGCCGCGTCTGCCCTCAAGAGAATCAGTGCGAGGGCAAGTGCGTCCGGGGCATCAAAGGGGAGCCGGTGGGCATCGGCCGCCTGGAGCGGTTTGTGGCCGACTGGTGGATGGAAAACGGTACGGAAAAGATCGAGCGCCCCGCTTCCAATGGCCATAAGGTGGCCGTAGTGGGTGCCGGACCTGCCGGCTTGACCTGTGCGGGGGACCTGGCCAAGATGGGCTATCAGGTGACCATCTTTGAAGCTTTGCAGACAGCTGGCGGCGTGCTGGTCTACGGTATCCCCCAATTCCGTCTTCCCAAGGAGATTGTGGCCAAGGAGGTCAATTCCCTGAAGGAGTTGGGCGTCGACATTGAGACCAATATGGTGATCGGCAAGGTGGATTCCATCGAGGAGCTGTTTGAGCAGGGGTATGAGGCGGTATTTGTTGGTTCGGGCGCTGGACTGCCCCGGTTCATGAACATCCCTGGGGAGAGCTTGCTGGGGGTCTATTCCGCCAATGAATACCTGACCCGGATCAATCTGATGAAAGCCTATCGCAAGGGATATGACACCCCCATTGCCCGGGCCCGCCGGGTGGCGGTGGTGGGAGGCGGCAACGTGGCTATGGATGCCGCACGCTGCGCCAAGCGTATGGGAGCCGAGGAGGTCTATATTGTTTACCGCCGCTCGGAGGTGGAGCTGCCGGCCCGTGCGGAGGAGGTCCACCATGCCAAAGAGGAGGGCATCATCTTCAAGCTCTTGACCAACCCGGTCCAGATCCTGGGGGATGAGAAGGGCCTTGTGAAAGGAATGGAGTGTATTGAGATGGAGCTGGGCGAGCCGGATGCCTCCGGCCGCCGCCGCCCTATTCCCAAGGAGGGGAGCAATTTCGTCCTGGATGTGGATGCGGTCATTATGGCCATCGGCACCAGCCCCAACCCACTGATCCGTTCCACCACGCCCGGCCTGGAGGCCAACAAACATGGCTGTTTGGTGGCGGACGAGAAGGGCGCTACTACGAAGCCAGGAGTATTTGCTGGCGGCGATACGGTCACTGGGGCGGCCACCGTTATTCTGGCGATGGGTGCGGGCAAGACCGCTGCCCAGTCGATTGATGAATATATCCGTTCTAAGCAGTGAGTCATAGTTTAAATAAAAGGGGGCCGGGCGTAGAGCGCCTGGCCCCCTTTTATATGCCCCTGCCAAGCGGTGCCGTCTTTTTCCCCGCTCTGCCGCATAGACTGGTTTTAGATAACCTGGGACAAGGAGCGGATAAAATCATGGAGCCTTTTAGACAGTTTCCCCGCCGATATGGACTTCCCTCAGGACGTAGGAGACGCGTAAAAACGGACCCCTGTCTTACCGCCACGTTGCTGCAACTGGCCGCCTGCGGTTTATTGGTAGCCGCCTGTTGGCTGGGGCGGGAAGAGGCGTGGCTGTATCCTTTAAAAACTGCCTATCCCCCGTTGCTTTCCACCCGCCAGGATATGTTATCTTTAGAAGGATTCAAAGAGGGCTTTCTCCAAGCCTGGGAGGGTTTTGGGGAATGGACGGGAGAGGCAGTTCAGAAACTCTGGACGGGAGTTTGGGAACAGATCCCCCAGCCCACCGCACCAGAGGTGGAGTTGGAAGCTCTGCGGGGGCTGGAGGGAATGGGCGGTTGGTTGGGGAGTCCGGAGGGCCAGTTCCCAGAAAATCCCCCGGCCTCCTGCAGTTTGGCACCGGTAATACTCTCCGCTCCTCTGTCTGCGCCGGTCAGCGGCAAGATTACCTGTGATTATGGTTGGCGGCTCCATCCCATCTCCGGGGAGGAGGACTTCCACAATGGCTTAGATATTGCAGCCCCCCAGGGAAGTGGGATCTATGCGGCACTGCCGGGGGTGGTCGCAGAAGTGGGGGAGTCGGCCATCTATGGCAACTATGTAAAATTGGATCACGGTGGTGGATTACAGACCGTCTATTGTCACTGTGACAGTGTGATAGCTCGCCAAGGGGATCTATTGCGGAGAGGGGAGTTGGTAGCCCGTGTGGGAAGCACGGGGATCTCTACCGGTCCCCATCTCCATCTGGGGTTCCTAAAGGAAGATGTGAGCTACAACCCTCTCCAGATGTTGGAAGGAGTTGTGACCGGTGGCGTTTAAACTGGGAAATCTGCAGGTTTATCTCTCCTTTGGCTTTTTCGCGGTTCTGGCGGGCTATCTATTGCTGGACCGGACAGGAACCGGGAGCGCGGTCCTGGGCGCGGTGGCAATCCACGAGGCAGGCCACCTAGCAGCAATGAAGTTGTGGGGCGGACGGGTGGTCTATCTGGGCTTCTATCCTTTTGGTGTCCTATTGGAAAAAAGAGGCTTCCTGCCGCTGTGGCGGGAGTGCGCGGTCTATGGAGGGGGGATTGCCGCCAATCTATTGGCGGGGACCCTTTGCGGAGCGTTGGGATGCCGGGGGACGTTTCTTTACGCAAATCTGGCGCTTGCCCTTTTCAATCTGCTGCCAGTGGGAAGGCTGGACGGCGGAGTGCTGCTGCGTCTTGCCTTGGACAGCCGGTTCCCGCGCCAGGCCCGGTGTTTGGAACTGGGAATTGGTTTTTTCATTTTGACTCCCCTGTTTGCCGGGGGGCTATTGTTATTGCCTCGGGGGAATGTGAGCTTGTTGGCTACCGCCTGCTACCTGGCGGTGGCACTGCTGCGGGGATAGCGCTTGCAATCCAGGCCGATTTAAGGTAAAATAACCCATGATAAGCGAAAGGGCGGCTTCGGTAAAGGCGCCTTTTTGTGTGGAAGGATGTTGCAAAAGTTGGCCAATGTGAGAAAGCAGCTGGAGCGGGTGTTGTTACAGGTGCAAAAACCTGCCCGATATATCGGTGGAGAACAGGGGAGTATTGTAAAGGATCTCTCCAAAATAGATGTGCGTTTTGCCTTCTGTTTCCCGGACCTCTATGAGGTGGGGATGTCCCACTTAGGGATGAAGATCCTCTATTCCTTGATGAACGAGCGGGAGGACGTCTGGTGCGAGCGGGTATTTGCGCCTGGAGAAGATTTCGAGCGGATTATGCGGGAGCACAAGATCCCGCTGTTTGGATTGGAGAGCATGGACCCCATTCGGGAGTTCGATTTTATCGGTTTTACCCTCCAGTATGAACTGTCGTTCACGGCAATTTTAAATATGTTGGATCTGGCGGGCCTGCCGGTACGTTCGCAGGACCGGACCGGCCTTCAACCGCTTGTAGTAGCGGGTGGACCCTGTGCCTGCAATCCGGAGCCCATCGCGGATTTCATCGACCTTTTCATTCTGGGGGAGGGGGAAGAGGTCAACCTGGAATTGATCGACCTCTACCAAGTCTGTAAGCGGGAAGGGGCCTCCAAACAGGAGTTTCTGCGCCGCGCGGCCCAGATCCAGGGGATTTATGTCCCCTCCCTCTACCAGGTCCTCTATCAGGAGGATGGAACCATTGAGCGGGTAGTGCCGACAGAGGGCGCCCCGTCTGTGGTGCAAAAGAGGATCGTCAAAGATTTGGACAAGGTCTATTATCCCAGAGAGTTTGTGGTGCCGTTTGCGGAAACGGTACACAATCGGGCGATGGTGGAGGTGCTTCGGGGGTGTATCCGGGGATGCCGGTTCTGCCAGGCGGGTTTCCTCTACCGCCCCTTCCGGGAGAAACGGCCGGAGACCCTCGACCAGGACGCCCACCAGCTCTGCGACAATACCGGCTATGACGAGGTCTCCCTCACCAGCCTTTCCACCAGCGATTACTCCCAGTTGGAGCCGCTGCTCAATCAGATGCTCACCTGGACGGAGGCGGATTCGGTCAATATTGCGCTGCCATCCCTGCGGGTGGACAACTTTTCTAAAGAGTTGCTGGACCGGATTGCGGGGGTACGCAAATCTTCCCTGACCTTTGCTCCGGAGGCAGGTACCCAGCGCCTTCGGGACGTGATCAATAAGAACGTCACCGAAGAGGAGGTCATGCGCACCTGTTTAACTGCCTTCCAGGGAGGCTATACCAGTGTAAAACTCTACTTTATGATGGGGCTGCCCACCGAGACGGACGAGGACGTGAAGGGAATCATCCATCTGTGCCAGAGGGTGGTGGAGCTGTTCTATCATATGCCGGACAAGCCAAAGGGCAAAGGGGTCAATGTGACCGCCAGCGTTGCCTGTTTTGTACCAAAACCCTTTACCCCCTTTCAATATGAACCCCAGGACACCCGGGAAAATCTCTGCCGGAAGCAGAGACTCCTGTTGGAGACGGTGAACTCCCGAAAGATTACTGTAAAATACCACGATAGCCCCACCAGCTTTTTGGAGGCGGTCCTGGCCCGCGGAGACCGGCGGCTCTGCCCGGTAGTGGAACGGGCTTGGCAGTTGGGCTCCAAGTTAGACGGCTGGGGTGATTTCTTTTCCATGGCTCGGTGGGAGCAGGCGGCACAGGAACAGGGGATAGACTTTTCCTTCTATGCCAACCGCCGGCGCTCCTACGAGGAAGTGATGCCCTGGGATCACTTGGACTATGGGGTAAGTAAACGCTTCCTGATCCGAGAGAACCAGCTGGCCCACCAGGATCGGACGACCCCCAACTGCCGGGATCACTGTTCTGGCTGCGGGGCAAATCAACTGTTGGGAGGTGCCTGCTTTGGGGAATGAGCTGTATGAACTGACCGTGCGGGTGTTCTATCGAAAGTTGGGCCGGATCAAATATATCTCCCATCTGGATCTGGTGCGGTGTGTCTCCCGGTGCCTCAAACGTTCCGGACTGCCTGTTTGGCATACTCTGGGGTTCAATCCTCACATCTATGTGACCTTTGCCCTGCCACTGGCGTTGGGCTATGAGAGCGAATGCGAATCCATGGATTTCCGGCTGGTACAGGCCGTTCCTTTTCAAGAGGTGGTGGACCGTTTGAACCAGGTATTTCCGCAGGGCTTGGAGGCCTATCGGGCGGCTCCGGTGGTTCAAAAGCCGGAGGCCATCGCCTGGGCGGAGTATGAAATCACCCAGGAATTTAGCCAAGGAAAGCCGGAGACGGCAGGCCAAGCCCTGGAAGCGTTCTGCTCCCAGCCAGAGATCCCGGTGATGAAGCGGACCAAAAAGGGGGAGAAGCAGCTGGATGTGAAGCCCCTGTTTACCATTCTGGAACAGAGGGTTTCAGAAGATGCTTTCTGGCTGCGGATGCGCACAGCGGCGGGGGCCCAACGAAATATCAACCCCACGCTGGTGCTGGATGCCTTCGCTACTCAGACGGGCTGGAAGGCCGATTGGACCCAGGTGGTTCGCAAACGAATTTTGGACGAATCTTTGCACGATTTTCAATAAAAAGGAGGCGTCAGATATGATCATCCGCAAAGAGGAGCAAAAGATTACCATCAACGAGCATATGAGAGGCGGCGACGGCAGTGTTCAGCTGCGCCAATTGCTGGCCCCAGAACAGTTCTGTGGCCATGGACGGCTATTCAGCCGCCTGGAACTGGCTCCCGGTTGCTCCATTGGCGTCCATCCCCACAACGGGGAGAGCGAAACCTTTTATGTTTTGCAGGGTACCGCGCGGTTTAATGATAACGGAGAGGAACGCCCTTTATACCCTGGAGATGTGGCCCACACCCCCAGTGGTCAGTTCCATAGCATCTCCAATGCGGGCCAGGAGCCGTTGGTATTGGTGGCTTTGATCGTCAATAGCTGAAAAAATGTAGAAAAAGGCTTGCATTTTTCTGCTGTGTGTGGTATGATAGCAAGGCATGTTGAGAACGTTGTGACCCTGCAACGGGTTTTCACGACCAGCCTCTGTGGGCTGACATGAAACCGGACAGTCCTCTGCCGAATCTTCGGGAATGAATGTCTGTAAAAAATAAGGAGGAAGCACAGATGGACGCTTTGAAGCAGATTTCCAGCGCCAGCTTGAAGGCTGACCCCCCCAAGGTCGAGATTGGTGACACCGTACGGGTGCACGTCTGGGTCAAAGAGGGCGAGAAGAAGAGAATCCAGGTTTTTGAGGGAACGGTTATCGCCAAGAAACATGGCGGAGTCTCCGAGACATTTACCGTCCGCCGCGTGGCCCATGGCTGCGGTGTGGAGAGGGTGTTCCCCATTCACTCCCCCAACATCGACAAGGTGGAATTGGTCCGCAACGGCCGTGTGCGCCGCAGCAAGCTCTACTACCTGCGGGATCGCGTGGGCAAGGCTGCAAAGGTCAAGGACACTGTCCGCTGAATTCTACGCAGAAGGGACGCCCTGGGCGTCCCTTTTCCATTTTCCTGCAAAACTGCCGTCCCTTTCCGGTTGAACCGGCGGGAAAAGTATAGTATAGTAGTTGCGAGAGGGCTCGCCAACGGTGAGCTGTTGGAAGGGGGCGCGGAATGAGCGGACAGCAGTTAGAAGAGCGAGTGCAGGCCTCCCCGGCTCCAACCATTGGAAAACGATATCGTTATCGAATCCCGTTTCCTCGGAGAACCCGCGGGCGCTGGATGGTTGCCGTTTATGAGTGGGTGGAAGCGGGGTTACTGGCGGCAATTGTGGTTTTATTGGTATTTACCTGCCTTTTGCGCACGGCTACCGTCTCCGGCCCCTCCATGTCCCCCACGCTTCAGAGTGGCGACCGCGTGCTAATTTTGCAGCTGGGGTGCCACGATCCGGATTATGGAGAAATTGTTGTGATCGATCGTACCCCTGCGGGCCAGCCTCCCATCATCAAGCGGGTCATTGGGAAAGCGGGAGATATCATCGACATTGATTTTCATGCTGGAGAGGTCTGGAGAAATGGAGCCCTTTTGGAGGAGCCGTATATCCGGGAGCCAACGCTCACCCGATGGGATGTACAGTTTCCCTTAGAAGTCCCGGAGGGGCATCTGTTCGTCATGGGAGATAACCGGAACCGTTCAGCGGACAGCCGTTCTTCCCAAATCGGGTTGGTAGATGTCCGGCGGGTGATGGGAAAGGCCGTCTTCCGTTTCTACCCGTTCCAATCAGCAGGGGCTTTATAAATCGACAGAATGGAGTGATCCGAAATGGATATGGAGCAAGCACAGCCACGGGAACAACAACCAGATACCCTGAAAGAGGCGTTTGAATGGATGGACTCCTTTATGGGGGTGCTGGTACCTCTCATGCTTTTGATGGCGCTCGTGGGACGTCCCGCGACTGTTTTCGGAGTTTCCATGATGCCGACCCTGTATGAGGGAGATCGGCTGTTTCTCCAGCAGATTGCCTATGAGCCCCAGGTGGGGGATGTGGTGGTCATTGACCGCAACACCCAGGAGGAGTCCAACCTAATTAAAAGGGTGATCGGCTGTGCAGGGGATGAGATTGATATCGATTTCCAAGAAGGGATTGTCTACCGGAATGGAGAACCACTGGATGAGCCCTATATCAATGAACCAACCTTTGTGAAGATGGACGTGGAGTTCCCTGTAACCGTGCCAGAGGGGTGTGTCTTTGTAATGGGGGACAACCGCAACCATTCAGATGACAGCCGGGATTCGGAGATCGGCATGGTAGACACTCGCCGGGTAATGGGGAAGGCGCTCTTCCGTTTCTTCCCCTTGAATCGTTTAGGAGGGATTTCGTGACTGGAGAACCCCGGGAGATGTGGGGAGAGGGAGCGGACGGCCGCACCGCGCCCTCCATTCAGTGGTTCCCGGGCCATATGACCAAAGCCAGAAGGATGATGGAATCCAGTCTCAAACTGGTGGACATTGTGGTAGAGCTGTGTGACGCACGGATCCCTGCCTCCAGCCGAAACCCGGAGATCGACCGCCTGGTGGGCCGTAAGCCCAGGATATTACTGCTCAACAAGAGCGATGCGGCAGATGAAGCGCTCACCCGGCAGTGGGTTGCCTGGTATCAGTCCCAGGGGATTCCTGCCCTTGCTGCTGATTGCCGTAGTGGCAAGGGCTTGGGAGGTTTTTTGCCTCTGGTGAGGAAGACCCTTTCCGCCGAATTGGAACGTCGAGTACAGCGAGGAATGTCCGGTAAACCGATCCGTATGATGATTGCCGGGATTCCCAATGTAGGAAAATCCTCCCTGATCAACCGGTTGGCCGGCTCCCGACGGACCAAGGTGGAGGATCGTCCAGGTGTCACCCGGGGGAGACAGTGGGTGAGCTTGGAAGGCGGGGTTGATCTATTGGACACCCCTGGGGTACTTTGGCCAAAGTTTGAAGACCCCTTAGTAGGGGAGAGGCTGGCATTTACTGGCGCAGTGAAAGACGATGTGGTGGACCTGGAATATTTGGCCATGCGCCTACTGTGGCTGCTCCAGGGGGAGTACCCGGCACTTTTGACCAAGCGTTACAGCTTTACCCCGCAGGAGACGGAGGGCGCGGAGCCCTATGATCTGCTCTGCCTGTTGGGAAAGAAGCGGGGCATGGTAGTGCGTGGTGGAGAGATCAACACCGAACGGGCGGCCATCACCCTATTGGATGAGTTCCGCAGTGGGAAGCTGGGGCGGATTACTTTGGAAATCCCTCCAGAGGGGAAGATATGAGGGCCTCCCAGCCGGTGGAAAAGCCGGATCTTTATGCCTTTGATCGGGAGATCCTATCCACCACGTCAGATCTGCTCTGTGGCGTGGATGAAGCGGGGCGAGGCCCTTTGGCCGGTCCTGTCTATGCTGCCGCGGTGATCCTGCCTTCTGGAGAGGAGATCCCCGGTGTGAATGATTCTAAAAAGCTCTCCGAAAAACGCCGAGAACAGCTCTATCAGGAGATTACTCAGAGAGCGCTGGATTGGCATGTGGCAACCGCTTCGGTGGAGGAGATCGACCGCTTCAACATCCTTCAAGCCACATTTTTAGCGATGCGTCGAGCGGTGGAGGGCCTAAAATACACCCCCCATCTGGTCCTGGTGGATGGGAACCGGGATCCCGGGCTGGGATTACCCACCCGCTTGGTGGTGGGCGGGGACGCAAAAAGCGCTTCTATAGCAGCGGCTTCTATTTTAGCCAAGGTGTCCCGAGACCGGTATTTGCGCCAACTGGCGGAACAGTATCCTCAGTACGCCTTTGAAAAACATAAGGGCTATGGAACCCAGCTGCACTATCAGAGGCTGGACGATTATGACCCCTGCCCGGAGCATCGTCGCACCTTCCTGAAAAAATGGATGGAGGGAAAAGGGAATGGCTGATTCCCAAAAGCGTGGCAATCAGGGGGAGCAGTTGGCTTGCCAACGTTTGGAGCGGGCGGGGTGGCGTATCTTAGAACATAATTGGCGCCATGGCCGCAGCGAGATCGATATCATCGCCCAGAGAGAGGATATCATCGCCTTTGTCGAAGTGAAGACACGCTCTGTAAACTCCTATGGTTCCCCCGCCCAGGCGGTTACCGCGGGGCAGCGCAGGCGTATTGTCCTAGCCGCAGCGGCATATCTCCAACAGAAGGGCATATACAATACTGGCAAGTACCAACCTCGGTTTGATGTCATTGAAGTGATAACCTTACCGGGGGCAAATGGGCGGGTGTTGGATTACCAACACCTGGAAAATGCCTATGATGCGGGGGATCTTCATGTATTTGTTTGACCTGCACTGTGACACCATCACCCGGCTGTATGATGGCGTGAGGCTTCAACCGGGCGACCGGGGACTGTCCAGAAATGGGGCCCATCTTTCTCTAGAAAAAATGCAGAAGTTCCATTGGGCGCAATGTTTTGCGATCTTTATTCCTGATGAGAAACGGGGCCGGGAGGCGGTTGAATATTTTGAGCGCTGCTATGCCTTTTTTCGCGTCCAAATGGAGACGAATGCCACGCAGATTGCACAGGTATTTACCTTTACAGAAGCAGAACGCCTTTTGCACCAGGGGAAAACAGCGGCTTTTTTAACGGTGGAGGGCGGCGCGGCATTGGGTGGCGACCTCAATCGTGTAAATCGCCTGAAAGAATGTGGTGTAAAGCTATTAACCCTTACTTGGAATGGGCCCAATGAATTAGGCAGCGGCAATGGAAATCCCGATCAAGGGTTGAGCTCTTTTGGACGGGAGGCGGTGCACTGTTTGGAGAAACAGGGGATAGGAGTGGATGTCTCCCATCTGAATGATAGAGGTTTTTGGGAATTGAGCGAGCTGGCCAACCGGCCATTTGTGGCTTCCCATTCCAATGCTCGAGCCATCTGCCCCCATTCCCGAAACCTCACCGATGACCAGATCCGCAGGCTGGTGGAGGTGAGGGGGCTTGTGGGCCTCAATTATTGTGTGCACTTTCTTTCAGCGAATGGGAGGCCCACCTTCCGGGATCTGTCAGCCCATATCCGGCACTTTTTAGATTTGGGAGCCCAGGACATTCTGGCCTTGGGTTCTGACTATGATGGCACCGATGTACCGGACTGGTTGGAACCGACGGAGAAGTTGGAGGAATTTTACCAAAGGGTATCCCAAGAGTATGGGGAACTCTTTGCTCAGAAATTGTTTTATCAAAATGCCCGGGACTTTTGGAACCGGTTTGAGGCGGGCCTATAGGGGAAGGGAGGAGAAGCCCATCGCGGTTTATACAATCGCCGATCTACACCTATCTCTGGGGGGAAACCATGCTATGGATGTTTTCCCTGGCTGGGAGGGTTATGTGGATCGGATTGCACAGAATTGGCGGGAGCTGGTGGCCCCAGTGGACACAGTGGTGCTTCCGGGGGACTTTTCCTGGGGGATGAGCCTAGAGGAGGCGTTGCCCGATTTCGCCTATTTGGAAGCTCTTCCAGGACGGAAGATCCTTCTGAAGGGGAACCATGATTACTGGTGGACCACTCGGCGGAAGATGGAGTCGTTTTTTTCTGCCCACGGATTAAACTCCCTGGAGATTCTCAATAATAACAGCGTCCTGGTGGATGGTATCGCCGTCTGTGGTTCCCGGGGATGGCTGTTCGAGACGGGGGAGCCTTTTGATGACAAAATCATCCATCGGGAGGCTCTGCGTCTGGAATCCTCCATCTTGGAGGCGCTTAAAACCGGTGGGGAACCGGTGGCGTTTCTGCACTATCCGCCGATCTATGGGGAGAACATTTCCCCGCAGATTTTAGAAGTGCTACAAAAATATGGAATCCGGCGGTGCTATTATGGACATATTCATGCCTCCGGTTGCCGCTGGGCGGTGGAAGGGGAGGTCCGAGGCATCCAGTTTCAATTGGTGAGCAGCGATTATTTGAAGTTCCGGCCGATCGCCGTGACAGGAATTTGAAAAAACACCACAAATTCACAATTTGTCTATTGGCAAGGTGACTTCTGTTTGCTATAATATTACGATAGCGGGTTCCTGGCGGTCTGGGCCGCCAGTTGCCAGATAGTTCCTCCATGAAAATTTGTGCGCAGGATTTTCCTGCGTGGCCTCTAGCCTACGTGGCGAGCATGGCAGGAGCGATGAAGCATCTAAAGTACGTTTCAGGAGGATGTAGAATGTCAGTCGTATCGATGAAGACCAACGAGGACAAAAAGGTTGTATTGGAGATCTCTGTGGGCGCGGAAGAGTTTCAGAAGGCAGTGGATGCCGCGTACCGCAAGAATATTAAACGGATGAATGTTCCTGGTTTCCGCCGTGGGCATGCGCCCCGCAAGATGGTGGAAAAACTTTACGGCGAAGGTGTCTTCTATGAGGAGGCCATCAACAATACCTATCCTGCAGCCTATGATGCGGCAGTGGAGGAAAAGGGCATTGAGCCGGTAGACCGGGCTGCCATTGAAGTGCAAAATGTAGATGCCAACGGCTATACCTTTACCGCCACGGTGACTGTGAAGCCGGAGGTCTCCCTGGAGGGCTATAAAGGCCTGGAGATTACCAAAACCATCCATTCTGTCACCGATGAGGAGGTTCAGCGGGAGCTGGAGCGTCAGCAGCGGCAGAACGCTCGCCTAGTGACCGTAGAGGATCGGGCTGCTGAGAAGGGAGACACTGCCACCATCGATTTCGAGGGCTTTGTGGATGGCAAGGCGTTTGAGGGCGGCAAGGGTGAGAAGTATCCCCTGGAGTTGGGGTCTGGCAGCTTTATCCCCGGCTTTGAGGATCAGATTGTGGGGCATAAGCCTGGGGACGAGTTTGACGTGACTGTCACCTTCCCAGAGAACTACCACGCCGAAGCGCTGAAGGGGAAAGAGGCGGTCTTCAAGTGCAAACTCCATGAGCTGAAGTATCGGGAGCTGCCCGCCCTGGATGATGAATTTGCAAAAGATGTCAGCGAGTTCGATACACTGGATGAGCTGCGGGCGGATATCCGTAAGAAGCTGCAGGAGCGGCAGGATTCTCGCAGCGAGACAGAAGTGGAGAACAAGCTGATGGAGGAGGTCTGCGGCAAGCTGCAGGCGGACATTCCTCAGTGCATGTATGACAGCCGGATCGATGAGATGGTGCGGGAATTTGAGTACCGCCTGCGCTCCCAGGGGATGGACCTGAAGACTTACTTGCAGTATGCAGGGATGGATCTGGAGGCGTTCCGCAAGACGTTTGCCGACCAGGCCAAGAATCAGGTGGAAACCCGCTTGGCGCTGGAAAAAATTGTGGAGCTGGAGAAGATTACTCCTTCCCAGGAGGAGCTGGATGAGGAGTATGGGAAGATTGCCAAACAGTATGGCATGGAGGCCGACAAGGTGAAGGAGATCCTGCCTGCCAAGGAGATCACCATGAACCTGGCCATGGGGAAGGCGCTGGATCTGGTGCGGGATAGTGCCGTGATCACAGAGATCCCTGAGGAATTGAAGCCCCAGGAAAAGGAATCCTCTGAGGGCAAAGCGGAATAAAGCGTGCGCCCCGAACCCGGCGGCGCCAAAAGATACATAGGGCCCTTTGGGCCCTACCGCCAGATAACGTGGCGGATGGGTAGAGAACCGTTGCGGCGATAGAAATCCGACGGGAGGGAATTTTTCAGATGAGTTTAGTGCCAATGGTCGTGGAACAGACCAACCGGGGTGAGCGGTCTTACGATATCTTTTCCCGGCTTTTGAACGACAGAATTATCATGTTGAGCGAGGAAGTGAACGATACTACCGCCAGCTTGGTGGTGGCCCAGCTGCTCTATTTGGAGGGGCAGGATCCCGACAAGGACATCTTCCTTTATATCAACAGCCCTGGCGGTTCGGTAACCGCTGGCATGGCGATTTATGACACCATGCAGTATGTGAAGTGTGATGTCTCCACCATTTGTATCGGCATGGCGGCTTCTATGGGAGCGTTTCTGCTTTGTTCGGGCGCCAAGGGAAAGCGTATTGCGCTGCCCAATGCTGAGATCATGATTCACCAACCCTCCGGCGGCGCCCGGGGGCAGGCAACCGACATGCGGATCCATACCGATTGGATTTTGCGTACGCGGGAAAAACTGAACCGGATCATGTCCCAGCAGACCGGCCAACCGTTGGAGGTCATCGAGCGGGACACCGAGCGGGACAATTTCATGACCGCTCAAGCCGCCCTGGAGTACGGCCTGGTGGATAAGATTTTGGAGCATCACTAATTGATGCCACTTCGAGGATGCAGCGCTTCCCGGGGCGCTGCATCTGTGTTATTGATACCCAAGGAGGTCACTCATGGCAAAGAACGAAGAACCCAGAGAGCTTCACTGCTCCTTTTGCGGAAAGCCTCAGAGTCAGGTCCAGCGGATGATTGCTGGACCTGGAGTGTGTATCTGCAATGAATGTGTGGAGCTCTGCCAGAGCGTATTGGATGGGGAGATGGATGTGGGCCGTTCCTCCGCCCGTCCGGCCCAGGAGCGCCCCCATCGGATCACTGTCTTGCGCCCCCAGGAAATTAAAGAGAAACTGGACGAGTATGTCATTGGGCAGGATCGGGCCAAGATCGCCTTGGCGGTAGCGGTTTACAACCACTATAAACGCATCTATTTTGGGGATGAGGAGGATGTGGAGCTGACCAAGGCCAACATCCTGATGCTGGGCCCCACTGGTGTGGGTAAAACCCTTCTGGCCCAGACACTGGCCCGAATGCTGAATGTTCCATTCGCCATCGCGGACGCCACCACCCTTACAGAGGCTGGATATGTGGGCGAGGATGTGGAAAATATCCTGTTGCGGCTGCTCCAGGCGGCGGATTATGATGTGGAGCGGGCCCAGAAGGGAATTATCTATATCGATGAGATCGACAAAATCTCCCGCAAGAGCGAGAACCCTTCGATTACCCGGGATGTCTCAGGGGAAGGGGTGCAACAAGCGCTCCTAAAGATCCTGGAGGGTACCGTGGCCAATGTGCCGCCCCAGGGAGGGCGCAAGCACCCTCAACAGGAGTTTATCCAAATTAACACCAAGGATATCCTGTTCATCTGCGGTGGCGCTTTTGAAGGGATCGAAAAGATCGTCGAGCGCCGCACGGAAAAGAGTTCCATCGGGTTCGGCTCAATGCTTCAAAACGCCAAGAGCCGGGAGGACCTGCTCAGACAAGTGACCCCTCAAGACCTGGTGAAGTTCGGTTTAATTCCTGAATTGGTGGGGCGTGCCCCTGTGCTGACTGTGCTGGACGCCTTGGATCAGGATGCTTTGGTCCGTATTTTGACAGAGCCGAAAAACTCTCTGGTCCGTCAGTACCAGCAGATGTTCCGCCTGGACAACATTGAACTCACCTTCGACCAGGACGCTTTGGAGGAGGTGGCCAAATTGGCCATCGAAAGAAAGACTGGCGCCCGGGGCCTGAGGGCAATTTTGGAGCAGGTGCTGGGGAAGTTGATGTATGAGGCGCCCTCCGACCCCACCTTGGAGTCGGTAAGGATCACTAAAGAGTGTGTCACAGGAGAGGGAGAACCTGTGTTTACCCGGGATCTCAATCGGAAGCCCACCCGCCTACAGATCAGTGTGGGGCGGAGGCCTATGAAGGCCCGGCGGGACTCCGCTTCATAAATGCAGAACTGAGAGCCGCCGTTTTACGGGGGCTCTTCCCTTTTCCTGGGAAATCTGGTCTGATTTATGAGTTGCAATTAGAGAGAAATATGGTATAATAACCCCATTGGGATCATCCCATGATGTGTGGGAGGATTGCTTGGCTGTTGGCCTAAAATTTCCACCCTTCAAATGTGGAAAAATCTGTTTGACGTTGTTGCAGGGTCGTAAGAAATGTGGGGCACAGCGAGAGCTGTGCTTTTTCAAAAAGCGGGAGTTTTCCCGCAAGTTGGATTTGGGAGACCTGTCTCCGGAATGGAGGATACTTATGAGCGAAAATAAACTACCTGTGGCCCCAGAGCGCCTGCGGATGCCAATGTTGGTGTTGCGTGGGCTGGTACTCTTCCCTCAGATGGTGTTACATTTCGATGTGGGGCGGGAGAAGTCCATCCTCGCCTTGAACCATGTGATGAACGGGGATCGGAAGATCTTCATGGTGGCGCAAAAAAACGTTCGGGAGGATGATCCCGGCGCGGATGATATCTATAAAGTGGGCGTCGTGGGCCAGGTGAAACAGATCATCAAGTCCCAGGGCGGGACCTGGCGGGTGCTGGTGGAGGGACTTTACCGGGCCCGCCTGATAGAGCTGCTCAGTGACAATCCCTATTTTGACGGTATGGTGGAGGAGTTCCCTCTGAAAACACTGAAGCCCGCGAAATCCGCCCTATGCGAGGCGCTGATGCGTTCGGTAAAGGATCTATTTGAAGAATACTGCTATCTGACCCCCCGGATGCCCCGGGAACTGGTGGTGAGCGCTCTGGTCAGCGATGATCCAGTGCACCTGGCGGAGTACATAGCCGGGAACATGCAGATCGACGTGGAGGATAAACAGACCATTCTGGCTCAGAGTGATCCTTTGCGGCGGTTGGAGCTCTTAGCTCGCCTGTTGGAGGAAGAAAATGATATTCTCTCTTTGGAATCGGAGATCCAGGAGAAGGTAAAAGGGCAGATCGACAAAAACCAGCGGGAATACTATTTGCGTGAGCAGATGAAAGCCATCTCCGGGGAACTGGGGGAGGATGACGGCCAGGAGGAGCTGCAGGACTACTATAAGAAAATCGAGAAGCTCAAGCTTTCCCCTGAGGTTACGGAAAAGCTGAATAAGGAGGTGGATCGCCTCTCCAAAATGCCCGGAAACTCCAACGAGGCAGCGGTCATCCGAGGCTATCTGGATACCGTGTTGGAGCTGCCCTGGAACAAGCACACGACGGATAAGATTGACATCAAAAAGGCCCAGGCCCTTCTGGATCGGGAGCATTATGGCCTCAAGCGGGTAAAGGAGCGGATTCTGGAGCTGTTGGCGGTGCGCAAATTGGCGCCGGATATCAAAGGCCAGATTATCTGCCTAGTGGGACCTCCCGGAGTTGGCAAGACCTCTATTGCCCGGTCGATTGCCAAGGCAATGGGACGAAAATATGTGCGTATCTCTCTAGGCGGTGTGCGGGATGAGAGCGATATCCGTGGACACCGCAAAACTTACATCGGTTCCATGCCCGGCCGGATTATGGCCGCCATGAAACAGGCAGGCAGTCAGAACCCCTTGATGCTGCTGGATGAGGTGGACAAATTGGGCAACGACTACCGAGGGGACCCCTCGGCTGCGCTGTTGGAGGTGTTGGACTCTGAACAGAACTTTGCCTTCCGGGATCACTTCATTGAGGTACCATTTGATCTGTCGGAGGTTCTGTTCATTGCAACTGCCAACACGCTGGAAACCATTCCTGACCCCCTGCGGGATAGGATGGAGATCATTGAGCTGTCCAGTTACACGCGGGAGGAGAAGTTCCAGATTGCGAGACGCCATCTCTATCCCAAACAGCTGAAACGCCACGGCCTTACGGTATCTCGTGCGAAACTGCAAGATGACGCCCTGATGGCCCTGATCGATAACTACACCCGGGAGGCCGGTGTCCGCCAGCTGGAGCGGGAGACTGCGTCTCTGCTGCGTAAAGCGGCCAAACAGATTGTCTCCGGAGAGAGCAAGCGGGTGGTCATCTCCAACGCAAACATTGAAAGCTATCTGGGTCCCCGTAAGTTTAAACCTGAGCTGATTCAACCCTATGATGAAGTGGGCCTGGTCAACGGCCTGGCCTGGACCAGTGTGGGAGGGGAGATGCTTCAGGTGGAAGTCGCCATTATGGACGGTGCTGGCAAACTGGAGCTGACCGGCAGCTTGGGGGATGTGATGAAGGAATCCGCCCATGCGGCCGTGAGTTATATCCGTGCCCATTGGGAGGAGTACGGAGTGGACCACGACTTCTATAAGAATAAGGACATTCATATCCATGTCCCGGAGGGTGCGGTCCCCAAAGATGGCCCCTCAGCCGGCGTCACCATTTGCACAGCGCTGGTTTCGGCCCTCTCTGGGACACCAGTGCACCGGGATGTGGCCATGACTGGTGAGATCACTTTGCGCGGACGGGTGTTGCCCATTGGCGGCCTGCGGGAAAAGACAATGGCTGCCTATCGGGCTGGAATCCGTACAGTCCTGATCCCACAGGAGAACGAACCCGATTTGGCGGAAGTGGATCCGGTGGTAAAGGAGCATATTCGCTTTATTCCGGCGGAAAAGATCGATACCGTGTTAGAGGTGGCCCTGGTGCACAAGCCCAAAAAGCATACAGAGCTAAATGCCCTGGAGAACCTCTCCCAGCCTTCGCCGGGAAAGCCTTTGCCTCAGGCCAATACCCCCATCCCACAGTAAGTCTCCCGATTCAAGGAATTCACCGGGGGATCCTCCCTGGTGAATTCCTACCTTTGGGGAGCTTGTAACAGAAGAGGACAGAAGGATGAACTATCACAACGTACAATTTGAGACTAGTTTCGGGACTTCCGCCCAGCTGCCCCCCTCCGATCTACCCGAGATCGCTTTCGCAGGTCGTTCCAATGTGGGGAAGAGCTCGATGATCAACAAGCTGTTCAACCGCCGCCAGCTGGCAAGGGTGTCGGCTGTGCCGGGAAAGACCGCCACAATCAACTTTTTCCGCTGTGGACAGATCCGCTTTGTAGATCTGCCTGGATATGGGTACGCCAAGGTTTCCAAAGGGGAAAAACGCCGTTGGTCGGATTTGATCGGTGGTTATTTTGGGCAGGAGCGGGATCTCCAGTTGGTGTTTCAGCTGGTGGATATGCGCCATCCCCCCACGGCGGATGATCTGATGATGGTCAATTTTCTCATAGATCGGGAGCTTCCCTTTGTAGTGGTTCTCACCAAAGCGGACAAACTGACCGCTAAACAGCGGCAGGAGCGCCTGGAGGCGCTGGGGCGGGAGTTGCCCTGTGCCGACCAAATCCTTTTGATCCCATTCTCCTCCCAAACTGGGGAAGGGGTGGATAAGGTCAAAGAGGTGGTGGCAGAGATCGAAGGGGACTGCGCCCCCCAATGATTCCACTGTAAACTGTGGCGTGTGGATGCCAATGACGTCATCCCTGCGTGCAGGAAATAGATTGACTGTAAAGGAAGGATGACAGATGTTTGTATCCCCATGCCTAGATGTAAACGACCAGGGCCATCTGACCATCGGCGGCTGCGATACGGTGGAACTGGCCCAGCAATTCGGTACGCCTCTCTATGTGATGGATGAAAGTGAAATCCGCCGGGCCTGTGCCAGTTACCGGGAGTCTATCGAGAGGTATTACGATGGGAAGGGCCTGGTGGCCTACGCCAGCAAGGCTTTTAGCTGCAAGGCAATCTGCCGGGTGATTCTGGAAGAGGGCCTGGGGCTGGATGTGGTCTCCGGCGGAGAGCTTTATACCGCCCTGTCGGCAGGGTTCCCCCCGGAGAAGCTCTTCTTCCACGGCAACAACAAAACTCCCCAGGAGCTGCGGGAGGCGCTGGAATGCGGTGTAGGATATATCGTAGTAGATAATGTGTTCGAGTTGGAGTTATTGGGAGAGCTGGCCTCCAGCCAGGGAAAAACAGCGAACATTTTGCTGCGGATCAAGCCCGGCGTGGACGCCCACACGCATCAATTTATTCGTACCGGCCAGATTGACAGCAAATTCGGCTTCGCGTTGGAAACGGGGGAGGCCATGGCGGCGGTGGAACGGGCATTGTCCCTCACCGGTATCCATTTAAAGGGCCTACATTGCCATATTGGGTCCCAGATCTTCGACCGGGAGCCGTTTGAGGCCGCGGCGGAGATTATGATTGGCTTCTTGGCGGATATCCACGACCGTTGGGGGAGGGAGCTGGAGGTTCTAAATCTGGGTGGTGGCTTTGGAATTAAGTATCTGTCCGACCACAACCCAATCCCTTACGACAAGTATATGGAAGGGATCTCCCGGGTGGTCAAGCAGGCTTGTGCCCAGCGAGGAATTGCCACACCACTGATTGTTATGGAGCCCGGCCGTTCGATTGTGGGTGCCGCCGGGATCACCCTCTACACAGTGGGCGGAGTAAAGGAGATCCCTGGAATCCGCACCTATGTGTCGGTGGATGGAGGGATGACCGACAATCCTCGGTATATCCTCTATCAATCGGAATATGAGGCGTTGATTGCAAACCGAGCGGATCAGCCCAAGGACACAGTGGTCACTGTGGCGGGTCGGTGCTGTGAAAGTGGAGACCTGATTGGGGAGGGGATGCCTCTACAGCGGACACAGCCCGGGGATCTGATGGCGGTGCTCTCCACTGGGGCCTACAACTATTCGATGGCCTCCAACTATAATCGAGTTCCCCGTCCGGCGGTAGTCCTGGTGTGGAACGGCACTCCTCGTCTGGTGATTCGCCGGGAATGCTATGAGGATCTGGTACGCAATGACCTGTGAGCGGTTCCACTTTTGTGCGTAAAAGTTTCATGCATAAAAGCCTTTACTTTCATGAGTTAAAATGGTAAGATAGAAGTAATCCATTTTGATACATGTGGGAGGAAGTTGGATTGAATACAAAGCTGAAAGAGATGAATGTGGACTACCTCTTTAAGGCAATTCTTTCGCTCCAGACAATGGAGGAATGTTATAACTTTTTTGACGACCTGTGTACCGTCCCGGAGCTGAAAGCGTTGAGTCAGCGGTTGGAGGTAGCTCGGATGCTCAGTGAGGGAAAGGTCTACAGTGACATCGTGGCAAAGACCGGTGCCTCTACCGCTACCATCAGCCGAGTAAACCGATCTCTCAATTATGGCAGTGACGGCTATAAAGCTATTTTTGAGCGGGTGAAGGAATGAGCTCCTACCACACTTTTGCCGCCTATTACGACCGCCTGACGCAGGAAGTTGACTATCCGCGCCGGGCGGCCTATTTTGACCAGCTGATCCGGCAGTATCTGACAGTGGACGAAAGCACAATTTTATTGGACCTGGCCTGTGGCACCGGCAGCCTATCTGTGGAGTTCGCCCAATTGGGCTATGACGTCATTGGCGTGGATGCCAGCTACGACATGTTGTCAGAGGCCCAACAAAAGCCATCGGTACGCCCTGTGCTCTATCTCTGTCAGCCTCTCCAAAAATTGGATCTCTTTGGGACGGTGGATGTGGCGGTCTGTGCGTTGGATTCTTTGAACCATATCACCAATCCTCGGGAACTGGAGCGGGCGCTGGGGCGGGTCTCCCTCTTTACCATTCCAGGAGGACTGCTTCTATTTGATGTAAATACCCCCTATAAACACCGGGAGGTGTTGGGGAATCATACATTTGTCTACGATCTGGACGACCTCTATTGTGTTTGGCAGAATACGACCGATCAACAGCTGCTCACAGAAATCTCTCTGGATTTTTTTATCCGGCAGCAGGGGGTCTATCATCGGGAGAGCGAGCATTTTTTTGAACGCTGCTATCCCCAGGAACAGCTGGAAGAGATGTTGGAGCGGACAGGTTACCAGTTGTTGGCTGTCTATGGGGCAGATACCCAGCGCCCTCTAGAGGAAAACGATCAGCGGGCGGTCTACCTGGCAAGGAAACTTTGAAAAGGATGGAAACCATGGGAAATTTAATTCATACCATCGCATCGGATGGTTCCTGCATCTGTGTAGCTGCGGACACGACGGACATTGTAGCTGCGGCGGAGCAGTATCACAAAACCTCCGCAGTGGTGACTGCTGCCTTGGGCAGACTGCTTACAGCGGCCTCGATCATGGGCAGTCAGATGAAAAACCAGCAGGACAGTGTCACTCTGCGTCTGGCTGGCGGTGGCCCGGCAGGGACGCTCATTGCTGTGTCCGATAGCCAGGGAAACCCGCGGGGCTATGTTGAAAATCCTATTGTGGAACTTCCCCTGAACCCTCAGGGAAAACTGGATGTAGCTGGAGCGGTTGGAAAAAATGGTACGCTCAGTGTCATTCGGGATGTGGGCGGCAAGGAACCGGCCTCTGGCTATGTGCCCCTTATTTCAGGAGAGATTGCTGAAGATATCACCAGTTATTTTGCAGTGAGCGAACAGATTCCTACGGTATGCGCGTTAGGGGTACTGGTAAACCCGGATCTGACGGTACGGGCGGCTGGGGGCTATCTGATTCAGTTGCTTCCCGGTGCCGGTGAGGGGACTATCGACCGGATCGAAAGAAATTTGCAGGGGGTTTTGCCGGTCTCCACGATGGTAGACCAGGGGATGACCCCGATGGAGATTGCCCAGACGGTCTTGGCGGGGTTTGACCCGCAGGTGTTGGAAGAACGGCGGATCTCCTACCGGTGCAATTGTTCCCGACAGCGGGTGCAGAGGGCGCTGTTGAGCCTGGGCCGTCAGGAGCTGGAGTCCCTCTTGGAGAAAGAGCGGGAGGTACAGGTGGAGTGCCACTTCTGTGATAAGAAGTATCTTTTTTCGGCTAGTGAGTTGAGGGCGCTTTTAGAGCATGTAGAACAAAAGGGAGAGGGAGCGGTTTAACCGCTCCCTCTCCCTTTTAAATATTTTAAGTTTTCAAGCGCAATACAGCTTCCAAAGGAAAATGGTCAGAAGGATATCGTCCTTCTACAGGGGTGGTGACCACTTTGGTATCCACTACCTCGAAGTCATCAGAAACAAAGATGTAATCAATGGGTTTGGCGTTTGGCTTAAATTTCCCACTGAAATTGTGTAATGTATTGTAGCGGTATTGTGGAGCTAGAAGGCTGTAGACATCAGTGAGGTGAATCCCCTGGTCGGGGAGTCCCTGGCGCAACAGTTGGAGCGGCCGGCTTTGGGGTTTGGCGTTGAAATCCCCCATCAACACAGTGGGCAACCGTTGGACCTGATTGAACCGTTCCATGTAGTTTAAGATCACCCGTACCCCCAACACCCGTGCAAATCCGCATAGATGATCCATATGGGTATTAAATACCCGGATAGTACGTCCCAGATGTTGGAGACGTACCTCCGCCACGGTACAAATCCTTGGAAAAGCCGCATAATAGGCCCGAGAGAGTCGTTCCGGACTTTTGGAGAGCCAGAAGGTTTTTACCATCTGGGCACAAGCAGACTCCTTTTTTACCAAAATGTCGCTGTGCTCATCATCTTTTGGGCGGCGCCCTGAGAATCGGCCGCTGCCCAAAATACTGTAATCTTGCAGCAGTCGCCCTACATCATCCCGCATTTGCGGGAGCATCTCTTGAACGCCGATAATGGTAGCGTCACTCTCCCGAATCAATCGGGCAGCCAGTTCCTTTCGATTGCCCCACAGATGATTTTTGCGTAAGGGGATACCAAAATCCCGCTTTAGGTTAAAGGAAATCACACGGATAAGATCCTGCTCCATCTTACCACCCTCGATCTTCGCATTAAATTCATCATATCATATTTAGTGTAGAGGAGCAATGTGAAAAAACTGTAAAGGAAGCATAAAATTTTTAGGTGTAGGTCAGTTTTCCTGTTTTTTCCAATTCTCTGCCATTGCAACACACCCACAGGACCGGTATAATGGAAGAAAAAGGGGGGAAGCACTGGATGAGGTTGGAGATTGAGAAACAGGAAACGGCAACAATTGAAGGGGGAGATACACGCTGCCCTCCTCCGGTCCGTCAGAGAAGAATGCGGAAACTGCTGCCATGGTGGCCAACATTTTTATTGCCTATTTCTGCGCTAATCGTTATAATTGCCCGTAATTACCCTTGGGGAGTGGAGCGGTTTTATAGCGAAGGGCTCTACCCCGTGTTGGCGGGGTCCATTGGCAGAGTGACCTCTCTGGCTCCCTTTTCCGTGTGGGAGATATTCCTCTTACTTCTAGTGGCCGGTGGCTTATCGCTTCTGATCGGTTTTTTAGTTCCCCCTTGGCGTAAAAAGCTTTTCTCCCTGCCTTTTTTTCAAGTGGATTTTTGGCATTGGATTCGCCGGGGGTGCAATCTGGCGGGCATCATTGTGGGGCTGTTTGTCTTTTTATGCGGCCTCAATTACTATCGGCCCGAGTTTGCGTCATTTTCTGACTTAACCGTCCGGGATTCCTCCCTCCAGGAATTGGCGTCCCTCTATGTGGAACTCGCCGAGCGGGCGAATCAACTCCGTCTGCAGGTGTCAGAGGACGAGCAAGGGGTGATGCAGCTGGATGGGTCCTTTTCTCAGGTGGCAAAGGAAGCTCGGGAGGCGTTTTCCCTCCTGTCTGAACAATATCCTGTGTTGCCCGATCTGCCTCTGACCCCCAAACCCGTCCTCAACTCTTGGTGGATGAGCCGGGCTCAAATCACAGGGCAATTCACCTTTACCTATGAAGCAAACATCAATGTTTTGGCTCCCGACTACACCATCCCGGCCACTATGTGCCACGAATTGGCCCATACGAGAGGATTTATGCGGGAGGATGAGGCCAACTTTATCGCCTATTTGGCCTGCTTGGAAAGCGCGATTCCCCAGGTCCAATATAGCGGTGTGATGTTAGCGCTGGTACACACGGACAATCGGCTCTATGCTGCTGACCCCCAGCTGTTTTACCAGTTGAGCCAGATCCTCTCGCCCGGAGTACGCCGGGATTTTTCCTATAACAATTCCTACTGGGCCCAATTTGAGGACCAGGTGATTGCGCAGGTGTCGGAAGTGGTGAACGACACCTATTTGAAGGTAAACAGCCAAACGGATGGAACCCAAAGTTATGGCCGCATGGTAGACCTGTTGTTAGCTGATTTTCGGCAACGCCATGGGTTGGAATCCCATTAAAAAGGGGATGTGGATCGATTTCCACATCCCCTTTTGCTGCTAATTTTAGAAGTTATCCTTCGGTTGGCTCCCAGGATTGCAGCTGCAAATAGGGCATCCCATTGATCCGTCCCAACTGAAAGATGAATCGTGTCACATGGTCCGTCTCCCCGTCTTCCGTCAGATATTCCACCTCGTAGGAAATTCCGCCATCGGAGGTACCCTCCGGGGAGGCGAGGGCATATTGAAGTGAATTGGATTCCACCAATGGATAGCGATAACAGTTCAAATCTTCATCATAGAGGTCCGAGTCGGTGGCGGAGAATCCCTCCAGCCCCAAACTCCTCTGGGCGGTCTCCTCCACCACTGCGGCAGGAATGAGATAGGCGCCGTCCTGCTCCTCAAAGTAGTAGCCATAGAGATCCTTCTGTTGGTTGGCCTGCTCCATACAAAACTGCAGTACCTGATCCTCTGGAAGATCCTGGGGCGTGCCCGCCTGAAGCTGCTCTCCAAAGCCTGCGGCAAAGACGTTTATTTGATTTCTCAGCAGCTGGCGGTCAGCATCTGAAAGTTCGGGCAGGGGGTAGGTTTCGGCCTCTGAATTGTCTGGCTGAGAACTCGATGCTTCCTCCGGCTGGGAAGAGGCTGCCGTTACGCTGGAGGAGACAGAGGAGGCAGGGATCGTATCCTCTGATTGGCTGGAAGAGGATAACAGCTCTCCCCGGGAGGCACAGGCGGATAGTGCGGCGCAAAGCGCGACGCATAGATAGAATCGTAATGTCAGCTTTCTCATGAAGAAGGCCCTCCTTTTGGATGGGATACTTTTATTGTAGCACAATTTGACAGCTCTCGTCAAACCGGGGTAAGAAGAAGGCGATGTCTCTGAGAAATGGAAATTTTTTGGAGAGGAGTTGATTTCGCAGGGGGGAAGTGCTATTATAGTAAAAATCCCTGATAACATGGAACTGTTTGCGCGAAAGAGGAAGACCGGATTTGCTTTGATGAGGAATGGAGGACGTATGCTAAACACGAATGAAAGCGAGAAGTTTGTCAAGGAAGGACTCACATTTGATGATGTTCTGTTGATCCCTGCCCGTTCAGAGGTGGTTCCCGCGGATGTGGATGTATCCACTGAACTGGTGCGGGGAATCCGCTTGAATTCCCCCTTTCTGACCGCTGCCATGGATACGGTCACGACTTCCCGGATGGCCATTGCCATTGCCCGGGAGGGTGGTATTGGAATTATCCATAAGAACATGTCCATTGAAAAGCAGGCTGACGAGGTGGACACTGTAAAACGCTCGGAGAACGGCGTCATTGCCAACCCCTTCTACCTCTCCCCGGAACACTTTGTCTATGATGCAGACGAGATCATGTCCAAGTACAAGATCTCTGGCGTTCCCATCTGTGAAAATGGCAAGCTGGTGGGGATTCTCACCAACCGGGATCTGCGGTTCCTAGAGGACTACAGCATTAAGATCAAAGAGGTGATGACCAAGGACCACTTGGTCACCGCGCCCGTGGGGACTACTTTGGACGACGCCCGTCGAATTTTGCGGAAACACAAGATTGAAAAACTCCCCATCGTGGACAGTGAGGGCTATCTGCGGGGCCTGATTACCATTAAGGATATCGAGAAAGCGGTCCAATATCCCAATTCCGCTCGTGACAAGGGCGGCCGCCTTTTGGCAGGTGCCGCAGTTGGTATCACCCACGATTACATGGATCGAGTGGATGAATTGATCAAAGTGGGTGTGGATGCGCTGGTGCTGGACTCTGCCCATGGCCATAATGTCCGTATTTTGGACTGCTTGAAGGGGATCAAACGCAAATACCCTGAAATTCCGGTGATTGCGGGCAATGTGGCTACCGCCGCAGCCACTGAGGATCTGATCCAAGCAGGCGCCGACGCTGTAAAAGTGGGGATCGGACCTGGTTCCATCTGTACCACCCGTGTAGTGGCGGGGATCGGTGTCCCTCAGCTCACCGCAGTCTATGACGCCGCCTGCGCGGCAGCAAAATATGGGGTGCCGGTGATTGCCGATGGCGGTATTAAGTATTCTGGCGATGTAGTAAAGGCCCTTGCGGCAGGTGCTTCCACCGTTATGTTGGGCTCCCTGTTGGCCGGCTGCACCGAGAGCCCCGGCGAGACCGAAATCTATCAGGGCCGTAGCTTCAAAGTCTACCGGGGCATGGGATCCTTGGCGGCCATGAATGAGGGAAGCAGCGATCGCTACTTCCAGGAGGATAAAAAGAAGTTTGTCCCCGAAGGTGTGGAGGGCCGTGTCCCCTACAAGGGTTCTGTGGCGGATACGATTTATCAGCTTTTGGGCGGCATCCGTTCTGGTATGGGCTATACCGGTTGCCGCACCATTGCGGAGCTGCATGAGAAGGCTCAGTTCATCCGGATCACTGGGGCAGGCTTGAAAGAGAGCCATCCACACGACATCTATATCACCAAAGAAGCTCCCAACTACTCCCTCAATCCATAAGCAATCTGTCGGAAAATCGCTCCATTGGAGCGATTTTCCTATTTTGTGGAGGATTTTGAGGAATCCCTTTTCACTTTTTCGCTGGTCTGTTATAATAAAAAAGGCGCCGTGCTAGGAGGGGGTGGACAGGGTGGCAATTGGTGTGATAGGATTGGGAACAAGAGGGATGGCAGCAGGAGAACGTCTGCTCCATCGAACTGCCCAGGATCTCCTACTTTATGATCCCCAAGGCCGTCGAAATCCTGGTCTGGGGACCCTCTGCGAGTCGGGGGCGGAGGTATTGGACCGCTGCGAAACGGTGCTTCTGGCGTTAGAAACGGCGTCCGAACTGTGCAGTTTGTTGGGAGCCTGCCGGGGATTTTTAAAAGGGGGACAGATTTTGCTCTCCTTCACCGATACTAGCCCTGGATTGGCCCACCTCTTGTCCAATGCGTTACGCCGGGAGGACACCGCTCGCTATTTGGACGTGGGATTACTGGGCTCAGAGAGTTTGGGGGAGGGCAGCCGCCTGTTTGTCGGAGGGAATGGAGAAGCATTTTCCCAGGCAGAACCGCTCCTGCGTTGTCTATCCCCCCATTGCCACTATGTGGGCCCCTCTGGAAGAGGCTGCGCCGCGCGCTTAATGGGACGGGCTTTTTGTGCCCAGGTTCAGAGTGCCGCCCAGGAGACCGCCCAACTGTCAAAAGCATTTGGCCTGGAGACATTTTCTTCCGATGAGCCACTCTGGAAGGAGCTGCTTCCCGTCCCCCTTCCGCCGGAAGATCCCCATCTGGCGGTGGATGCAGCTTTGACAGCGGAAATGGCCCACAGGGCGGATGTCCCAGCGGAGGGATTGTTTGCTGCAGCAAAACGTCTTTCACAGAACGGGCCATTTTGCCGATTCCCTCAATAACTATCCGGGCCACCACAGCGTTGTGGTAGCCCGGATGACGGAAAAATCATAGAAAGGAAGTCACTGTTATGTCCTATGTTCCAACCATGGAGCAGGCCGAAGCCCTGCTGAAAAAGTACAACAAAGAGCCATTCCATCTGCAACATGCCCATACAGTGAGCGGGGTTCTGGGCTATTTTGCCCAGGAGTACGACCCTCAGCGGGTAGACTTTTGGAGAGTGGTAGGGTTGCTCCATGACCTGGACTTTGAGCAGTTCCCCCAGGAGCACTGCATCAAATCCCAGGAGATTATGCGCCAGGAAGGGATTGACGAGGAAATTGTGCGTGCTACCGCTTCCCATGGATGGGGGTTGGCTCAAAATGACATCCAGCCCCAGCAGATGATGGAGAAGATCCTGTTTGCGGTGGACGAACTCACTGGACTCATCTGGGCTACCGCCCTGATGCGTCCCTCCAAAAGTGTCCAGGACCTGGAGCTGAAATCGGTAAAAAAGAAGTTTAAATCGCCCTCCTTTGCGGCAGGCTGCTCTCGGGAGGTCATCTCCCAGGGGGCTGAGATGTTGGGATGGGAGCTGGACGAGCTGATCGACCGTACCATTCAGGCCATGCGCACCCTGCCAGAGGCGTAACTCGATCCCTAATCGTCCAGTTTCAGCTGGTTTAGTTTGGGAGATTTGCGGTTGTGTTCCTCTATCATTTGAGCGATCTGCCCGTTGACCTGCTCAATCTCCGTATGAAATGCTTTGGCGGAAAGCCGAAAAGCACCATGTCCCAGGATGATCACCTGCTCCAGATTGTCGGAGGTGGCCACCCGGACATGGTGCTTTTTTCCAATCTCATAGGTGACCTTTTCAATATAGGCGTCGGCGGTTTCCGCCTGCTTGGTGTAAACCACATAGATGTTGTGGTAACGTATCACATCGGAGATACTCCTGGGAACTTTATAGGCGTCAAAAACTAGGATCACCACACATTTTTTGTACCCCTGATAGTTGCAGAGCAGGTCCATCAGTGCCTGCCGGGCAGCATCAATGCTCTCCTGAGCCAGCTTTTTCAGCTCGTCCCAGGCAAAGAGGATGTTGTAGCCATCCACCAACAAAAATTCCTCCCCAAGGGCTTCCCAGTCAGGCTCCTCCTGGAAAGATTCCTGCTGAGGAGTGGGGGTGGCAAAAAATCCTCGATCCCGCACTGGTCCATAAGTTCGTTCATAGATGGCCTGCAGTTCCTGATCCTCCTCTAGGGAACCACGGTAGCCTTTGGGGAGCGAGACAGGGGAAGGGACTGCCGCTGGGCGGGCGGCAGGGCGCCCATCTGGGCCAAGGCCGCTGTCCACATGCATATGGGCCCGGACCTGATCCCATTTGACCACAAATCCGGCTCCATGGTCGCAAAATACCGAGTCCCCGGTATTTTCTAAATCCCGCTGGCAGTCATATCCGATCTCCTGGATGACCTGTTGTGCATTGTGACAAGGGGCGTAGCCCTGAAGGGTGCAAAATAGTTTCCCCTGCCCCTGGGTATAGCCCGCCAACTGTTGGGCATATCCCCGCATGGTGGCCACTGGAGCGGTTCCGGATAGGACAGATCGGTCCCCAGGAGCCTCTGGCGGGCCAAATTCAGCCCCCATCCGCTGCAAATCCCCCATAGCCCGCCCGATGGACTGGGTGGGGAGTTCCAATCGGAAGGTGTAGTAGGGCTCCAGAAGGACACTTTCTGCCTGCATCAACCCTTGACGCACCGCCCGATAGGTGGCCTGTCGGAAGTCTCCGCCCTCGGTGTGTTTCAAATGTGATTTTCCGGCTACAAGAGTGATCCGTATATCAGTAATGGGGGAGCCGGTGAGCACACCCAAATGTGTCTTTTCCATCAAATGTGTCAAAATCAGCCGCTGCCAGTTTCGATCCAGTTGTTCCTCACTGCACCGAGAGGCGAACTGGAGCCCACTGCCCCGGGGGCCAGGCTCCATTAAGAGGTGGACTTCCGCATAGTGACGCAAGGGTTCGAAATGCCCCACTCCCTCCACAGGCCCTCGGATGGTCTCCAGATAGAGAATACTGCCCTCCCCAAAGGTCACCGAAAGGCCAAATCTCTCTTGAATGACCCGCTGAAGGATCTCCAGCTGTACTTCTCCCATGGGACGGAGGTGGATTTCCTGAAGGCGTTCATCCCAGACGATTTTCAGCTGGGGATCCTCTTCCTCCAGTTGCTGGAGTTTCAGGAGGGCGCTGTGTGGGTCGCAGCCGGGAGGCAGCAACAGCTGATAGTTGAGCACCGAGGAGAGTACTGGGGAAGGGGAGGAGGGTTCTTCCCCCAGCCCCTCCCCGGGATAGGTTTGGCTTAACCCCGTCACAGCGCAGACGGTACCTGCGGGCGCTTCCTCTATCGTGCGATAGCGGGCACCTGAATAGATGCGGATTTGATCCACCTTTTCCTCCCAGCCATCCCTGCTGGAGAGAAGATCTTTCACCTGGAGAGATCCGCCGGTAACCTTTAGGTAGGTCAACCGATTATTTTGGGGATCCCGGGAAATTTTATAGACTTTAGCGCCGAACAGCTCTGGATAGATCGGTAAGAGGGTATACTGCTGCAATCCTTCCAGCAGCTGGTCCACCCCCTCCAGCCGTAGGGCAGAACCGAAATAGCAGGGGAATATCCTGCGCCGGCGAATCAACTCCCGGATTCTCTCCAAGGAGATCGCCCCGTGCTCTAGATATTCCTCCATCGCCCCTTCGTCTTGCAGTGCGATGGATTCTCGCAGCTGCTCCTCAGATAGCCCTGTAAAAGGGATGCATCCCTCGTCCAACACCTGCTGCAGCTCGGTGGATAGGGCTTGAAAGTCGGTACCAGGCTGATCCATCTTGTTGATAAACAGGAAGGTGGGGATCTGGTAACGTCTCAACAGCCCCCAGAGGGTGCGGGTATGTCCCTGAATTCCGTCTGAACCGCTGACCACCAGAATCGCGTAGTCCAATACCTGCAAGGTACGCTCCATCTCCGTAGAAAAATCCACATGCCCTGGCGTATCCAGTAGGGTGATCTCCAGTTCCCCCAGGGAGAGAATCGCCTGTTTGGAAAAGATGGTGATTCCCCGTTCCCGCTCCAACTGCTCGGTATCTAAAAAGGCGTCCCGATGATCCACTCGCCCCAATTTTCGTAGAACGCCGCTTCGATAGAGCATCCCCTCTGAAAGGGTGGTTTTTCCCGCATCCACATGGGCAAGGATTCCAATAACCAATTTGTGCTTTGGTTCCATATATTTGGACGGTCCTTTCCTGTAAAGTTTTGTCAAACAAATATTATTTTATCATATTCCAGGAAAGAAGGAAAACCCCTTGGCAGATTTTCACCAGGCGGAATTTGCTTCTGGTATTTTTCCGGAAACTGTGGTAGAATATCCTGTAAACTTGCAATCCAAGAGAGAGGATGTAGTCCATGCCCCTGCAAAGATCGGTTCCCCTGTTGTTTGATGGCGCCTTTGGCACCTATTACCTCACTGTAACGGGGGATCGCGCCCCCTGTGAATTGGGGAACTTAACCAATTCAGAGGCAGTTTTAAAGATTCATAAAGCCTATTTAGCCGCTGGAGCCCAGGCCCTGAAGACCAACACATTTGTGGCCAATCCTGTGCAGATCCCCGACCCTCAAAAACTACGTCGGGTTATTACGGCTGGTTGGGGTTTAGCAGGGGAAGCTGCTGGATCCAGCCATGTCCCTGTCTATGCGGACATTGGTGGCAACGACGCCAAAACGGCCGAGGAGGACTACCAGGTGGTGGCCGGGCTATTTTTGGAGTTGGGTGCAAAGCACTTCTTATTTGAGACCATTTCAGAATTTGCGCCTCTGTTGCCCGCTATCCGGAAGATCCGGGCTACAGTGCCGGATGCGGTGATCCTGGTTTCTTTTGCCGTCTCCCAGGATGGCTTTACACAGAGGGGGTTGCACTACAAGCCCCTCTTGACCGCGGCTATGCAGCATCCGGCTGTAGATGGTGCAGGGCTCAACTGCGTCTGTGGACCTAGCCATATGGTTCATCTGGTGAAGGCGCTGGAACCCATGCCGAAGCCGCTGGTGGTCATGCCCAATGCGGGATACCCCTCCTATCGGAATGGACGGATCATCTTTGAGGACAATGCGGAATACTTTGCCCAAAAGATGGAGACCATCTATGAAAGCGGTGCCACTATTCTGGGGGGGTGTTGCGGCACTACCCCCAACCACATCCGTCTACTTCGAAGGATGTTGGATTCGCCCCGCCCTTGTCCCAGACGGGAGCCGGAGGAACTGCCGGAACAATATTTGATTCAGGAGGAATCCGCCTCCACCCTGGGGCCCCACAAACCCATTGCGGTGGAGCTGGATCCTCCTCTGGACGCCGACTGCACCTTCATCCTTTCCGCGGCGGCGCAGTTGAAGGCCTGCGGCGCGGATCTGATTACTGTGGCGGACTCTCCTCTTTCGCGAACCCGGGCGGACAGCATCATGACCGCTGCTAAAATTTATCGGGAGGTGGGGATTCCCACCATGCCGCACATCTCCTGCCGGGATAAAAATCGCATAGCCCTGCGGGCGGGATTGCTGGGCGCCTCTTTTGAAGGGATCCGTCATGCCCTGGCGGTAACAGGAGATCCAATGCCTGCATCCGACCGGGCGGGCGGGGTGTTCAGCTTTAATTCCTTTAATTTGATCTCTTTCATCAGCGGCATGAACCAGGAGGTATTCCAGGACGCCCCTCTGGAAGTGGGCGGGGCTCTGAACATCAACGCTTTGAACTTTGGGACCGAGCTGGATCGGGCACGCCGAAAACTGGAGCGGGGGGCGACCATGCTTTTCTCCCAGCCGATTTTTAGCGACCAGGCGGTGGAAAATTTCCTTCGCGCCCGGCAGGAGCTGGATTGTAAGCTATTTGCTGGAATTTTGCCGGTGGCGGGTTATAAAAACGCAGTCTTTCTGCTCAATGAGGTCTCTGGCATTGAGATTCCGGATCAGGTGATCCAATCGCTGAAGGATAAGGGACGCCAGGAGTCGGCGGAAATTTCTATCCAATACAGCTTGGGGATTCTTCGCCGGGTATATGATGCGGCGGATGGCATCTATATTATGACCCCCTTGCGCAGGGTGGATATCGTGCAGGGGTTGATCCATGAAATTGGGAGGTTTGGGAAATGATTTTGATTGGAGAAAAGCTCAATAGTTCCATCCCATCGGCACTGGAAGCCTTCCAGTCCAAAGATGAACAGAAGGTGGTGGAGCTGATCCGCCGCCAAGGGGACGCAGGGGCGGATTATCTGGATTTAAATACGGCCATCTGTGGGGAGGATGAGTTGGATCGGATGCTATGGGCAATGGATTTGATCCAGCGCCACTGCTCCTGTGGGATTATGATTGACTCCACCGATCCAGAAGTGATGGCAAAAGCGGCAAAAGCGGCTCAGGGCCGGCCTCTGATCTTCAATTCGGCCACCATCACCGATCGGTTCCAGCAGGTGACCCAGCTGGCCCTGGAATATCATGCGGGAATCGTGGGGATGCCCATTGACGATCTGGGGCTTCCAACCGACCTGGAGGATAAGTGCGCTAAGATCGACCGGCTGATCGCCCAGCTGCGCCAGGCAGGGATCCCGGATGAGCATATCTATGTGGATGTATTGGTGGAGGCGTTGGCCACCGATGGCGAAAGTGGGCGTAAAACGGTGGACGCTATCGCCCATGTGTCCCAAAATTATCCAGAGGTCAAGACAGTCTGCGGGCTTTCGAATATTTCTTTTGGGCTGCCCCGCCGCAAGCTGGTTAACAGCGCCTTTTTGGCCGCGGCCCTCTATGCGGGGCTCTCCTCCGCTATTTTGGATCCCTCTAGCCCGTCCCTGCGGGATACGCTGGCTGCCGCCCGGGTGGTTGCCGGTCAGGATGACTACTGCATGGACTATATTACCTATATTCGGGAGCAGGAGGAGACCCAGTGAAGCCTACTGCAGGGAAAGGATGAAAATATCATGCTTAAATTTAATCATTTTAATTTTAATGTGCTGGACTTGGAGAAAAGCTTAGATTTTTACCGTCAAGCTTTAGATTTGAGGGTAGTTCGGGAGAAAAATGCCCAGGATGGCTCCTTCAAATTGGTCTATCTGGGGGATCCGGAGGGCAGCGATTTTACTTTGGAGCTCACCTGGCTGCGCGACCGGCAGGAGCCCTACAATTTGGGGGACCTGGAATACCATTTGGCGTTTGTGACAGACCAATATGAAGCGTTGCACCAGCGCCATCAGCAGATGGGAGCCATCTGCTTTGAAAACCCTGCCATGGGGATCTATTTTATCCACGATCCCGATGGCTATTGGATTGAGATTGTACCACAGAAGTGAAAGAATCCCAAACCGGGGATGGAGGGGCCTGTTTGGAAGAATTGAAGGTAGTGGAAAAGGATGGGATGATCTATTCCTTCATCCGCAAAAGGGATCTGGTAGCAACGCCGGAGGAACGAGTGCGCCAAAATTTTGTGGCGCTTTTGGTCAATCGGTTTGGCTACCCCTTGGAAGTGATGGCGGAGGAATATTCTCCAGATTACCAGGGCCGGGGGACGAGAGGAACTCGGGCTGATCTTGTAGTCTATAAATCCAAAGAAGATCTTCAAAATAACTATAATGCTTTCCTGGTGGTGGAGTGTAAGGCGGATAATGTTAAAATCCGCTTGGAGGACTTTTATCAGGGCACTGAATATGCAGGTAAAGTAAGGGCTCAATTCCTAGTTCTTCACAATGCCAAAGAAACACAGTTTTTCAGCGTGGATCAGGAGAGGATTCCCAACAAGGAGGAGGCATTCCACCAGATCGTCAGTATTCCCCGGTTTGAGGAGATCCACGATGAAAAGGCTTTGGCCGATATCCGCAGCAAGACCAAAACGTTCACCCGGGAGGAGTTCACAAGGCTGCTGCGGGCCTGCCACAACATCATCCGGAACAACGATAAGCTCTCTCCGGAAGCTGCTTTTGATGAGATCAGCAAGATCCTTTTTATGAAAATCCGGTATGAACGGGATCAGAAGGGCAGCGAGGTGTTCACCCTCAACCGGTTTCGCCAGCTGGAGCAGGACTATGAAAAATATACCCGGCCTGCCATGCGAATCCGCAAACTGGATATTCCCTATATGCAGGTGCTGTTTGAGGATACCAAGGATGCCTTTGCCCAGGAACAGCTATTTGAGGCAGATGAAACCATCCGTATCCGGCAAAACAGCTTTGAACAGATTTTGAGCAAGCTGGAGGGATATAACCTTTCGGATACGCAGGATGACGTCAAGGGAATCGCGTTTGAGGAGTTTTTGGGTACCACCTTCCGGGGGGATTTGGGGCAATTTTTTACGCCTCGACCCATTGTGGATTTTATGGTCCATGTGCTGGACCCCGAAGAGGGAGAGCTGATCTGCGACCCCACCTGTGGCAGCGGCGGATTCCTCATCAAAGCGTTTGAGTATGTGCGGGAGAAGATTGAGCAGGAGATCCGGGGGGAGAAGGAGCGTCTCCGGCTTCAGTTGGAGGGCCCGGATTATGAACAGAAAAGCGAACGGGAGCAGTGGCTGATCAACCGGCAAATTTCTAAGATGCAGGAAATGCTGAACCGGGAGCTGGACACCAGTATTCCCGGGGGCAGACTTTATGACCTTTCCCATCGGTGTATCTATGGGACCGATGCAAATCCGCGCATGGCCCGGACCGCAAAAATGAATATGATTATGCATGGAGATGGACATAGCGGGGTCTATCACCACGATGGGCTTTTGAATGTGAACGGTGTCTTTGAGGGGCGGTTTGATGTTATCCTCACCAACCCTCCTTTTGGCGCAAGGATTAGCAAGGATCAGAAAGTAACGGAAAATGACCGGATGCGCCCGGAGGAGATAAAAAAATACCGCAGGATGTTTGGTAAGTCTTATAACCAGGCTTTGCGCCAGGTGGAGGACAACATTGGCAGTCAACTGCTTTCCCTCTATGATGTTGGCAAATTCTCCGGTTTGACGGAAGTACTGTTTATGGAGCGATGCTTGCGGCTATTGAAGCCAGGAGGTCGTATGGGGATGGTACTTCCAGAGGGGGTATTGAACACCTCGAATCTCCAGAAAGTCCGGGAGTACTTTGAGGGGCGGGCAAAGATCCTATTTATCTGCTCTATCCCACAAGATGTGTTTGTCACCGCAGGTGCCACTGTGAAGCCCAGTTTGGTATTTTTAAAACGCTTTACCATTCCAGAAGAGCGGGCCTACCAATAGGCGGTGGAAAGGGCTCATCAGGAGGCAAAAGCTCCCTATATGCAGGAGGAGGAGAGTTTGTCTTTTCAGATGGAGGAGCTCAAAAAGAAAAAATCCCGAACCCAGGAAGAACGGCAGCAGCTTGCACAGCTGAAAAAACGCCTCAAAGAGATCGACGCTGCGGTGGAAGAGGCTGCGAAACCGCTGATACGGCGTTACTTTGATTATGAGATCCCAGTTGCCATGGTGGAGGATGCCGGAATCACTTCGGCGGGGACTTTGTCCGCAGGAAATCAGCTTCCCCAACTTCAGGAGGAGTTTTTTCACTACCGCCAGCAGCACCCGCTCTGGGAGAATCGGCGGGAAAAAATCTCTTACCGTCTATCCCCAGAAGGGGAACTCTTCAGGATGGTACGGGGACAGGAGGAGAAATTGATTTGACCCGGCCCGCTCTTTTAAAGTTTTTGTCCTTCCACCAGGTTTCCAACTGGAATATCAAACAATTATTTAACCGCCCGCTCCAAAGTGCGGCCTATCCCTCCTATCCTTTGGGGAATGCTTTGGTTCGCCGCAAAGAGGTTGTTTGGGTGGAAGATACAAACCGCTATATGAGAATTACCATCCGCACCAATTGTGGAGGGGTCGTGGTGCGGGACCGGCCTTTGGGGAAGACGGTCAAAACCAAGCAACAGTATCGGATTCATGCCGGCCAGTTGGCCGTCTCCAAGATCGATGCCAGAAATGGGGCGTTCGGCCTGGTTCCTGAAGAGGCGGAGGGGGCGATTATCACCGGGAATTTTTGGGTTTATGATGTCCTTCCCCAGACGGCAATGCCGGAGTATCTCGTTCGTCTTCTGGCTAGCCCGCGGTTTGTACAAATCTGGGAGGAGTGTAGCAATGGCAGCGGCAACCGGCTCTATTTACAGGAGCCCCAATTCTTACACTATCCCGTACCTTTTCCGCCTCTTGTAGTTCAGGAACGGTTGGTAGAAAATTTTCAACTAACGGAACAGGAAGCCCGGACACTGGAAGAAAGAGCAGATACCTTAGAGCAGTTGTTAGAACAGGAGCTTTTTAAGGACCTAGGCGTGGTGGCGGAGACGGAGTCCTCTCCCACAGATGGAAGCCTTTTAAGAATCGCCCGTTTTTGCGATATGACCCAGTGGGGATATGACAAGGTAGAGGGCCGCTTTCCATTCCAGTTTATCGGCCCTGCTCCGGTCTCTTTGAAGCAGGTCCCTCAACTTTGCTTGGCACTCTTTCGAGGAAAAAGTCCTCGATACGATCCAAAGGGGGACCGGGTGATCCTCAATCAGAAATGCAACCGAAAAAATGAGATTGATCTCCGCTATGCCAAGACGGTAGATTCTGCCTGGTTGGAGCGGATTTCCCAAAAGCAGTTTACTGCCCCTGGCGACTTACTAATCAACTCCACTGGCGAGGGGACTCTGGGCCGCGCCAGTATGGTGGACCATGCCCATGCGGGCCTCTTTTTAGACAGCCATCTGTTGCTCTTGCGTCCAAACTGCAGGAGGTTGGATCCTCGGTTTTTTGCCTATCTATTTAACACGACTCTCGTTCAGCGCCAGGTGGAGCAACTGAAAGGGGCTCAGGCCACCAAGCAGACGGAATTGGGCATAGAGAACGTACGCCGAATTCAATTCCCGTTGCCTTCGTTAGAGAGACAGCAGGAATTGGGGGCTCGGGCAGAACAGCGCGCCCAATTGGCCCGAAGATTGCGTCTTCAGGCTTCCCAACTTCGTCAAAAAGCGCAGGAGGCGTTTGAGCGGGAAGTGTTTGGCCAACCGTGATGGAACTTAAAATATAGGGTGCTCCATGCATATAGTTGAAAAGGAGAAATCCTCAGTTTTTCCTGCTTTTGATAGATCCAAAAGCAACCCTTTCATGGGAATTTTTTATAGGAAATGCACTTATTTTGAAAAGATATTTTAGAAAAAGGGAGGTTGTCATGAGTCGAACAACACGTATGTTAACCCAGGGGGCGATTATGGTTGCCCTGGCTACGATCCTATCCCTATTTACACTCTACCAATTGCCCAACGGAGGGTCTGTAACCTTCGCCTCCATGGCGCCTATTATTGTGATCTCCCTTTTATATCCATTTCGCTGGGCGTTTCTCACAGCATTCGCCTATTCTTTGGTTCAAATGTTGCTGGGTTTTGTTCCGCCTCCCTCCCAGACATTTCTGTCGTTCGTTGCGGTCATTCTATTGGACTATGTAGTTGCTTTCAGTGGCCTATCGCTGGCTGGCCCAATTTCTCGCCGTATTGGGAAACCAATATGCGGAGCGGTTGTCGGTACCTGCCTTGTGTCACTCTTGCGGTTGGGTTGTTCATTTCTCTCCGGAATTTTAATTTGGGACATCTATGCCCCAGAGGGGACTCCAGTTTGGATCTATTCTATCACCTACAACGGTTCTTATATGATCCCCGAAATGGTTGTCACTGCGATTGTGGTGGCTCTGGTTGTCAAATATATCCCTTTGAAACAGCTGTCTGCTTAATCTTTAGGTAAAAAAATTGCCGCCCCATGGGGCGGCAATTTTTATCCTGCGCGTTTTGTCAAAAAGCGCTGTAAATTGATCAAGATCTGGCGGAAATTGAGAGCAAGAACCAAAATACAGAGGATGACTTCCCAGAGGATCCAGCCAGAATCCAGGCAAAGCAACACCCAGGTTTGCCCCAACAATAACAACAGATTGGCCAATAGCTTTGGGAGATTCCAATGCATGGGGATAATTCGATGGGTGTCCACCATGCGTACAATGAAAACAATCAAATAGCTGAAAAAGGTGGCGAATGTCCCTCCGTTGATCCCAAAACGGGGGATCAACAACAGATTGAGCAGGACGTTAATTGCCGCGCCTAAAGCAGTGGTAGCCAGCGTGGCCATGCTTTTTTTCTCCACCATATAGATGCTGCCTAGGAAGGTGACAAAACAGGAGAAGCAGGTGGCCAGCAGCAGGAAGGGGATATATTGCCAGGATTCATAGAAGGGATTGGAAGATCCCAAAACCAATATGGAGGTAATCAATTTAGAGAATAGGATCAATCCCGAAGCGGCAGAAAAGATGAGTGCCTGATAGGCATTGAATACATTGCTAAAAAATCGGGTGCGTCCGGGACCATCCTCTGTAAAGGCGGACATCTGCCAGGCATCCGTGAAGATACCGGAGAGGAGTGTGATGATAGTGGGCACTTTGTAAGCGATGGTGAGCAGCCCATTGGCTCCCGCATCCAAAAAATAGGTGACCATATACCGGTCGGAGACATTGGTAATCCACCAACAGGTAGTGGTTGGAATCAATGGCGCGGCATAGCGGATCATTGATTTGAGCACAGACCAATCACAATCCCGAAAGCGGATGTAACGATGCAGCCCAGCAATGGTAAATAAAAAGAGGGAGGAGCACAAGTCAGAAACAATGGTGGCCAACACATAGCCAGTAATTCCCATCCGAAAGAACATTAAAAATAGCACATTAAAGAGGATCACCATGGCGGTGGACATCACACCGTCAAAGGCATAGAGGCGGATGAGCTGCCGTGCCCTTACAAATTGGGAACAGAGAGAACGCAGGCAGGAGGTGAGCACATAGAGATAGATCAATAGAGTGTGACCGCCAATAATGGGAATACGGGACAGAAATGGCAACAACACCAAAAAAATGGCATACCCTGATAAAATGGCGGTAATCGCCCCAGTGAAAACATCCCGCTTGTCCATATATTTATCCAGTCCATAGCGGATGATGGCGTTGGACATCCCAATGGAAACCATGGGGATAATCAGGTTGGCGGTCTGCACAATCAAATCAGCAGTTCCCAACTCTCCCTCTGTGAGAAGATTTGTATAGAAGGGAACCAATAGAAAAACCAGCACCTTTGAACTAAAGGTGCCGATTGCAAAGATCAGGGTGTTGGAAAGAAGCCGCTTGTACTTGTCCAATCCTTTGACGCCTCCCTCTAATTCATAACAGATGCAGGATTCCTACAACACCGTAGGACCCCACAGTCATTAAGGCGCCTGCAATAAATACTCCCCCAGCGATAGAAAGTAACGCATGCTTCATAGGAAGGCCCAGTAGGGCCGCCAAAACTGCCCCGGACCAGGCCCCTGTTCCGGGCAGAGGTACCCCTACAAATAGACATAGACCAATGGCCTCATATTTCGTCACCTTGTCCGCCTTAGATAGAAGATGCTGTTCATATTTTTGGGCGAGGCCGCAGAAAAGACGGGTGGATTTGAGCCAGTTGAAGATAGGACGCCCCAACAAGATTACAAATGGGACAGGGATCATATTTCCCACCACAGAGATCAAAAAGACGGTATACCAGGGCATACCCAAAGCCGCCCCCAAAGGGACGGAGCCCCGCAGCTCAATCAACGGGATCATGGAGACGATAAAAAGAGCAGCCTCCCTTCCGGCGACGGCAAAGAAGTCAAAGATTTGCTGAATCAGTTGTTCCATAGGTCCTCCGGAGGTGCAAATTTGCTGACATAGCCATATGGGGATATTATAACCAACTTCCCAAGAAAAGACAACTAGAATCTTGTGGGTTTCTGTAGAAAGGTCAGGCACCGGTATGTGGAGTCTCTATTTTTAGCTGTAACAATTGAACTGCGTTTTTCCAATAGATCCGCTCAAACTCCTCGGGAGTAAGGTGAAGCTGCTGCAATAATGCCAATTCTGCGGGGGCTGTACTCCAAGGGCAGTCGGTGGCGAATAGGACATGGTCAACTCCCTTTTCTCGGATCAGATGCTCATAAGTTTTGGGGTCGAAGAAAAGGGAAGCCAGAGAGGTGTCGAAATAAACATTCTCATATTTGCATAGCTTTCTGGCCTGTTCGGGATCTCCCACTGAGCCCATATGGGCAGCGATAATCGTCAATTTTGGAAATGTTTCTGCAATGGCCGCCAAATCGTCAGCTGGGGCGTAATTCGTGGGTGAGACCGGATCCAGTCCCGCATGGAATAGGACAGGTAGACCCAGATGTTCCAGTTTCTCGTAGATAGGAAAATAGGCTTTATCAATGGCAAAGCACTGTTGATAGGCGGGGTGCAGCTTGAGCCCGTGCAATCCAGATTGATGGATAAAATCTAACTCTTCCAAAGCTTGAGCATCCAGGGGATGGACCGATCCGAAGCAGAGAAGTTGCGGATTTTCTGCCTGCACCTGGACTGCAAATTTGTTCACGTTGTGCTGCTGGCCGGGCTTTGTCGCAATATGTTGAATAACCGCCAGGTCGGTGCCCCACTCCCGCATCCGTTGAAGCGTACTGGCTACGGTTCCATCTGAATGGGGAGGAACCTGGGATACCTGGGCCAGATGCGGGATGGTGCGGGCAGCCAGGGCGTCAGGGAATAGATGGTTGTGAAAATCGATTCGCATAACTACCGCCGCTTTCCTTTTTAAGATAATAAAATTCATTATACACCCATTTTGTCGACGGTGTAAAGAGAAAAGCTGGAATGAAAAATAACGCCGAGGTCACAAAGTAGAGTGCTCTTTTTCTCCTTGGACTCCGGAATATCTTTTTTAGTTGCAAAGGTTAGGGAAGCTATGGTACACTAAAGGGAGAATTTTTACAGGGAGGAGCCTTCGAAATGAACTGGCTACGAAGATTTATGATGGGGAGATATGGAGCCGACCAGTTGATGGTGGCGATGGTAGCGGTCAGCTTTATCTGCCTTCTGCTCTCCCGTCTAACTGGTTGGGGGATCTTCTATTTGGTTGCCCTGGGGCTGCTGATTTGGGCCTATTTGCGGATGCTCTCCCGAAACTTCAGCCGTAGATATGCGGAAAATCAAAAATTTTTGCAGTTTTGGTATCCTCTGGGCAGCCGGATAAAAGCCTTTATCCAGCGCCTCCAAAGTGGGAAAAATTATTGCTATTTCAAATGCCCCCACTGCGGTCAAAAGGTGCGGGTGCCCCGGGGAAGGGGAAAGATAGAGATTACTTGCCCAGCCTGTCGGCAGACATTTGTCAAGCGCACTTGAGCCAAATTTATCTAAATATAACGAGGAGGAGTGCCTTTGGAGCTGGGGTTGAACTATAATCGCAGTAAGCAAAGTATTTACATCCAGCGGTGTATGGTGGCGTTTGCCTGCATTCTCATGTTGCTGGGATTGACGCAGGATACGCCTATGGGAATTTTGCACGGAGTCGCCCAAATCATCCTGACACGGGCGGGGTTGATTACGGACTCCATTATGGTGGGCGGATTGGGAGGCGCTTTTTTTAACGCTGGACTGGTAGTTCTGGTGTCCGCGGAACTATTGAGAGCCGCTCGGGTCCCTTTTTCTGGAATTAGCATTGCCTGCCTATTTTTGATGGGTGGGTTTTCGTTGTTTGGAAAGGACATCTGGAATATTTTTCCCATTATTGGAGGCGGATTCCTCTATTCCCGCTATAAACGGGAGCCCTTTGGCAAATATATCTACATCTCTCTGTTTGGTACGGCTTTGGCGCCGGTTGTGACAGAAGTGGTAAGCATTGGACAGATGAGTCCCACCTTGAATTATTTATGGGGAATGGGGATGGGGGTAGTCATCGGCTTTATCCTTCCGCCGATTTCCGCTTTCACCATCCGCGTACACCAGGGATATAATCTTTACAATGTAGGTTTTTCGGCTGGATTGGTGGGAATGGTACTGGCCTCGATCTTTAAATCCTTTGGGCATACCTTTGAGGTGCGGTTGGAGTGGAGTGTGGGAAATAACCTGCTTTTGGGTAGCTTCTTAGTGGGATTATTTCTGGTCATGATTCTATTGGGGTTTCTTTGGAACGGAGGTAGTTTTTCTGGGATCGCGAAATTGATGCGCCACTCTGGACGCACAGTAGCGGATTTTACCCAAATGGATGGCCTGCCGGTTACCTTGATTAATATGGGGATGGTGGGGCTATTTGCCACTGCCTGCGTGATCTTTTCCGGTGGGGAGCTCAATGGCCCCACTGTAGGCGGGGTGCTGTCCATCTGTGGCTTTGGAGCATTTGGAAAGCATTTGAAAAATATTATTCCGGTGATGTTGGGGGTGGTACTCAGCTCCTTTGTTATGGTATGGTCTCTGCGGGATCCCAGCGTCCAATTGGCAATGTTGTTTTCCACGGGTTTGGCTCCCATCGCTGGGCAGTTCGGTTGGAAATGGGGTTTGGTAGCAGGAATTATCCATGCCTCAGTGGTGTTGAATGTTGGTTTTTTACATGCAGGCTTGAACCTCTATAACAATGGGTTCGCCGCCGGTTTGGTCTGTGTGGTGTTAGTACCTCTGATCGAGGCTTTGCAGCGGCGTGATACAAATGTTTAAGGGTTGGGGGGCTAATTGATGGATCAGTCCATGAAACGGATGTCCAAGATTATTGATGAATTGGTGCGCTTTTTCTTCCATATCGGATCCACAGGGATTCATATGGATCTTAGAAGAATGGAAGATGGCTATGCGCTGGCATTGCGGAGCGATTTTTTCCCAGAGAATCTTTCAAAAGTGAAGGAGATGCAACACATTTTTGAAACGGCGGAAAAAGATGTGGGGATTGAAGAGATCTACTGGGGACTGGCAGGGGAAGACTATGGCGGAAACGATTCGGAGTTGGCGCTGATTGCCCAGATGGCGGATCTATTAGAGATCAAGGTGGAGGGAAACACCGTGGAGATGCTTGTCTGCCGGAGAAAAAACTGAGTTTCCCAACTCCGATCCCGAAGCCGTTCCTTTTCTATAAAGAAAGTGCGGAAAAATTCCTGGGGAGCCTCTTGCAGGAGGTATCCAAACATGGTAACATATAAAAGCTTGAAATTTGGAGAGCTGGTAAATTTGGAGGAATCAGTTTGGCGGATTTATGCAGAGAAATTGAACGGCGGCGCACGTTTGCCATCATTTCCCATCCGGATGCGGGAAAAACAACCCTGACAGAAAAGTTTTTGCTCTATGGAGGAGCGATTCAGTTGGCCGGTGCGGTGAAAGGAAAAAAGAATGCCCGCCATGCCGTTTCTGACTGGATGGAAATTGAAAAACAGAGAGGAATTTCCGTAACATCTTCCGTGATGCAGTTCAACTATGCAGGGTACTGCATCAATATTTTGGATACCCCTGGACATCAGGACTTTTCAGAGGACACTTATCGTACGCTGATGGCGGCGGACAGCGCTGTGATGGTGATCGACGCCGCAAAGGGTGTGGAGCCTCAGACCCGAAAATTGTTTAAGGTGTGCGTACTGCGCCACATCCCGATTTTTACCTTTATAAACAAGATGGATCGGGAATCCCGCAATCCTTTTGATCTAATGGAGCAGATTGAGCAGGAGTTGGGGATCCAAACCTATCCCGTCAACTGGCCGATTGGATGCGGCAAGGAGTTTAAAGGGGTGTATGACCGTCGGAAGCGGGAAATCATCAAGTTTGAATCGGACGGTCTTGCCAACGGGATACGACAGGTGGATTCTGTAGAGATTGCTTTGGATGATCCCCGCCTGGGAGAGATGATTGGGGAGCCTCTGCGGGAGACCTTGCAAGACGATGTGGAGCTGCTGGATGGCGCCAGTTACGAGTTTGATATGGAGAAGGTCCGCACAGGCAAACTCTCGCCTGTTTTCTTTGGTTCCGCCCTCACCAACTTTGGTGTGGAACCTTTTTTGGAGGACTTTTTGCAGATGACGCCGCCGCCTTTGGCCCGGGAGAGCAGTGAGGGGCTGATTAACCCCTTTGACGACAGCTTTTCCGCCTTTGTCTTTAAAATTCAGGCCAATATGAACAAGGCCCACCGGGACCGGGTTGCCTTTATGCGCATCTGTTCGGGACGTTTTGTAAAGGGGGAAGAGGTCTTCCATGTGCAGGGAGACCGGAAAGTCAAACTGGCCCAGCCCCAGCAGTTGATGGCTCAAGAACGGGAAATTGTAGAGGAGGCATATGCGGGGGATATCATCGGTGTCTTCGATCCTGGAATCTTTTCGATTGGGGACACCCTCTGTGCAGTTGGAAAGAAGTTCCGTTTTGAGGGGATCCCTACCTTTGCCCCAGAACACTTTGCCCGCGTCCGGCAGACCGACACCCTCAAGCGAAAACAGTTTGTTAAAGGAGTCACCCAAATTGCCCAGGAGGGCGCTATCCAGATCTTCCACGACCCCAATACGGGGATGGAAGAGGTCATTGTGGGTGTGGTGGGTACCCTGCAATTTGAGGTTTTGGAGTATCGCCTCAAAAATGAATACAATGTGGACATTGTTTGGGAGGGGCTCTCCTATCAATATCTGCGCTGGATTGAAAACGAGGAGTTTGATCCCAAAGCCCTGGATATCTCTTCAGACACCCGTCTGGTCCAAGATTTTAAGAATCGATATCTGTTGTTGTTCACCGATGAGTGGAACATTCGTTGGGCCCAGGAGAAGAATCCGTGGCTACAGCTTTCCGAATTTGGCAAGTCGGACTTTTAATCGTTAGGCAGCGGCCAAAATCTCTGCGACAGATTTGCCGTGAGGCCGGTTAAATCGCTTCAGGTGATAGAGTTCTTCCGGGTCTCCGGTGAGTTGATTGATTTTTTCTTCACAGGTCATAGCTGCAGAGAAGCCCAGTTGCTGCAATACCGGAAGTGCTTCCGGACTGGAAAATCCAAACGGATAGGCAAAGCAGGTGGGGGTCCATCCGTCCAAATGTTGGCGGCAATCCTTCTGCAGCTGGTCTAAATCCTGCCAAAGCCGCTTTTGATAGCTGCCGGCGGATTCATTGGATCGCTTTTGGGCGCCCCGCTCCCCATTTTGTAGGCTGTGAAGGTCATAGGAGTGGTTTTGGATCTCCACCAGTCCGCTTTCCTGGAGTGCCTTCAAAGTTTCCCAATTGGAATGGGAGTAGCGAACGTGGTGTTCATCTTGTTGGGAATAGAGATCAGCATAGGTGCCAATGACTGCGTAAACGGCGGGAAAATGGTATTCCTGTAACAAGGGGAAGGCGTATACCGCAAAGCTCTCATAGCCGTCGTCAAATGTGAGCATGATTGGCTTTTCTGGAAGCTCTCCTCCCTGGGTATATTGAATTAAATCCTGGACTACAATGGGAGTGTAGCCTTGTTCCTGCAAAAATTCCAGATCGGTTCGAAATTCCTGCGGAGAGATGGTATAGTCATTGAGCTGGGACTCTTCCTCTAGGATGTGGTGGTACATGATAATGGGAAGATCGGTGGATTCGGAGGAGATGGCCTGGGACTGGACAGTTTGAGAAACGTTGATCGTTGTCCCCATCAATACCGATGTCAGTGCAACCGAGAGGGAAAAAAGGATTTTGGGCATGGGTTTCAATTCAATCACTTCCTTATAGGGAAGGGATATGAGCACAATAGATACGATATGCGTGTAGATCCTTTTGCACCTTTTCAATACGAACGACAGAAAGGAAATCGCGATGATTTTAGTCATTTTGGTCTATCTTTTGGAGTCCTATGCAATCTATCGTTTGGCAGTGGTGCGCGGACTTCCCATGCCATTGTTGGCGTTCATTCCCTTTTTTCAACTTTATATGCTGGGGCAAATTGGCGACTCCCTGAAATATATGAACCGTACAGTAAATGACTTACTGGGTCAGATCCCTTTGGCCTATGCATTGCCGCTCCTTTCGATTGCGGGAAGTCTATTGCGGTACCCTTTGACATTGTTTATCTCCATGGTTTCTTCTCTGGTTATGTTAGTGGTCTACTACCTGGTTTTTTCCTTTTATGAGCCTAAATTCAGTATTCTGTTTACGGCCATCTGCTCTTTGAACTTTATATTTTATGTGCTTCTGATCCTCTCCCGTGTTCCGTTTTTGGGAGGAATTGCGGGTGTACTCGGTGGGATTGTCCTGGAGCTTTTGCAGTATACGCCAGTCGTTGGCCCGCTGCTCATTCTTTTTTGCCTACGTGGGTACCGTCGGAGAGGTTGACTGGTTTGCGTGGAAATGCTTTTGAAAAGAGCAGTGCCTTTGGGATTCCCCAAAGGCACTGCTCTTTAACAGACCACTACTGGAATGACTATTTTAAATTAATCCAATTTGTGAATCATCATACTGGAATTGGTGTAGCTCAAACCTGTGCCCACCATTGTGAGTTTTAACTCATCTCCGGCGGAGGCGTTTACCAAAACAGTAGCGGCCAGTGGCATCAGGTTGTTTGCTGTGGTAATTGTACCGGATTTGGCGCTGCCCGGGACCGCCGAACCTTGCAGGGTCAGTTGGGCGCCAACCGCACCTGTACTGCTGGCGTTGGTGGCATCGGTAGAATAGGAGACCTCATAGATACCCGCATCATTTAAGGTAAAGGTATCGGAGCTGGCGGTATGACTGATGGCCGTACCTTCTTCCACCTGGTTGGTGTCAAAAGTGAGCCCGTCACCGTTGGAACTGGGGCTTTGAGAGGAGGCGTTGGTGGCGTAAAGGGCATTCAAAGGCGGAGCCTCTCCGGTGGGCCCAGTGGGGCCAGCTTCACCCGTAGCACCGGTGGCACCAGTGGCGCCGGTTGCTCCAGTGGGTCCGGTAACACTAGCGCCGGTGGCTCCAGTAGCACCGTCAGCGCCCGTGGCACCGGTCGCGCCGGTGGGGCCGGTGGGGCCGGTAGGCCCGGTAGCACCTGTGGGGCCAGTAGGTCCGGTGGGGCCGGCCTCTCCCGTGGCACCGGTGGCGCCAGTAGCACCAGTAACGCCAGTCGATCCGGTCGGACCGGCTACCGATACCAAGCTATAATCGGCGGATGTGCCGGGTGTACCGGTGGGTGCATTCCGATTTGCCATGTAAAGGCTACCTCCATAGAATACCAGATCCCCCTCGCTATAGAGCGCCGCTGGATTAAACTCACTAGCAGTGCTTAACCCAGGTCCAGGAGCGCCAGTGGCACCCGTTGCACCAGTGGCACCAGTAGCGCCGGTAGCACCGGTGGCTCCGGGAAGTCCCTGGGGCCCTTGAGGTCCTTGCGGACCCTGCGGACCAACCGGTCCACACGGCCCTTGCGGCCCTTGAGAACCCTGTAATCCTTGGGGACCAGTGACGCCGGTGGGGCCGCGGACACCTTGGATTCCTTGGATCCCCTGCGGACCAGTGGGCCCCATAGGACCGGGAACTCCTTGGAGCCCCTGATTCCCCTGCGGGCCAGTGGCACCGGGTACGACAGGGCTATTGCCGCAGCCACATCCACATCCACAACCAGTGGGTGTAGGCATGGGCGGCGGGCAGGGCGGTGTCGGAGGAATAAATGGGGGCATGGGATGGCAACCACATCCACAGTTGGGAGGGATGGTGGGAGGCGGGCACAGATCACACGGATTTGTACAGCGATAGATATTCATAGAAAAACCTCCGTGAAAGTTTGGACAGGAATCACCGATTCCTGTTTCAATCTATTCACAGAGGCGGAGTGAGGTTCCAATAAAGAGATTTTAGCGGTCAAACTTCCCTTGGAGAAACTCTTCTTGAAACCAAACAGAGGGAACCGTAAACGTCTTCCCATTTAAATAATTCAAGGGTGCAGCGTCGGTTTGAAAACAAAAGGTCAATTGATAGGAGTAGAGGGCCTGATGTCGATAGCCCGTGTCCCGATTATCTCGCTGAAATCCATATTTTGCGTCCCCCAAGAGCGGATGCCCAATGTGAGCCAGATGGGCGCGGATTTGGTGGGTGCGTCCAGTCAGTAGATCCACTTCCAGCAGAGAAAAGCGGCTGGTTTCCCCCAATACCCGGTACCGGGTCAAAATGGTGCGGCCGTCGGGAATTGGATGGTCAAAGATTTTTACTTGGTTATTTTGAGCGTCTTTTCGTAAAAAGCCCTTTAAAGTATCGCTTTTTAGAGGCATACGGCCGTGTACAATACAGAGATAGGTCTTCTTCAGCTCCCGAGATTTTATTTTTTCGTTAAGTACCCGGAGGGAGGCTGCGTTTTTCGCCGCAATGACAATACCGCCCGTGTTTCGGTCGATGCGGTTGCATAGAGCGGGAGTAAAGCTATTTTCCTCTTGGGGGAGATACTCCCCCTTTTCATAGAGATAGTGTAGGATCCGATTGATGAGGGTGTCAATTTGATGACTGTCATCTTCATGAACAACGAGGCCGGGACGCTTGTCCACCAGAAGAATGTTTTCATCCTCGTAGAGGATGTCCAAAGCATGGGGCGCAGATAAAAATGCCGGAGCGTGAAGGTCTCCGCCAAAAAATTCATCCTGGAGGTAGAGGGTGATCACATCCCCCTCCTGAAGACGGTCGGAGATGGCGCAGCGTTTCCCATTGCGTTTGATCCGCTTGGTACGGATAGATTTATAGAGCAGGCTTTGAGGCAATAGAGGGACCGCTTTTGTCAAAAACTTGTCCAGACGCTGGCCAGCGTCATTTTGGTTGATGGTAAATTCTCTCATAATGCCTTCTCGTCCCCCAGTCGATATACTCCCAAGAAATTATAGCATACCCAATGGAAAATCCATAGAGGCTGTTGCAAAAAAAAGCCGATTTGTTATAATAAGAGGAAGAATGTGGTTGAAAGGTGGATAAATGATGATTACCAGAGAGAGAGTCGAAGAAATTCTAAAAGAGTCCGGTGTTCTGTTGGAGGGTCACTTTCTATTGACCTCCGGCCGCCATTCCGATAAATACATGCAGTGCGCCAAAATTTTCCGCCATCCGAAATATAGCGAGGAACTTTGTGCCGCCTTGGCGGAGATGTTCCGTGGGGAGCAGATCGATGTGGTCATTGGACCCGCCATGGGTGCCGTACAAATGGCTTATGAAGTGAGTCGCGCTTTGGGGTGTGAAAATTTCTTCACCGAGCGGGTGGACGGGGCGATGACCCTGCGCCGTGGCTTTGAGGTAACCCCTGGTATGCGCTGCCTGTTGGTGGAGGATGTGGTCACTACAGGTGGTTCGGTGAAAGAGGTGGCGGAGCTGGTCCGGCAGGCGGGCGGTACAGTAGTGGGAATTGGTTCCATTGTGGACCGCAGCAATGGGAAGGTGGACTTTGGGGTTCCGTTCCGTGCGGTCTATCCGGTGGAGGTTGTCTCCTGGGAGGCTGAGGACTGCCCACTTTGTAAAGAAGGGAAGTTGCCGGTCGTGAAGCCCGGTAGCCGTAAACAGCCGGGTGCGAAATAATCTGGATGGTGATAGGATGCCTAACCTACATGAGGGACATAGGCGCCGTCTGAAAGAGCGATTCTTAAAAGATGGTTTAGATGGATTTGAAGCCCATAATGTCTTGGAATTGTTGCTCTTTTATGCCATCCCACAGAGGGACACGAATGACCTGGCACATCAGCTTTTGCAGAGGTTTGGTTCCCTCTCTGCTGTGTTCGAGGCAGATTATGAGGAACTTTGTCAGCTGCCTGGAGTGGGGACGAATGTGGCAACCCTTTTAAAATTGATTCCGGATTTGACGCGCCGTTATTTAGAAGATCTGAAGGCGGAGGTCCCGGTTTTAAAAGACGTGGAGCAGATTGCTGATTTTTTGCGCCCCAAGTTTATCGGCCGGCAAAAAGAGATGGTGTACTTACTCTGTCTAAATAACAAGGGAAGCGTGGCGTTTGGAGGGTTTCTCAGCGAGGGCACTGTCAATGCCGCACCACTATACGTCCGTGAGATTGTGGAACAGGCGGTACGCAGCCATGCCAGTGCGGTGGTTTTAGCCCATAACCATCCCCATGGCCTGGCACTCCCCTCCAACGCAGACCTGATGGCCACTGATGAGATTAAAAAAGCCCTACAAATGATGAAAATCCAGCTGATCGACCATCTGATATTTGCAGGCGAAGATTATGTCTCCATACGTGCGTCAGCCTTTCTTTCGTTTTAAACAAAGAATGGGGAAGGCTGGACTCCAGGTTCTCCTGGGGTCTTTTTGTGGGTCAATATTTTGCATTTCTATTGTGAGGATGTTATAATGGCCTCAAAATGATAGAAACGGGAATGAGGAGGATGGGCGTGGGCCGTTATCTATTGGCTTTGGATCAGGGAACTACGAGCTCTCGGGCGATCCTATTTGACCAAAAACAGGCGGTGGTGGCTTCTTCTCAGAAAGAATATCCCCAGATATATCCTCAAGAGGGATGGGTGGAGCATGATCCTATGGAAATTTACTCCTCCCAGTATGCGGTGATGATGGAAGTAATCGCCAAAAGCGGAGTGAGTCCTCGGGAGATTGCGGGGATTGGTATTACCAATCAGCGGGAAACCACCATCCTGTGGGATCGTAAAACAGGACGCCCTATTTATAATGCCATTGTCTGGCAGTGCCGGCGTACAGCAGGAGAAGTGGAGCGGTTAAAGACGCTGGGTCTGGAGGATTATATCCGAAAAAATACCGGATTGATACCAGATGCCTATTTTTCCGCCACCAAAATTAAGTGGATTTTGGATCATGTCCCTGGTTCCAGGGAGCGCGCCAAACGGGGAGAAATCCTTTTTGGCACAGTGGATAGTTGGCTGATCTGGAAACTCACGGAAGGAAAGGTCCATGTTACGGATTACACCAATGCATCCAGAACGATGCTCTACAATATCCGCGAGCTCCAGTGGGATCAGGCTCTTTTGGATGTGTTGGAGATCCCCAGGCAGATGTTGCCAGAGGTGCGGAATTCTAGTGAGATTTACGGTTATACAGTAATTCAAGGGGAGCGGGTCCCCATTGCGGGCATTGCCGGAGATCAACAGGCTGCGCTATTCGGACAGACCTGCTTTCAAAAAGGAGAGGCCAAGAATACTTATGGTACAGGGTGCTTTTTATTGATGAATACCGGAGACACCCTGTGTGAGAGCGCCAATGGGCTTTTAACGACGATTGCCATCGGCCTAAAGGGAAAAGTACAGTATGCCCTAGAGGGCAGTGTGTTTGTGGGCGGCGCGGTGATTCAATGGCTCCGAGATGAGCTCCGGTTTATTACGGAGAGCCGCGATGCGGAATATTACGCCCAAAAGGTACCTGATACCGGAGGTGTCTATTTGGTGCCTGCGTTTACTGGACTGGGGGCACCCTATTGGGATATGTATGCTCGTGGTTGCATTGTGGGCCTCACCCGCGGGACTCGAAGGGAGCACTTGATCCGGGCGGCTCAGGAATCCATTGCCTATCAGACCAAGGATTTGGTGGATGCCATGGAAAAAGATACAGGCATGCCGCTGCAATATTTGAATGCTGACGGCGGAGCCAGTCGGGATGGCTTTTTGTTACAATTTCAAGCGGACGTTCTCAACCGACCGGTACGCAGGCCTGTGATCCGGGAAACCACTGCGCTGGGGGCTGCCTATTTAGCGGGGTTGGCTACTGGCGTTTGGGAAAACCAGGAACAATTGCGCGCCCTCTGGAGTTGCGACACGGTCTATCATCCCCATATGGATCTCGTCCATCGACAGGAACTGTTAGAAGGATGGCATCGGGCGGTAAAACGCAGCTTGGGATGGGCTCAACGCGAACCGTGAGTTTTTCCGGGAAAAAGATGCAAAACTTGTAGAAATCTGTTATAATAGCAAGCAGGCCATAAAAGAAACTATGGGAATCGGTGCTTGTAGGGTAGATGTAGGCGACTGTCGTGACAGGAGGCGTTCTATGATCGGAACCGTCGTAAATACGACGACGATTTTATTGGGAAGTATTACAGGGAGCCTTTTAAAAAAGGGAATTGGCGACCGCTATAAGACGGTCATGTTGGACGCGATGGGATTGGCGGCAACCGCTTTGGGGATCAATGCTATTGTGGAAGCGATGCCCAACAGTAAGTACCATGTCCTCTTCATTGTCAGCTTGGCGATAGGAGGATTGCTTGGAACTCGGCTCTCTCTGGATATTGCTTTTGAACGTGTGATCCGACGGATTTCAGGAGAGGGAAATTTGGCGAAAGGGCTTTCCACAGCAATTCTATTGTTTTGCGCAGGGACTCTCTCCATTTTGGGCCCTATGGAAAGCGCGTTACATGGGGACAACACCTATCTGTTTACAAATGCGATTTTAGATGGGATCACTTCCACTGTTTTGGCTTCTACATTTGGCTTGGGGATCGCTCTAGCCGCAGCGGTATTGTTTTTGTGGCAGGGAAGTATCTATCTGTTGGCCCATGTAATCTCTCCTTTTCTTACCGCTGATTTGTTGACGGAACTGTCTCTAATTGGAGGCGTTCTGATCTTTAGCTCAGGGTTGAGCATTTTACATATAAAAGAGATTCGGACTTTAAACTTGTTACCTGCGCTGTTGGTCCCGCCAATAGCGATGGGGTTCCTTTCTATCTTTGGGTTTTAAAATTTTATTTTGAAAACTTTGGGCAGACGGCAGGTTTGAGAGCTGTTTGTGGACGTTGGAGGCTCGTGGATGCAAGCGGAACAGATCAAAAAAGCACTGAAAAAATTGGTGGATGAGGGAATCCAGAAAGGGGAGCTCTCAGCAAAAGAGATCAACGAAGCGTTGGAACACACTGATTTTTCGGTGGAACTTCTGGAGAAATTTTACGATCTTTTGGAGCAGAAACATATTAAAATCGTGGATGACGCTGATGAGGATCTCTCTGCGGAATCGGCGGAAGATGCCGCAGAACAAGAGGAGACGGATGAGCCATCTTCCGACTTGGCAGCGGACGACCTGGTGAAATCCTACCTGAAGGAGATTGGCCGAATCCCTTTGATTGATGCCCAAGAGGAGGTCGAATTGGCCCAGCGGATTGCCCAGGGGGACGCATCAGCCAAAAAGCACCTGGCGGAGGTAAATCTGCGCCTTGTGGTGGGAATTGCGAAACGTTATGTGGGAAGGGGTCTCTCTCTTCTGGATCTCATCCAGGAGGGAAATTTGGGATTGCTGAAGGCGGTGGAAAAGTTTGATCCTTCCAAGGGGTTCAAATTTTCAACCTATGCCACTTGGTGGATCCGCCAATCGATCACCCGGGCAATTGCTGACCAGGGAAGGACAATTCGTGTCCCTGTACATATGGTGGAAAACATCAACCGCTACAAAAAAGCGGTGTCTGTTCTGGTGCGCCAAAATGGACACGACCCCACGGTGAAAGAGATTGCCGATGAGATGGGTGTTTCGGAGGAGCGGGTAAAGGAGATCCAGAGCGTGGCGCTGGATACCATTTCTTTGGAGACTCCCATTGGAGATGAGTCCGAGAGCCGTCTGGGGGACTTCATTCAGGACGAAAATGTTACCTCCCCAGAGGAACATATCGGCAGCACCATGCTGCGGGAGCATTTAGAGTCCGCATTGGGTACGCTCAACCCGCGGGAGGAAAAGGTATTGCGGATGCGGTTTGGGTTCAATGATGGACATGCCCGGACGCTGGAGGAGTGCGGCAAGGAGCTGGGGGTGACACGGGAACGTGTCCGCCAAATTGAAGCCAAAGCCCTGCGAAAGCTTCGCCATCCCACCCGTTCGAAGCCCTTGAAGGATTTCCTATAAAAATTTTTGTTTTAGAGAATCTTGCGCCTCATGCCCTCCTGGCATGAGGCCAACTTGTGTTCCGCTGGCATTGGGAGGATCTATTTTGCAAATCCAGATGATAGGAATTGATTATAGCCGCGCACCTATAGAAATTCGGGAGCAGTTTTCTATGACAGATACGGTAGCTGCGCAATCGGCAGAGAGGATCTGTCAGGAGTATGGTGCGGAAGAGTGCGTTATTTTATCCACTTGCAATCGAACAGAAATCTGGGTTTATGGGGATTTAGCTATCCGCTTACCTGCTGTTTTTTGCACCCTGCGGGGAATAGGGCAAGAGAGCTCCACCTATTTTGTGGAACGTGGGGGCGAATCCGCTGTACGATATCTTTTGGAGCTGAGTTGCGGCCTGCATTCCCAGGTATTTGGGGAGGACCAAATTTTGACCCAAGTGGGGCATGCATTGGAACGATCCCGTCGTGTCCACGCGGCGGGCCCCATTTTGGAGATGCTGTTTCGCACCGCCGTCACTGCAGCTAAACGTGTCAAAACAGAAGTCCGGCTTACAGAGGTGGATCAATCGGCGGCTGTGCGGACGGTAGATTTTTTGGAAGAACAATTGGGAGATCTTTCCGGTCGGATATGCTTAGTGATTGGAAATGGAGAGATGGGGAGGCTGACAGCCGCTCAATTGGTCTCCCGAGGCTGTCAGGTGCAGATGACGGTGCGCCGGTACCGCCACGGGGACGTTTTGTTGCCAGCAAAGGTGCGTGCCGTTTCCTATGAAAACCGTTTGGAGGCGATCCACAGGGCGGAAATTGTCGTCAGTGCTACTTCCAGCCCTCACTATACGGTGCAGGCACAACAGTTGAAGGAATCACCTTTGGAGCATCCCACGGTATTTTGCGATTTGGCAGTGCCCCGAGATATCGACCCAGCGGTGGCGCTATTACCTGGCGTTCGGGTATATGATACCGATCAACTCTGTCAGGGCTCCTCCCGGGGATCAGAGGAGACCATCCGACAGGCAACAGCGATTTTGGACCTCTATGAGCAGGAATTCAAAAATTGGTATCTCTTCCGCCCTCTGGTACCTGCCGTCCGAAAAATTGGTCAAGCTGCGGCATCGGATTTGTCTAGCCGCATAGAACGGGCCGTCCGGGAGCTTCCATTGGATACAGCAGAGCAGCGGGCTTTTTTGGACCGATTGAGCGCTTCTACTGAAAAAGTGGTAAATCGCATGCTTTTTGGCCTGCGGGAAACTTTGCCGCCCGAATTGTGGGAACAGTGCATTCAAGGTTTGGAACAGACCATTCAGGAGGAGAGCTGAGATGGGAAGTCGTCATTTTCCACTGTTTTTGGATCTCTCCAAATGTCCCATCATCCTATTTGGCGGAGGAAAGGTGGCTTTCCGACGGGCGCAGGTGCTTTGCTCCTTTGGAGCCCAGATACAGGTGATCTCTCCTGACTGCCTTCCAGAGTTGGAAAGCCTAGGGATTCCTATCCTGTATCGGGAATATCGCCCAGGGGATTGTACAGGGGCCCAGATTGTCCTGGCCGCCACCAACAATCGGCAGGTAAACCATGCCATTTTTCAGGAGGCCAAAAGCAAGGGGATACTTGTAAATGCCTGCGATGCACCGGAAGAATGCGATTTTTATTTTCCTGCGGTGGTGGAATGGGGGCCTCTGGTGCTGGGACTCACCTCGGGCGGGGAGAATCATCACCTTGTGCGGCAGGCGGCCCAAGAACTTCGAGAACATTTGGGGGAATGGATGGTTGATGGAGCAGGTAATTCGTGTGGGAAGTCGAGAGAGCGCGCTGGCGGTGATCCAAAGCCGGCTGGTTATGGGGTGGATTCAAGAGCGGTTTCCCCAGCTGAAATTGGAACTAGTGACCATGAAAACCACCGGTGATAAGATTCAAAACCGCCCATTACATCTGGTGGGAGGCAAGGGCCTGTTCGTGAAGGAACTGGATCAGGCTTTGGCACATCGGGAGATTGATCTATCGGTCCACAGCCTGAAGGACATGCCGATGGAGCAGCCGGAAGGGCTACCGATTCTGGCCTATTCTCGCCGGGAAGACCCTCGAGATGCCTTAGTACTTCCAGCAGGGATGAATACGCTGGACCCAACAAAGCCGCTCGGTTGTTCCAGTGCCAGGCGGGCTGTCCAGCTCAGACAATTGTTCCCCCAGATGCAGGTGGAGAGCGTCCGGGGTAATGTGTTGACTCGACTGAACAAGCTGGATGCCGGTGGCTATTCTGGATTGGTTTTGGCCTGTGCGGGACTGCGGAGATTGGGGCTGGAAGGACGAATTCACCGTATTTTTTCTCCACAGGAGTTGTTGCCTGCCGCTGGGCAAGGAATCCTGGCTGTTCAGGGGAGGGCGGGGGAAGCGCATCCCTACCTAGAGGCTGTGGAGGACCCTCTCGCGAGGGCTGCGGCCCTGGCAGAACGCGCATTTGTGCGGACCTTGGATGGCGGTTGTTTTGCGCCGGTGGCCGCCTATGCACAGAGAGAGGGAAACCATTTGGCCCTCTCTGGGCTTTGGAGCCCCCGAGAAGGGGTGGTAGTACGGGATACACAGCGTGCTCCTTTAGAGCAGGCCGCGCAGTTGGGAATTCGGTTGGCAGAGAGATTGAGGGAACAGATATGACAGGAAAGGTTTTTTTAGTGGGGGCAGGTCCATCCGATGGGGGGCTGATGACACTAAAAGGATACCATCTGTTACAGCAGGCGGATGTGGTGGTACACGATGCTCTGATAGGACCGGAGGTATTGGGAATGATTCCCCCGGGGACCCGCCGGATTGACGTGGGAAAGCGGGCCGGCAGCCATCCGATTCCCCAACAGCGAATTAATGAGATTCTGGTGGAAGAGGCGCAAAAAGGGCTTCGAGTGGTGCGTTTGAAGGGTGGGGATCCCTTCCTGTTTGGCCGGGGCGGGGAAGAGCTGGAGTTGTTGGTCCAGAATCAGATCCCTTTTGAAGTGGTTCCGGGGGTGACTTCTGCGCTGGCTGTACCTGCCTATGGAGGAATCCCGGTCACCCATCGGGACTATGTCTCCGCTGTTCATTTGATTACTGGACATGCCCAACACTCCACACGGGAGCCTGATATCAATTACCGGGCACTGGTGCAGGCGGGGGGAACACTGGTCTTCCTCATGGGAGTGGGGACCCTTCCGGCCATTTGTAAAGGGCTTTTGGAGGCGGGAATGGATCCTACTACCCCTGCCGCCATCCTAGAGCGGGGTACAACGGCCCGACAGCGGAAGTGCGTTTCTACTTTGATCCAGCTTCCTCAGGAAGCAAAGGGCTTTTCTCCGCCCTCTGTCATTGTGGTGGGAGAGGTCTGCGCCCTGGCAAAACGATTTTCTTGGGCAGAAAAACGCCCTCTTGCGGGGGTACGGGTGGCGGTGACCAGACCGCGAGAACGAATGTCCGCTCTGGCTACCCCACTGCGTGAATTGGGGGCGGAGGTGTTGGAATTCCCAGCCATCCGGTTGCGGTCCATCTCTCCCAATCCGAAGTTGGACGATATTTTGGAGCGCCTGAAGGAATATGACTGGGTGGTATTTACCAGCCCTGGAGGCGTCAGCTGCTTTTGGAAAGCTCTGCAAGTGCGCCGGATGGATGTGCGTTGCCTCTATGGCCTGCGTCTGGCGGCTATTGGTTCCTCCACCGCTCGTGTGTTGGAAGAACGGGGACTGTTGGTTGATTTGGTCCCTTCTTCCTACTGTGCGGACGCCTTGGGCAGAGAATTGGTAGGTCAAAATCCGCGGAAAGTGTTGATCCTGCGGGCCAAGAACGGCTCCGTTGATCTGACTGATCGTCTGAAGGAGGCGGGTATTCCCTATGATGATACCGCCCTTTATGACACAGAATTTTCTCCAGAAGTGGGACGGGTGCGGGATCTGATAAAAAATGGGGAACTGGACTATGTGGCCTTTACCAGTTCCTCTACCGTCCACAGCTTTATGAGGGGGAGCGGCTTGAAAAGTGGGCAGGGGATTCATGCCCTCTGTATCGGGCAATCCACTGGGAAGACGGCGCGATCCTATGGGATGGAGACGTTCGTTGCGCCGGAAGCTACGATGGAGGCCATGTGTACGTTGCTGTTGGAACTACACGAAAAGGAGAGGTGCTAAAATGGAACTACTGGAAAGACCGCGGAGACTACGGAAAAATCCTGCCATCCGGGGAATGGTGCGGGAGACACGGGTCTCAAAATCCTCTTTGATCTATCCGATTTTTGTGCAGGAGGGGCACGGTATTGTGGATCCCATCCCCTCTCTGGAGGGGCAGTTTCACTACAGCCCCGATAGGGTTTCTATTGAGTTGGAGAAGGTGCAGCGAGCGGGTGTCCCGGCGGTGTTGTTTTTCGGGCTTCCGGCCCATAAGGATGCCTGTGGAAGTGGCGCTTGGGACGACCAGGGGGCGGTCCAACAGGCTCTGCGGATTGCAAAACGGGAGTTCCCAGATCTCTATCTAATCACCGACGTGTGTATGTGCGAATATACCTCCCATGGACATTGTGGGATCCTGAAGGGGCAGGAGGTGGACAACGACCAGACCCTGGAGGTGCTCAATCGGACCGCCCTTTCCCACGCCAGTGCGGGAGCAGATATGGTGGCGCCCTCAGATATGATGGATGGACGGATCCTCTCCATGCGCCGCGCTTTGGACCGGGAAGGCTTTTCTGATTTGCCTATTATGTCCTATGCGGTGAAGTTCGCTTCTTCCTTCTATGGTCCCTTCCGAGATGCAGCGGGCTCGGCTCCCTCCTTTGGAGACCGGCGGGGCTATCAGATGGATTACCACAATCCCCGGGAGGCCCTGAGGGAGGCGGAGTTGGATGTTCAGCAGGGGGCGGACGCATTGATGGTAAAGCCAGCGATGTCCTATCTGGACATTGTCTACCGGGTACGGGAGCGGTTTGATTTGCCTCTTGCCGCCTATAGTGTCAGTGGGGAATATGCCATGATAAAAGCGGCTGCGAAAGCCGGATTGATTGATGAGGTGGCGGTGGCCTGTGAGTCTGCGCTGGCGGTTTTCCGGGCGGGGGCCACCATGTTGATTACCTACTACGCCAAAGAATTGGCCGGTTGGATGGATGAGGGGAGGATTGGCTGATGGGAAAATCAGAAGAACTATTTGCACGGGCGTTGGAACGGATTCCCGGAGGCGTTAACAGCCCTGTACGGGCTTTTGGGTCGGTTGGGCTGACCCCTCGCTTTATCCAGCGGGCGGACCGGCAGCGGATCTACGATGTGGATGGGAGATCCTATGTGGATTACGTGGGATCCTGGGGCCCTATGATTTTGGGCCACAACCATCCTGCTGTTCTGGAGGCAGTGGAACGGGCGGTGAAAGACGGACTCAGTTTTGGTGCCGCAACCCAGCAAGAGGTGGAGATGGCAGAGCTGATCTGTTCCATGGCCCCTTCGGTGGAAATGGTCCGGATGGTCAACTCAGGGACAGAGGCGGTGATGAGCGCCATTCGGGCGGCCAGGGGTTATACTGGGCGGGATCAGGTGATCAAATTTGCGGGTTGCTATCATGGACACAGTGATGGGATGTTGGTAAAAGCCGGCTCCGGCGTTATGACCGCAGGCATTCCAGACAGCGCTGGTGTTCCCGCCGCTTGCGCCCAGGATACACTGACCGCCACCTACAATGACTTGGAGAGTGTGGAACGGCTGTTTATAGAGCATCCCAACTCCATTGCTGCTCTGGTGGTAGAGCCGCTGGCAGCCAATATGGGTGTGGTCCCTCCCAAGGAGGGGTTTTTGCCGGGGTTGCGGAGCTTGTGCGATCAATATGGCGCAGTGCTGATCTTTGACGAGGTGATTACCGGCTTTCGCCTGGCTCCCGGAGGGGCGCAAGAGCGATATGGGGTATTGGCAGATTTGACCACCTTTGGTAAGATCATTGGCGCAGGGATGCCAGTGGGCGCCTATGGGGGAAGAGGGGAGATCATGCGTCTCATTTCTCCGTCGGGCCCAGTCTATCAGGCCGGAACACTCAGCGGAAATCCGGTAGCGATGGCAGCTGGTCTGGCCCAACTGCGTTGGCTAAAATCCCATCCAGAGGTCTATACCCACCTAGAACAGCTGGGGGACCGTTTATGGAAGGGCTTGCGGCGGGCAGCTCCGGAAAATGTTGTGACAGAGGAAGGTTCCCTGGGCTGTATGTTTTTCTCCGGAGACCCTGTGGTGGATTATACTTCTGCCAAGCGTTCGGACACCGCTCGATTTGCCCGTTATTTCAAGTTCCTGTTGGAACAGGGGATCTATTTGGCTCCCAGCCAGTTCGAGGCAATCTTTCTCTCGGACGCCCACACAGAGGCAGACATCGACTATTTTATTCAGGAGGTCTCCCTTTGGGAGGAGCAGGATCAAAATGGCGCTCCTTTGGGCTGCCTCAATAAAACCGTATAGCAATGCGCTAAGAAAAAGGCGGTATGCATCCCGTGAAAGGGACATACCGCCTTTTCTCGTGAGGGTTTTCCAAAGGGAGCCATACTCTTTCGACATTTGATTCCGTTTACTAGTTCCTGCAAATACGAAGTTACTTACTTCATTACTTTTTCAAATCTAAAAAAGTAATTGTTTTCTAGTGGAATATTTCCAGCAGTATCACTTGTTTGGTGTGGGTCTTTATGCCTGGGATTAAAAAATTCTACAATCTTAAAACCGCAACGGTTTATATAAAAATGGATGTTCCGTTTGTCATAGTAGGGTGTATGTGTCTCCCAAATCTTTGTCTCAGGATGCAGCTCTTCAATGGCCCTCCATATTTTGAATCCATTTCCAACATTTTGTAGGCCTGATTTGACATATAAAAGATGAAGGGAATTGGATTCACTTTTATTGTCGATCACTATGATTGCGCCACCAACTCTTGTCCCGTCAATTTCTGCAATATAGGCCTCAGAACCTTTTGCGTCAAAGGATTGTTCGATATCTTCTATAGGGAGGACAGCCTTTTCAAACTCTCCAAATGCTTCCACATACGCTTTTTGAAAAGCTTCCTGAATTTCTTTAATAAATATGTTCTTATCTTTATCAGAAATTATAGGCCTTAGCGTTAATTTACTCATACTCCATTGATCTCCTTAGCCATTCATCCTCTATTCAACCAAAGAAGTATGCTTCTATTCTCTTCCGCCCCAGTTTGAGATGGTTAAAATATACACATCATATATTTTACTCATTCATCTTAATCTCCATAAAAAGTGTCCAAAAGGGGTCTGAACCTGTCGGGCTTTATCAGTTGTTTCATTTTACCCCTGTTGTAGCTTTAAATTTTTCAAAGCCTCGGGATTATTGGAGGTAATCGATTCAATGAGCTGACAGGTTTTGATGTCTGGGCAATCGCCGCATGTTGTTACGCCTTTATTTTGTGCGCACTTTCGAATGCCGCAAAGACTGTCGCAGAATATGGTTTTTACTCCCTCCACACGACAACCTTGACAGTTGATATGTTCGGGTAGAATAGGAGCGTTATTCAATTTGGCCCACAATTCTGCGGTTTTTTCCCGCAACGCTTGGTCATTATTGATGGTTGCAAGGTATGCGTCGCATCTTTCACAGTCCAACCCGCAGTATGCAATCATATCTTTCATAACCATGTCTCCCTCACCCAAAATTCTCTGTTATTCTGGCCTCTATTCTACCATATTGGAAGAAAAAAGAGAATAGCAGTTTGGAATATTCCTGGATGTATCTTTTGGAACTTCTTTTTCACCAATGCCCAGTTGTTTTTGTATGAATGTTACCATTGCTGCCCAAACTAAAAGGAAATTGGGAAGCGGAGGGAACAATTTTGGGAAAACGGATGATGGGAATCTATGTTGCCTTGGTTCTGGTATTTAGTGGGATGCTCTGCCGGTTATATGTCCTCTCCAGCGGGGAGCTGTTGGCCTCTGCTGCCAATACCCAGAGCGCCTTTCTATTGGAGGTAGATCGCAGCCGAGGAGTCATTTATGACCGTGATCTAGTACCCCTAGTGGGAACACACCGAAGGACTGTTGCGGCAGTGCAACCCTCTCCAGAGGCAAATACCGCGCTAGCAGAGGCAATCAACGAGTATGGGCATCCAATAGAGTTTGACCCGGAAGCGACACGCCCCTATTTATTGGAGTTGGGGGAGGCGCGGATCTATGCCCCATATATTGAAATGTTTGAGATACAGGATCGGTATAGTCAGGAGCAACTGGCCCCCCATGTGATTGGCTATTTGAGCCCAGAGCAGGATCATGGGGCGGCGGGAATAGAGCTATCCTATGATACCATTTTAAAGCAATATGAGGGTTCATTGAGTTTACGGTACACTTTGGACGCCTCGGGGCAGGCTCTGCGAGCGGATACGATGCCGGAGGTCGTCCGGGAGAATTATCAAAACCCCGGAGGAGTGGTGCTGACTCTGGATGCCGATATCCAACGTGCAGCACAGACGGCGATGGAGGGGGTGGAGAAGGGGGCTGCTGTCGTGATGGATGTGAACACTGGCGATTTGGCGGCCGTGGTCTCAGTACCTGCTTATGATGCCAACCAACTGGCGGAAAGTCTCTATGATCCCAATAGCCCCTTTGTGAATCGGGCATTTTCCCAATATAATGTGGGTTCCACCTTCAAACTGGTGACAGCTGCTGCGGCACTGGAAAACGGCTATGGAAAGGATACCCCCTACACTTGTGTAGGGGCGGTGGATGTGAACGGACAGATTTTTCACTGTCACTGGCGGATTGGCCATGGGGAGATCGACTTAAAGAAGGCCATTGAAATTTCCTGTAATCCCTTTTTTATCAATCTAGGACTGGAGGTTGGAGGAAAGCCCATAGTTTCCCTGGCGCGGGAGATCGGTTTTTCAAAGGCTGCAGTTTTTTCGGAGGACCTCTCCACCCAGAGCGGAACATTACCCTCCGACAACGAACTGCGGGATCCGGCAGCGGTAGCGAATCTCTCCTTTGGGCAGGGCAGTTTGACCGCGACGCCGGTACAAATTGCCCAGATGATCTCCACTGTGGCCAATGGGGGATATGCGGTAACTCCTCGATTGGTGGCGGGGTTCACCGATGATGGGGAGACCTTCTTGAACCATACCCCCTCCTATGCACCCAACCGAGTGATCTCTAAACGCACTAGCGACATTCTACGGGATTGTTTGGTATCCAATGTGGAGGAGGGAAGCGGGGTCAAAGCAAAACCTCTCTATGGGACGGCGGGTGGAAAAACTGCATCCGCCCAAACCGGCATTTATTTGGATCCGGAAGATGAGGACAGCGAGATTGTGCACGCCTGGTTTGCCGGCTATTATCCAGCACAGCAGCCCCAGTATGCCATCGTGGTGTTGGTGGAAGGCGGGGAGTCGGGAAGTGATGCGGCAGGCCCAATCTTTCGCCGAATTGCGGACGCCATCCATTTAATCCAATTGAAATAGAGGAAGTTCCTTGTTTTTCCCACCCAAATATGCTATTCTATAGCTATTCCAGTTTTGGCATTGTTTTGAAACGGGGAGGGGAACCATTTTGACAGAACATCCATTGGCCTATCGGATTGTAACCGACTCCAACGCCGATCTGGTACCTGGATATGCGGCATCCCATAGCATTTTGGAGATGGAGCTGACCTATACTTTAGATGGCAGGACCTATCGTTGCAATGACCCGGCGCTCTCCCGTCCCGCTTTTTATCACCTGATGCGGGAGGGAAAGATGCCGATCACTGCACAGGTCAACCTGGAGATGGCGAAAGAATGCTTGACCCCTTATTTGGTTCAAGGGCAGGATTTGCTATGCATTATGTTTTCCTCCGCTCTTTCGGGCACGTATAATAGTGTTTGCCTGGCAGCGGAAGAACTGCGGGAGCAGTTTCCGGACCGAAAAATTTTGGTGTTGGATTCCTTGTCGGCTTCTGCAGGGCAGGGGATGCTGGTGACTCGGGCGGTCCAAAATCAGGAGCTAGGCCTCTCGCTGGAGGAGAACGCTGCCCGAATCCGGGAGGATATCCCTCACCTTGCCCACTTATTTACAGTGGATGATCTAAACCATCTCCGCCGTGGAGGCCGGGTTTCCGCCACTGCGGCGATTATGGGGACGATGCTGGGCATCAAGCCCCTGCTCCATGTGGATGACCTGGGCCGTCTTATCCCCACAGGAAAGGTTCGAGGACGTAAGCAGTCTCTATTGCGTCTGGTGGATGGCATGGAGGAACAAATGGATCCAGCGCATTGCGATTGTTTCGCTCTGAGCCATGGGGATTGCTTGGAGGATGCACAGTTTGTGGCTGATGAGGTCCAAAGGCGTTTTGGCATTCACGACTACACCATCAGCTATGTGGGCCCCACCATTGGCGCCCATTCGGGACCAGGCACAGTAGCGCTCTTTTTCTATGCAAAGCGACGCTGATTTTGACCGCCCTTTAAAGGGCGGTTCATTTTGCCTCCCGAGCGGCAGGGGTTGCATTTTTGAGGCGCCTATGCTATAATATTCCAGCATGTAATCAGCATGACCGGTGTGTGCCCAGACATGCGGGCATGCGGGTCCTGTGCGACAGAGCACCGTGAACCATGTCAGGCGGGGAACCGAGCAGCATTAAGCGGTTTGCAATGTGCGCCGCAGGTAATCTGCATGCCTGCATTTGTGGGCATACGCCGTTTCTATTTGTCAAAGGAGGGAATACCGTTTGTACCAGGCGCTCTACCGAAAATGGCGTCCAAAGACGTTTGATGATGTGGTGGGGCAGGAGCATATTACCACCACCTTGAAACACGAGGTGGCGTCTGGTAAGTTTTCCCACGCCTACCTCTTTACCGGTTCCCGGGGGACAGGGAAGACCACCTGTTCCAAAATCATCGCAAAGGCGATTAACTGTAGGAATCCTGTGGATGGAAATCCCTGCAACCAATGTGATATCTGTCAGGGAATCGATGATGGTTCTATTTTAGACGTCGTGGAAATCGATGCCGCCAGCAACAATGGGGTGGACAGCATCCGTCAACTGCGGGAGGAGGCGTTTTTCCTTCCCGCAGTGGCAAAATACCGGGTGTACATCTTGGATGAATGTCACATGCTTTCAGCAGGAGCCGTCAATGCGCTGCTCAAAATTTTGGAGGAGCCGCCGGCCCATGTGGTATTCATTTTGGCCACTACAGAAGTGCATAAGGTTCTGCCAACCATCCTCTCTAGGTGTCAGCGGTTTGACTTTAAGCGGATCCGGTCCCGGATCATTGCGGACAGGCTGCTGTATGTGGGGCAGCAGGAGGGATTCTCTTTGGCGGAGGATGCGGCTTTGCTCATCGCCCGCCTATCCGATGGTGGGATGCGGGATGCCCTCTCCCTTTTAGATTTATGCGCCTCTTATGGCTCCAACATTACCGTTCAGTCGGTGACAGAAGCAGCTGGATTGGCTGGTCAGGAACAGATTTTTTCCCTCTCAGATGCAATTATTGCGGGCCAGCCAGGCCAGGCGTTGCAAGTAATCGACCATCTCAGTGAAAATTCAGCGGATTTTACCCAGCTGTGTGAACAATTGGCAGGGCATTTTCGGGATCTGATGATTGTGAAAACGGTAAAATCCCCGGAAGAGCTGTTACAAGAAACTCCGGAAGATTTGGAGCATTTGGAGATCCAGGCAAAGGGGATATCCTTGGGACGGATCCTCTATGCTTTGGATGTGCTCCAAGAGACCATGGGTAAGCTTTCCCGCACGTCCTTCAAACGTACAGAGTTTGAGATGGCAGTGATCCGCCTGGGAGACGAGCAGTTGGGGAGAGGATTGGAAGGCGTTTATGCCCGGATGGAGAAGTTGGAGCGTCAGTTCCGATCAGGCGTTTTGTCCACTCCGGAGGTTTCCTCAAAAGCAGAGATGCCTGCATCAACGGCGCCCTCGCCTACCGCAACAGCTTCTTCCGTACAGGTTAAAGCGTCGGAGCCGTCAAAACCTGCGCCATCCAGTCAAGAGGTTGTCCCTTTTCCCAATTGGGGGAGGGTGTTGGAGGAGCTACAAAAAATCAATCCCGCGCTCTATGGGGCAATGGTGGATTCCAAAGCTTTCACCAGTGGGGATTTGATGTTGGTTGACTGCAAAAATGATTTGTTTTTGATGTTGCTGAGGACCAGCGTTGCTGCGAAGGAGAGCCTGCGCAATGCCATTTTTGCAGTGACGGGACAAAAGTTTCACCTAGGGCCGTTCCGTTCAGAAAAATATACGATTGCAGAGCAAGCCGTTCCGGCTGATCCCGTAGAAGGGGTGCTGAAGCGGGCTCGTGAATGGAATGTTCCTATTGATGTGACCTAATCTTATTGAATTCATTTGGAGGGATTTTACAATGAAAGCAAGACTTCCTCAGGGAATGGGCGGCGGCCCGCAGAGCATGCAGGCAATGATCCGCCAGGCGCAAAAGATGCAGGAACAGATGAAAGAAAAGCAGGAGGAGCTGGCTGAACGGGAGTTTACCACAACTGCTGGCGGCGGTATGGTGGAAGTGGTGATTTCCGGCAAGAAGGAGGTCAAATCGATCACCTTAAAACCAGAAATTGTGGATCCTGAGGATGTGGAGATGCTCCAAGATCTGATTGTGGCGGCGGTAAATGAAGCAATCCGCACGGTGGAGGAGACCACAAACGCCGAGATGGACAAAATTACCAACGGCCTGCAGATTCCAGGAGTCGTTTGAGATAGCGATGGCATATAATGTACTGCCTCTGACAAAGTTGGTGGAGCAGTTTGAACGTCTGCCGGGCATCGGTAGAAAAACGGCCCAGCGTCTGGCGTTCTATGTGCTGGCTCTCCCAAAAGAAAAAGCAGCTGAATTTGCGGGAGCTATTTTGGAGGCTCATGAAAAGATTAAGCGTTGCCAGATCTGCCAAAGCTTGACAGAGAAGGAGCTGTGCCCTGTCTGTTCAGATGAGACCCGAGACCGGACGGTGATCTGCGTGGTGGAAAATTCCCAGGATGTGATCGCCTTTGAGCGCACCAGGGAATATCATGGGCTTTATCATGTGTTGCATGGCCTCATCTCCCCGATGGACGGAATTGGCCCGGATCAGCTCTGCATCAAGGAATTGCTTGCTCGGTTGGACGGCACGGTCAAGGAGGTTGTGATGGCCACCAATCCCACTGTGGAGGGGGAGGCTACCGCTATTTATCTGGCCCGCCTGTTGAAGCCCATGGGAGTGAAGGTGACCCGTTTGGCCTATGGAATCCCTGTAGGCGGCAATCTGGAATATGCAGACGAGGTGACGCTCTCTCGAGCTTTGGAAGGACGCAACGAGATTTGATGGGGGAGGGCAAACGGTACCATTGGACTGGAAGCAGGGAAAAGAAGAGTTAAAACGGCTAATCAAATTTGGCATTACCGGTGTTTGCAATACCCTGATCGATATGGCGGCCTCTACCCTTCTATTGATGGTAGTGGGTGCCAACGTCTATCTCTCCAAAACGGTGGGGTACTGCGCTGGTATGCTGAATAGTTATCTGATCAATCGCCGCTGGACCTTCCGTTCTTCCCGCCGCTTTTTCAGTGTAGAATTGGCTCGCTTTGTCCTCTCTAATTTGGTAGTTTTAGGGATCAGCATACTGCTGATTGGTGCCTTTCGCTATTTTGGGCTCCCAGAACTTCCTGCCATGCTGCTCTCCACCTGTGTGACTCTGGCGATCAATTTTTTGTTCAGCCGATTGTGGGTATTTCGCCAGTAGAAAGATATTTTTGAGGGAAAGGGGGATTGAAGCGTTTGGAAAAGCTTCCTACGAAGACGATTACTTTGAACCGGAAAGCCCGTCATGACTACTTTGTGGAGGAGAGTTATGAAGCGGGGATTGAACTATGTGGCACAGAGGTAAAGTCTTTGCGCAATGGTTCCTGTAATTTAAAGGACAGCTGGTGTGATATAGACCATGGGGAGTTGTTCATTAAGCAGATGCATATCTCCCCCTATGAACATGGAAACTTGTTCAACCGTGACCCTTATCGCCCGAGAAAGCTTTTGATGCATCGTCGGGAAATCCATAAGCTGATGGGACTGGTTGCCCAGCAGGGCTATACCTTAATTCCTCTCTCCCTTTATTTCAAAGGTTCCAGAGTAAAAGTCCAATTGGGTCTATGTAAAGGGAAAAAATTACACGACAAAAGGGAGGACATGGCCAAGCGGGACGCGAAACGGGAAATCGATCGCGCGCTACGTGATAGACAGCGAGGATGATTTCTGCTATAATAAAATTATCCGATAGGTCACGCCTATTCTATCTGGGGCCGTAAAGGTTTCGACGGGGATCGTGAAGTCGGGGTAGCGAGTAGAGGAGCATGCGCCTCTATAAAAGTATGACGTTTTCAAAATTAGACGACAACAATAATTTTGCTTTTGCGGCTTAATTAAGCCGCCGTCCAACCGGTGA
>CAJFPF010000046.1 GCA_904398655.1 uncultured Anaerotruncus sp. | reverse complement strand
GAGATGATGAAGCTCTACCAGCAGGAGAACTACAACCCCATGTCGGGGTGCCTGCCCATGGCCATCCAGCTGCCCATCCTCTTCGGCTTGATCGACGTGATCTATAAGCCCCTCACCCATATCCTCCGGGTGGGCGGCGAGATTTTGACCCAGGTGGAGGAGATTGCCGCCCCCCTGCTGGGGGTCACGGTGGAGGCGTTGGGCCGGGACTACTCCGCCCAGCTGAAGATCATCGGCGCGGTGCAGCAGAACTCCGCCGCCTTCGCCAATGTGGACGGGGGCGCCTTCCTCCAGCAGGTGGGCTCCCTGAACCTGAACTTCTTGGGGATCGATTTGACCCAGACCCCCACCCTGGCCCTGAATGCCCTCATCCTGATCCCCATCCTGTCGGGGCTCACCTCTGTTTTGATGTCGGTGCTCACCATGCGCCAGAGCGCTTCTATGCAGTCGGAGGCCGCCGCGGCCGCCGCCGGCATGACCAAGAGCATGATGTTCATCATGCCCATCTTTTCCGCCTACTTTGCCTTTGTGGTGCCCGCCGGCGTGGGCATCTACTGGATTATCTCCAACCTGCTCTCCGCCCTGCAGACCTTCCTGCTCAACAAGCTGATGAACCCCAAAGAGCTGGCTGAAAAAGCCCGGGCGGAGATGGAAGCCCGCCGGGAAAAGGAACGCCAGGAGCGCATCGAGGCCAAGCGCCGCGCCCGGGAACGGGGCGAACCAGATCCGGACGATCCGACAACCAAGCGCCGCAGCGACCGGGAGAAACTGGCCGCCGCCCGGAAACGGGACGCCGAAAAATACGGAGAGGTGTATAAAGAGGTCACCGACGAGGATCTGCGGTGACATGCCCCGGCGCCGGCTGTCCGGCCCGGAAGGAGGTAAAAAACAACATGCGTGAAGTGATTCAAGAGGCGAAAACGGTAGAGGAAGCCATCGACCTTGCCTGCCAAAAACTGGGGGTGGACCGGGGGGACGCAGAGTTTGAGATCCTCACCCTACCCAAACGGGGCTTTTTGGGCCTGCGCAACACCCCCGCCAGGGTGCGGGTCTCTGTGGAAGATCCCCAGCCGGAGGAAAAACCCCAGCCCCGCCGGGAGGAACGCCCCCGCCGGGAAAAACCCACCCAGCAGCAGCCCCGCCGGGAGCGGCCAGAGCGCCCTGCCCAACAGCCGCCCCGCCCCGAGCGGCCTGAGCGCCCCCATCGGGAAAAACCCGTGGAGCGCCCCGCGCCCCATCCGGCGGAGCAGCCGGAGGAGCCCCAGGTGGAAACACCCCGCCAGGAGGAGCATCCCGCGCCTCAGAAGGCGCTGGAGTTTGTGCCCGCCCAGACGCTGGAGGGCAAACCCCGTGCCGCCGCCGACTATTTGCAGACCGTCCTGACCCAGATGGGGATCCAGGCGGAGATTACCGCCGCCTTCCCGGAGAACGGGGTCATCCTGCGCCTGGCCGGGGAGGGCCTGGGCGTGATCATCGGCCGCCGGGGGGAGACGCTGGACGCCCTCCAATACCTCTGCGGCCTGGTGGCCAACCGGCAGGAGGGGGACTACCTGCGGGTGACCATCGATTCGGGCAACTACCGCCAGAAACGGGAGCGCACCCTGGAACAGCTGGCCAAGAAGCTGTCCGCCAATGTGGTGCGGTATGGACGCCCCTCCACCTTGGAGCCCATGAACCCCTATGAGCGGCGGATCATCCATGCCACCGTCTCCAAATTGGAGGGGGTCACCTCCTCCTCCATTGGGGAGGAACCCAACCGCCGGGTGGTGATCTCCCCCACCAATCCCCGTCCCAGCCAGCCGGGCCGTGGACGCCAGGGCGGCCGGGACCGCCGTTCGGGCAGCGGCCGCGGAGGCCGGGGCGGACGGGACCGCCGGGAGGGCGGATTCCGGGAGAACCGCGCCCCGCGGGAGAACCGGGAGAGCCCGGTGACCCCCACCAGTGTGGACCGGGAGTATGCCCGGGAGATCGAGCGGGAGGCCCCCAGCTATGTGGCCCCCGATCCGGCGGAGAAGCCGGAGGTGACCCGGGAGGTGGTACCTCCCACCCGGGCTCAGGCCCGCAAGGAGGGGGAGGACCTGCCCCTCTATGGGAAAATTGAACTGTAAGCCTTTTTAGGGCCGCGGGGAGGCGGTCTCCCACCGGGAGACCGCCTCCCCGCTCTATCTGCCCTGGAGCGAGAATTGGAAATATTTGGATATTGTTTCACGTGAAACATTGGGGCCCCAGGGGAGGGGAGAGGTCCATTTCCCTTGCCCTGACGTCCCAATGAAAGGAGGTACCATGATGGATCAACAGACGATCGCGGCCATTTCCACCCCCTTGGGGTTGGGAGGGATGGGCGTGGTACGGATCTCGGGTCCTCAGGCGCTGGAGGTGGCCGGACGGGTGGCGCACCTATCCGGTGGCCGCCGGGTGGGGGAGATGGCAGGGTATACCTGTGCCTTTGGCCGGGTGGCTGACCGTTCCGAGGAGATCGACGAGGCTGTGGTCACCGTCTTCCGGGCTCCCAAAAGCTATACCGGAGAGGATGTGGCGGAGCTTTCGATCCATGGGGGGATCTATCTGCTTCAGAGGCTGCTCCGGGCCTGTTATGAGGCGGGGGCTCGGCCCGCCCAACCGGGGGAGTTCACCAAACGGGCGTTCCTCAATGGAAAATTGGATCTGACCCAGGCGGAGGCGGTGGCGGATTTGATCTCTGCCCAGGGCCGGCAGGCGGCCCAGGCGGCCCTCACCGCCAAGGAGGGAGCCCTTTTCCGCCGGGCCCAACAGGTGACAGAGCTGCTGTTGGACCAGGCCGCCCATCTGGCCGCTTGGATCGACTATCCGGAGGAGGACCTGCCGGAGGTGGAACCCCAGACGTTGGAGGCGGGGCTTCGCCAGGCGGCGGCCGCTCTGGAGGGGCTGCTGGATACCTATGATGCCGGGCGGGTGGTCCGGGAGGGGGTGGAGACGGTGATTGTGGGGCGGCCCAACGCCGGGAAATCCACCCTGATGAACCTGTTGGCGGGCGCCCCTCGGAGCATTGTGACCCAGTTGGCGGGGACCACCCGGGATGTGGTCACCGATACGGTGCGTCTGGGGGAGGTGGTGCTGCGGCTCTCGGACACAGCGGGCATCCGCAATTCCCAGGACCCGGTGGAACGGATGGGGGTGGCGTTGGCGGAGGAACGGCTGCGCCAGGCCCAGTTGGTATTGGCGGTGTTCGATGGCTCCCAGCCGCTGGATGAAAACGACCGCCGGGTGATGGACGCCTGCGAGGGGTGCTGCTGCATCGCCCTGGTAAACAAGGATGACCTGCCCCAGCAATTGGAGCTGGAGGAGTTGGCCGGCCGGTTTCCCCATCTGCTCACCATCTCCGCCCAGGATTCAGAGAGCCGAACAGTGTTGGAGCGGGAGATTTCCCAGTTGTTCCAGTTGGAGAAGTTTGACCCGGCGGCAGCGGTGGTGGCCAATGAGCGGCAGTATGGGGCGATTTCCGTTGCTTTGGGAGAGATTGGGGAGGCAATGGGGGCTTTGAGGGCAGGGGTCTCCTATGATGCGGTGTGCGTCTGCATTGAGCGGGCGGCGGACTGTCTTTTGGAGTTGACGGGGCAAAAGGCCTCCCAGGCGGTAGTGGATCAGGTATTTTCCCGTTTTTGCGTGGGGAAATGACCCCTTTGCCCGCAGCGCAATCCAAAGTTTTCGCCAGGACGCGCCCTTTGAGTTCGTTTTGCGGCGGCGCCGCCCGCGGCCTAACCCAAAGTTTTCGCCCGCCTTTTTCAAAAGGCGGCGGGTTCCAAGGGCGGCGCCCTTGGCCGCCATCCGCAGATGGCGGAATGCCCCATG
>CAJFPF010000045.1 GCA_904398655.1 uncultured Anaerotruncus sp. | reverse complement strand
TTCCAACAAGTTCACCTTCATGGAGGATGAGGATTCCGACGGCTACGTGCTCCAGACCAAGCTGCGTGAGCTTGGGACCTATGTGGTAGCCGGGCCTGTGGGCGCCGCGGAGGAAGAGGTTTCCTCCGAGGGCATCCACACCGGCATCTTCCTGGACGCCTACGCGGGCTGAACCAGGGTTCCCAGGCAATCCCCGCTCTCTCCAAAAAAACCGGGCCTTCGAGGGCCCGGTTTTTTGTCTGCTTTGAAAACGGGAGGGGAGAGGCCCTGACGCCCTTTCCGGCGCCGGGCGCCGCCTCCCCGCAAAGAGAAAGCTGGCCCTCCCTGAGGAAAGCGGGGGAGAGTTTTGTATAAAATGGAGAAAATGACCGATCCTCTTGCGGGGGCGTGTGGAATGTGCTACGATATATGGGTGCCTATTGGGAACTAGTCTACAAGATCCTGTAATTGAGGAGGGGAACCCATGAAAATTGGGAAGAATGCGCTTACCGTCCTGGAACGGCGGTACCTGATGAAGGATGAAAATGGGAACAACATCGAGACGGTGGAGCAGATGTTTTTGCGGGTGGCCCGGGCGATTGCCCAGGCGGACCTCCACTTTGACCCCAAAGGGGATGTGGAGGGGTTGACCCAGCGGTTCTATGACCGGATGACCAACCTGGAATTTTTGCCCAACTCCCCCACCTTGATGAACGCGGGCAAGGATCTGGGACAGCTGTCCGCCTGCTTTGTGCTGCCGGTGGGGGACTCCATGGAGGAGATCTTTGAGGCGATTAAGCAGGCGGCCCTCATCCACAAATCCGGCGGCGGCACCGGCTTTTCCTTCTCCCGGCTGCGCCCGGCGGGAGCCACCGTCCACAGCACCGGCGGAGTGGCCAGCGGCCCGGTGAGCTTTATGCGGGTGTTCAATATGGCCACCGAGGCGGTGAAACAGGGCGGGACCCGGCGGGGGGCCAATATGGGCATCCTGCGCATCGACCACCCGGATATCCTGGAGTTCATCGACTGCAAAAAGAACAACGCTGACATCACCAATTTCAACATCTCGGTGGGCATCACCGAGGAGTTTATGCATGCGGTGGAGCACAACAAGCCCTATGACCTGATCGACCCCCGCACCAAACAGAAGGTGGGGGAGATGGACGCCCGGGAGGTGTTCAACAAGATCGTGGAGAGCGCCTGGCGCAACGGGGAACCGGGGATCATCTTCCTGGACCGGCTGAACCGGGACAATGTGGTCCCCTCCCAGGGGGAGATTGAGAGCACCAACCCCTGCGGCGAGCAGCCCCTGCTGCCCTATGAGTCCTGCAACTTGGGCTCCATCAACCTGGTGAACATGCTCCGCCAGGAGGGCAGCCGCTATACCCTGGACTACGACAAGCTCAAACAGGTGGTTTGGGACGCGGTCCACTTTTTGGACAACGTGATTGAGGTGAACAAATATCCCCTGGCGGAGATCGACCGGACCACCAAGGCCACCCGGAAGATCGGTTTGGGGGTCATGGGCTGGGCGGACATGCTGGCCCGCCTGGGCATCCCCTATAATTCAGAGGAGGCGGTGAACCTGGCCGGAGAGGTGATGGGCTTCATCACCGAAAATGGACGGAAGGCCTCCCAGGAGCTGGCCCGTGCCCGGGGCAGCTTCCCCCTGTTTGATGAGAGCATCTATGCCGGGGGGCCCGCCCTGCGCAACGCCACCATCACCACCATTGCCCCCACCGGGACCCTGTCGATCATCGCCGGGTGCTCCAGCGGCGTGGAGCCGGTGTTTGCCTATGTGTTCATCCGCAATGTGATGGACGGCACCGAAATGATCGAGGTGAACCCCATCCTGCGCCAAGCCCTGGAGGAGCGCGGGCTCTATAGTGACGCGCTGATGAAAAAGATCGCCGCCCAGGGTTCCCTCCAGCACATCCCAGAGATCCCGGCGGACCTCAAGCGGGTGTTTGTCTGTGCCCATGATGTGAGCCCCCTCTACCACATCAAGATGCAGGCCGCCTTCCAGGAGCACACCGACAACGCGGTGTCCAAAACGGTGAACTTCAAG
>CAJFPF010000044.1 GCA_904398655.1 uncultured Anaerotruncus sp. | reverse complement strand
GGTATCCATCGCCCTGCGCTCGGGGGTCAGCCTGGACGAGATTTTGGATCAGCTGCGGGGGATCCGCTGCCCCTCCACCATCCGCCACACAGGGATGAAGTGCACCTCCTGCCCGGATGCCATTGCCCGGGTGGTGAAGAAGACCGCCGATATGATCGCCGCCGGACAGAAGGGCCTGCCGAAATTGGAGGGCCAGCAGCGCACCGAGTCCACCGTGGTGGAGGATGCCGCCGCCCTCCACAGCAAACGCTGCCCCGAATGCGGCGCCGAACTGGAGCATGAGGGCGGCTGCGCCAGCTGCCGTTCCTGCGGCTATTCCAAGTGTAACTAAAAGCTCCAAAAAGGGGGTCCCCCGCCGGGGGACCCCCTTTTTGGAGCTCTGGAAAGACTGCAAATCCCTTTTTAGAGGATGCCCAGCTGTTGGAGGGCCTTTGCGATCCCGTCCTCCTCCACGCTGGCGGTGACCAGGTCGGCAGCCGCCCGCACCTGGGGATCGGCATTGCCCATGGCCACGCCGATCCCGGCCCGCCGGAGCATCTCCAGGTCGTTCTCCCCGTCCCCAAAGGCGGCCACCTCCTGGGGCGAAAGGGAGAAGTGGGCCAGCATCTTTTGGATTCCCACCCACTTGTTGCCCTCCTTGGGGATGATGTCCGAATACAGGTCGTTCCAGCGGATGGCCCGGCAGTGGGGCAGCTGGGCCAGGAGCTCCCGCTCCTGCTGGGCGGGCAAAAAGAAGTTCATCTGATAGATGGGGTGCAGCCGGGCCCGGCGGAAATCCTCCACCGGCGGGGGCTCCATATCGATCTGACAGTTCACCTGTTCCACCCGGGGGGAGGTCTGGCTCAGGTAATGCCGATCCTTCTCCACAAACAGACAGGGGAATCGGTTCTGTTCCAACAGGTCCACCACCCGGTTTACGTCCTCCCGGGGGATGGGATTGGCATAGATCTCCTGGGTGGGGGTATAGCAGTATTGGCCGTTGGTGGTGACAAATCCGTCGAAGGGGTATTCCCCCAGAGCGCCCCCTTGGCGCAGGGGCCCAGCCCGCCGGCCGCTGGCGGCAAAGAGCAGGATCCCCTTTTCCCGGGCGGCGGCTAGGGCGTCCAGGGCACTTTTGGGGACGGTGTGGGTGGCAAAGCTCACCAGGGTGCCATCCACGTCAAAAAACAGCGCCCGGATGGGGGGACGCCGCCCCTCCCGGTTACACATAGCTGCGTTGCAGGCCGATCACCCTGCCCAAAATCGCCACATGATCGGTATAGATGGGGGCCATCCGGTCGTTCTCCGGCTGGAGGCGGTAGTGGCCATTCTCCTTATAGAACCGCTTGACGGTGGCCTCCTCGTCGATCATGGCCACCACAATCTCCCCATTGTCCGCGGTCTGGGTCTGGCGGGCGATGACATAGTCCCCGTCCAGGATGCCCGCGTTCACCATACTCTCCCCCCGAACCCGCAGGGCGAACACCCCTTCTGTGCTGCCCTTCAGAGGGAAGGGCAGGTAGCCCTCCAGGCTCTCCACCGCCAGGACCGGCTGGCCGGCGGTGACCATCCCCAAAATGGGCACCTGGGCGGCGGTCTCTCCGGGCAGGCGGATGCACCGGTTGCGGCCGGCGTCCCGCTGGATCAACCCCTTCTCCTGAAGGCTGGAGAGATACCGGTGGACGGTGGAGGTGGATTTGATGCCCAGCTGGGCGCAAATCTCCCGGACACTGGGCATCACATCGCCGGAATGGCTGCGCAACAGCTCCAAGATGGCCTGCTCCCGTGGGGAAAGGGTGGACATGGAGGCTCCCTCCTATCAATCGTTTTTGCAGAACCCCCAAGGGGCCCGGCTTTTCGTTTCCATTATAACAGACAATTTCCAGCTTGTAAACATACGTTCGAATTTTACCCTGCGGCATTCGACAGCAACGTGAATATTTAGACAATATCAATGATTTGTTCAGAGAAGGTTTGAGTTTTTTTTAAAGATCGTACATGAATCCGTAACAAATTTTCTCGGCTGCCGGGTATAATAGAATTGTACTCAAGATTCGCTGCAAACATTTTGAGTACCTCTACCCTCCTCAAAACACACCTCAAACAGATTGGGCCGGATGCACCAGCATCCGGCCTTTTTCTGCCATTTTTTAAATCGGCAGCCCAAGAACCCGCAGCCCTTGGATGATGGGAGGCAGACCGAACACCAGTACCGGTTGGTGGAGCAGATAGAGGAATAGGGAATGCCGCCCCAGCCATGCCAGAGCGGGACAGTGGGAGGTATGAAACACCCTGGAGGGATGCTGGGAGAGGGGCTTGCCCAGACAGACACCTGCCAGGAAGACCATCCCCCAGGGCAGCAAGGGGAAATAGTCGGAGGAGGAAAAGCCTGGTCCTGGCAGCCCCAGGGGGAACAGCCAATCCCACTGATAGAGGGTCTGGGGGAGGGGGAAGGTGAACGGGCCCCATCCCAACGCACCATAGGGCAGTTGATAGAAGAGGAAAAACAGGCTCACCCCCAAGAGGGCCCCCAGGTAGGGTGGGATCCGCTCCAATGGCCGGCGCAGGGCCGCGTAGAGCAGCTTCATACATCCCAAAAAGTGGAGGATTCCGAACCAGTCGGGCAACCCTACGCCGGCCCAGAGGGTGGCGGCGGTGGCTGCCAGCCCGCAGCCCAAGGCCAGAAGTCCCCGGCGTAAGGGATGGCGGGAGAGAGGGCAGCAGGCACCGGAGATCAGGATGAACAGTGCCGCGAAAAATGGCTGGAGCAGTTGATGGAGCAGGGGGCTTTCGTATAGTGGAATAGAAATATCGCAGTAGGCAATCAGGTCGTAGGCGCCATGGTAGAGGAGCATCAACAGGAGGCAGAGCCCCCGGGCCTCGTCCAACAGGGGAAAACGGGAGGTGAGGTTGCGCAAGGGATTCCCTCCTTTTCAAGGTAAAGTTTTCAGCGGGGCGCTGCCGCCCGCGAGCCCGCCTTTTTCAGAGTAAAGTTTTCGTCCACCTTTTTCAAAAGGTGGCGGGTTCCAAGGGCGGCGCCCTTGGCCGCCATCCGCAGATGGCGGAACGCCCCAT
>CAJFPF010000043.1 GCA_904398655.1 uncultured Anaerotruncus sp. | reverse complement strand
TAAATCAAATTTAAGCGAGGTTATCAAAATGTACCAAGACAAAACACTCACATGCAAAGAATGTGGAGCCGAGTTCGTCTTCACCGCTGGTGAACAGGAGTTCTATGCGGAGAGAGGCTTCGTCAACGAGCCCCAGCGCTGCAAGGCCTGCCGCGATGCTCGTAAGAACAACTCCCGCCCTCAGCGCGAGATGTACACCGCTGTCTGCGCCAACTGCGGCGGCGAGGCTCGGGTTCCCTTCCAGCCTCGTGAGGACCGCCCGGTCTACTGTTCTGAGTGCTTCGCCAAGATGAAGGAGCAGCAGAAATAATCCATTGGACCTGAGCCGCCGTGCAGCCGCACGGCGGCTTTTCTGCGCTTGGAAGCAATTTTTTGAAAAAAGTTTTTGGGGCCCCTGTTTTTCCAAAGAGAAAGATGGTATACTTTGACTAAACCCAACCAATGGAGGAATGTAAAATGACCTATACAAAAGATACCCTGATCGGCCAGGTTTTGGACCATGATATGACCACCGCTCAGTTCTTCCTAGAGATGGGCATGCACTGCCTGGGTTGCCCCTCCTCCCGGGGGGAGAGCCTGGAGGAGGCCTGCATGGTCCATGGGCTCCAGGTGGAGGAGCTGTTGGAGAAGCTCAACGCCCATGAGGCCGCCCGGAACGTGAGGGCCTGATGGAGCCCCATCTGCCCCGGCTGGACCCGCGCCTCTGGACGCTGGCCCAGCTGGTGCGCCCGGGTGCGCGGTGCGCGGATGTGGGCTGTGACCACGGGTATCTGATCGCCTGGCTGTGCGCCAGTGGAAAGATCCCCGGCGGTTACGCCTGCGACATCAACAGCAAGCCGCTGGAGAAGGCGGCTTTTACTTTGTCCCAATGTGGGGTTTCCCATCAAGTGAAAACAGTGAGGTGCAATGGTTTGGAGGGGGTTGGGCCCGGCCAGGTGGAGGACGTGGTGATCGCCGGTATGGGCGGGGATCTCATCTGGCGGATTTTGGACGCCTGCCCTTGGAGCAGGGATCCGAGCCTGCGTTTTGTGCTCCAACCCATGACCAAGATCCACCGCTTGCGGCAATTGCTCTACGCCAACGGGTTTGTCCTGCTCCAGGAGCGGGCGGTGGCCGCAGGGGAGTTTGTTTATACTGCCATGCAGGCGGCCTACACCGGCGACTGCCGGGAAATCTCCCCTCTGTTTGCCTGGGGCGGCCTGCTGTTGGATGACCCCAGTCCGGAGGCAAGGGCCTACCTACAGCGGAGGGCCCGAATGCTGGAAGAACGGTTGGCAGGTTTGGAGCGGTCCGGAAAGTCCGCTGATGAACAGGCCCGGGTGCGAAAGCTCTGGGAACAACTGAATGGGAGGTGTGTGCAGTGAAGGCGCAGGCGATTTTTGACGCCATCAATCGGGCGGCGGATTTTTCCACCGCCATGGATTTCGACAACCCGGGCTTTTTGGTGGGGGATCCCCAGGAGGAGGTCCGGGGGGTTCTGTGCGCTTTGGATGTGACCGATGCGGTGATTGACGAGGCGGTGGCCCGAGGGGCCAATGTGATTGTGACCCACCACCCGGTGATCTTCCACCCCATGAAGCGGGTGACCGCGGACACGTTGGTGTGGCGGTGTATCCGTGCTGGACTGTCGGTGATCTGTGCCCATACCAACCTGGACGCGGCCGCCGGCGGTGTCAACGACATCCTCTGCAATTTGCTGGAACTGGAGGAGGTCTGCCTGCCCGAACAGGGGGAGGGGATGCTCCGGGCGGGAGTATTGAAGCGGGGGATGACTCCGCCGGAGTTTGCCTACTATGTGAAACAAAAATTGGATTTGGCGGCGGTGCGCTATTGCGACGGCGGCCGTCCGATCCAGCGGGTGGCGGTCTGCGGCGGTGCGGGCGGCAGCTTTTTGCGGGCTGCCCTGGCCGATGGCTGCCAAGCCCTGGTGACCGGGGATGTGAAGCACGATATGCTGTTGGAGGCGATCCACAGTGGGCTCACGCTGGTGGATGCCGGCCATTTTGGCACCGAACAGCATGTGGTGCCCTATCTGGCCCAACTGGCTGCCCAGGGGGCGGGGGACGCCCCGGTGGCCATCGCCCGCAGCAACGTCGACCCCTCTACCACCATTTGAGGGGGCTGCCATGAACCGGATTTCCTGTGCCAAAGGTGAAAACTATGACCTGGCAGAATTAAAGAAGGCGGTGGCGCTGCACTTTGACCGCCTGGGGATCCAGATCCCTCCGGACGCCCATGTGGTGCTCAAGCCAAACTTGATTATGCGGGCAGATCCCCAGCGGGCGGCCACTACCCATCCGGCCCTGGTAGAGGCGGTAGCTGCCCATCTGCGGGAGATGGGGGTTCAGCGGATCACCCTAGCGGACAGCCCAGGCGGACTCTATACCCCCAGCTTACTGAAGGCCCTCTATGAGACCACTGGCATGGCCCAGGCTGCCCGGAACCAAGGGGTGGCGCTGAACCTGGAGTGCGGCAGCCGCACCCTTCGGGCGGAGACGGGAGAGCTGTGCAAAGAGTTTGAGATCATCGACCCGGTGGCTCAGGCGGATTTTGTCATCAGCCTTTGCAAACTCAAAACTCACTGCATGACCACCCTCTCCTGCGGGGTAAAAAATTTGTTTGGCTGTGTACCCGGCCTGTTGAAACCCCAGCTTCACTACCGGTTTCCCAATGGGGAACAGTTTGCCCGGATGCTCATCGACCTGTCCCAATTGATCCGGCCCGGCCTAACCATTGTGGACGGGGTGGAGGGGATGGAAGGGGATGGCCCTACCGGCGGACACCGGCGCCCTATTGGCTGCACCTTGGCGGCCAACGGGGCGGATCTGTATGCATTGGATCTGGCAGCGGCTTCCATCATTGGCCTGGGGCCGGACCAGGTTCCCACCTTGGCGGAAGCTGTGCGCCGCGGGCTCTGCCCATCCAGGGTGGAGCAGGTGGAGGTGGATGGGGATCCACTGCCCCGCATCCCCGACTTCCAGATGCCCGCCACCAAGCTGCTGGACTTTACCGGCAACATGCCGGGGCCGTTGGCCACTCTGGTGCGGGCGCTGCGCCCCTGGCTTACCCCCCATCCGAAGGTGCGGGCAGATGACTGCATCGGCTGCGGCCGGTGTGCCCAGAGCTGCCCGGTCCAAACGATTGCCATGGAGGGTGGAAAAGCGGTGATCCATCCGCAGCGCTGCATCCACTGTTTCTGTTGCCATGAGATGTGCCCCCAACGGGCGATCGACATCAAGACCTCGCCCATCTTCCGGTTTATGAGCCGGGGATGAGCCTCCCTACATAGGAAGGAGAACCCATGTATCAGAAGGTCGCCATTGCTGCCCCAGGGAAACTCAACCTTGCCCTGGACATCACCGGCCGCCAGCCGGACGGCTATCATGAGATTGACACCATCTTCCAATCGGTGGATCTGTGTGATTTTCTGCAGATTTCCCGGGAGAGACAGCCAGGGATCTATGTCTCCTGCGACCGGCCCCGTCTGCCCTGTGACGAGACCAACCTGGCCCATATCGCGGCCCGGAGATTCCTGGAATGGTTTGGATTGGAGGGGCAGGGGGTCTCCATCGATTTGGAGAAGCGGATTCCGCTCCAGGCAGGTCTTGGAGGGGGAAGCGCTGACGCGGCTGGGGTGTTGGTGGGGCTCAATGCCCTGTTCGATACCGGAGCCTCCTTGGAGGAGTTGGCCCAGATTGGAGGCAAAGTGGGGGCGGATGTGCCGTTCTGCATTTTGGGAGGGACGCGAAGAGGGCGTGGCCGGGGGGAACTGCTGGAACAGGTGCCCAGTCTGCCGGAGCGTACCCCCATTGTAATCGCAAAACCGGAGGCCGGAATCTCCACTGCGGAGAGCTATCGGCGCTATGACCAGCGCGGCGCTCACCAACGCCCGGACATGCCAGAACTTTTGGCCCGATTGGAGGCTGGGGAGCTGGTGCCCTTTGCCAAAGGGATGTACAATGTGCTCCAGGAGGTGTCCGATCTGCCCCAGGTGGAGCAACTGTGCGGGAAAATGGTGGCTTCCGGCGCCTTGGGGGCGATGATGAGCGGTAGTGGTTCGGCGGTATTCGGCCTATTTGCTAGCCGGCGCCAGGCCAAGCACTGTGTAAGGAAGCTCTATGAGCTTACAGAGAGTATTTTTCTGGTGCAAAACATCTCCCATGGGGCGGTTGTATTGGACCGCCGGTAGACACATCTGTACAAAATGAACAGGGTTACTGGAAACAGCAGGGCGAGAGGCTCGGAGAATTTCTCCGAGCCTCTCGCCTTATTGATCGGATGGCAGAAAGCGAACCTGCCGGATTTTGTCTGGAAGGGATACCATTGGGAAAGCGGAACAGATCCGTTTTGCCTGAATCTGGCCGCAAGCCGTCAGATTCAATAGGAAACCTGGATGCGGGAGAGCACCTCTAGGACGAACAGGTCTTCATGGTCGTCCAGGGACATGCCGGTAAGCTGTTGGATTTTATCCAGGCGGTAAAGCAGGGATTGACGGCAGATGTGCAGATCCCGGGCGGCCTGGCTGATGTTGTAATTATTGGCGATGTATTTGGTCAAGGTCTCCAAAAGATCCATGGAGGAGTGGCGGTCATATTCCATCAGCTTGCCCAAGACTTGCTGGGCATTTTTTTGTACCTGGGGGTGCTCCGACAGTACGGAGATGATAAGTGCTTTTCGGGTGTCCTTATAGGTGAACCGCCGGGAGCCGCTTTTATCAGCGGCGCAATACTGTAGGGCCAGTATGGCATTGCGATAGAGGCGGGTAAAATCCGGAGCCTCCAACACGATCTCGCTGCAGCCCCAGAGCAATACCAGGGAGGGGAAACATTCTCCAATGGAATTGTCCGCATTGGTAAGGTAGCGATCCACTTCTCGTTGTGGATTGGGGGACAGGTTTTCTAAAAATACAACAAACTCTAGGTTCAGATTGCCCACCATCACCTTCATCCCCTGGTTGGAGGCCTCTCGCAAAAGGATTTTTTCTATCTCTGAGGCATACCGGACGGTGCGGTCAGAGTATTCAACCGGGCTCCCGTTCTGGCCTCGGAGAGCCGCCCGCAGAACCAGACAGGTGTAAGGCCGGGTGAGGTCAAAATGCAAGTTGGCCCCCTGGCGCACCATTTCGGCAAAAGAAGTATAGTTGCCGGTAGCCAGGTCGTGGACAAAATCATTCTTTAGACGGGTGATGGTCAGATCTTCAATATTCTTTTTGTTGAACCACAGCGCCAGAGGAAAAGCTACATACTGTTCAAATAGGGGCCGGTTTTCTTCCAGCTCTCCCCCGGGCTGCCAGATCAACAGCCTTCCAAACATCATATCGCTGAACTGGATCTCTACCGTCAGGGTAGGACCATATGGAGGGTTTCCCTCCGGCTGGCTGGCACCTCTCTGCCTGCCGTTTCGATCAAGGATGGCAATTTCCACCTCCAATTCTTGGGCGATCAGGCGGGCGGCCTGATCCAGGGATTGGGCCTCAAAAAACAGGTTGAACAGTTTATTCTGTACCTCCCGAAAGACGGTCACCCGTTTTTTTCGGATGGTGTCCAGCACCGCCACTTGGATGGCGGAAAACCGGCATTCCCAAGGGATTTGAAATAAGGGGAAATCGTGGACTTCGGCCAAAATTTCCGGCAGGATGGCCTGCCCCTTCCCTTGAAAGGCGAAGGCAATTGCGGCCGCATGGGACTGCCGAGCCTCCTCGATCAGCTGCAAATAGCGGGTGGGTTCCTGTTCACAGCCTACAGCGGTGGAGAGCACAAGCTCGTTTTCTTGTATGAAATTATCCAGGGGGAATTCCTGCACAGAGACCGATTCCACAATGATTTTGGAAAAATCCCCCAGGTCAGTGAGCAGTTGCGCATGGGGCAAGATGTCGTTCTCCAGCAAGTCGGCCAGCGTACAATACATAGCGGTCCCTCCCAAGCTTCTTCGCCTTTGTTTTAATAATCTGTATAAAAACATTACAATTTGTAAAAAAATTTTACCATAAATAACTATAAAATTGCAAGTTGTGACAGAGAATTTCCGATGATAAAATTGAGGTGAAAAAGCAAAAATATCTGACCCAACGAACGATACAGAGGAGGAAGAGAATGAATTTTAATACAGATGTCCTGCATGCGGAGCAGCTGCATGCCCGCCTCACCGGCAGCTACAAACCCCAGGCAATGGCCCACGTGAGCCCCATC
>CAJFPF010000042.1 GCA_904398655.1 uncultured Anaerotruncus sp. | reverse complement strand
TTGGTGCGGTGGATGGGACTTGAACCCACACGCTCGCGCACACGCCCCTCAAACGTGCCTGTCTGCCGATTCCAGCACCACCGCATACCGTCCTGACGAGCAGGGAGAAATATCCACTGCCACATTCGACAAACGCTATTTTAACATAGGAGGCGGGGATTGTCAAGGTAAAATTTGACGGAAGGATTTTGAAAGGATATGACAAACGGTATAATCTGGGAAAAATGTCGGTAAAAGTACGCAATACAAAAACAAGTGGCTTTAAACCGTGTTCACTTGAAAGGAAAAATTGGTTTAGAAGCTGTGGAAAAGGCGGGGAAGGTTGGGGGAAAGGTGCAGTGGAACAGGAAGGACGAATGGTGGAAAACTTAGTGGAAAGTGTTTATAACTTTGTGTATAGATTTTGAACGATGTGAATTTTCCTCACAATTGAGAAGTCCTGCTTTACAACACTGGAAAGTTAAGGTATAATAAAAGACGCTTTTAACGTCCCCCATATTATAGCTAAACAAGGTGTAAAGACATGAGTTATCAAAAGCCATATCGGGTGCATCAGCGCCCTCGGAATAAAAATAACTTTTGGCAGGTATTGGCGATAGTAGCCATTGCCTTGGTGCTCTCTTTGGCCATTGCTTTGGCTTGGCAGAAGGTTTCTGGAGACGCTGGGGATCCTGCCCCCGTTGTTTCCAGCTCCCGGCCAGAATCCTCTTCTGAAATGGAATCCAGCTCCTCACAAGAACAGGCAAGCTCCTCTGAAAGCGCACCGCCATCCTCTTCCTCAGAGGAGCAGGCCTCTGCGCAGGGGAGCGAGGTCTATGGACAAGCCCTTCCCGAAACCGAGCGGGTCCGCAGCGACTATTTTGACGATGCGGTATTTGTGGGGGACTCCATCACCAGCGGCATTTCCCTCTATCAAATCATGGAAAATGCGGATGTCCTAGCAGATACAGGCGTCAATTTTGACACCATCTATACCAAGGAATCCGTTCGCCAGGAGGATGGCACCCGAATCCCCATTATGGAGTCTCTGGGGCAGAAGCAATATGCCAAGGTCTATGTGATGTTGGGCGGCAATGAGGTGCGCGGGGATTCGGAGGAATTCTTTATCGCTCGATATGGTGCCGTATTGGATGACATCAAGGAACTCCAGCCCAATGCGATCATCTATGTCCAATCGATGCTCCCGGTCACCCAAAACAACAATTACAACTTGGACAATACCAAAATTGACCAGTTCAATCAGGCGCTGATGGAACTGTGTGGAGAGAAGCAGGTCTACTACCTGAATGTGGCGGAGTGCATGAAAGACGAGAATGGAATGCTCCCTGATGAGGCCTCTCCCGCAGATGGCATGCATTTTGGTCCCGATTATTACTCAAAATGGTTTGAATACCTAAAACGTCACACGGTGGCGTCATAAGAAAGGAATGGTATCATGAGAAAACAATTATTGGGCTTTTTGGCTTTGGCGGCTTGTGTAGCCTTGACGGCTTGCGGCGGTTCCCAGCAGTCGGAAAGCCAGTCCGCGGAGGAGAAACAGCCTACAGCGGCGGAGGTTGTGGAGGCGGTAGCGGGCCAGTTGACCTTTGTGGACAATATGACCACTGTAGATGGGGATCTGTTCTTTGATTTTTACCTGCTGGATACGGAGAAGGTGGAGGACGCCTGTATGTATACCAGTGGTTCCCGTGCCACCGCTGAAGAGGTGACTGTCATCAAAATGAAGGACGCCGCTGATGTATCCCTTGCTCAGGAGGCGGTCGATCAACGGGTCAAGGATCAGCGTGCGGCCTACGAAAACTATATCCCCGAAGAGCTGACTAAGCTGGATGGGGCGGTGACCTTTACCCACGGCCAGTATGTGATGTTGGTGGTGGCTGATGACCCTTCCCCTGCGGAACAGGCATTTGAGGATCAGTTTTGATCGGTAACATTTGTAATCCGGGGCCCCTTCCCTTGGGGACCCCGGATTTTTTATCCATGGAGGTGGGGAGATGCAAAAAAGGCGGGTAAGGAGGAGGAGGAGACAGGGCTGCGGATGTGTTGCGGCCCTGTTGCTGCTTATTTTGGCTGCGGTAGCGGCATTCTGGGCCGCATCCCGGGCGGTGGACCTTTGGGGATCCCTAGAGCAACGGACCCAACTGCGAGAGGCCCTGGCCAAAACCTTCCAGGAGGAACCCCCTTCCGTGCAAGCTCTGCTGGTGACCCAACTGGGAGAGGAGGCACCTCTCTTTGCCCAGGGCGAACAGACCCCCTTGCCGCCTGCCAGCCTGGCGAAGCTGTTTGCGGTGGACTATGCGGCAGAAATGGCAGATTTGGAAGAGGTGGTTTCCGTAAACGCCCAAGCGCTGGCTTTGACAAAACCTGGCTCCTCGGTGGCCGGGATCCTGCCGCAGGATTACTTTTTACACAATCTCTTGGCCGCTATGCTGGTCCCATCGGGAAATGACGCCGCCTATGCGGTGGCAGATTATTGTGGCAGCCTGCTTTCCCCGCAGGCTGGTGCTGGACAGGAGCGGGTGGAGTCCTTTCTGGATCACCTTGGCGTCTATTTACAGGAGGAGGGCTATGGAGAGACGGTTCTCTATGATCCCAGTGGATTCGATTTACAGGCGGTTACGACAGCTGAAGATGTGAAAATGGTGGCCGAGCGGCTGTTGTCGCACGCCTGGTTCCGGGAGATGGTGGCCCAGAGCAGCTATACGGCCACATTGCCGGATGGCAGCCTCCAGGTGTGGCAGAATACCAATCTCCTGTTGGACCCCACCTCAGAATACTACCATGGAAATGTAACGGGGGTCAAAACGGGTTCCCTGGAGAATTGCTACAACTTGGTGGTACTGTATGAGCAAGGCGAGCAGTCATTTTTGGTGTGTATTTTGGGCGCCACCTCCAATGATGCGCGTTATCAGACAGCACAGCAAGCTCTGGCGGCGTTGGAGCAGATACTTGCCCCGGCAGCTTAAAATAGAAGGTCATTCTATAGCGGGAAAACGTCCATACAACGGCTGAAATTTGGCAAATACGCTGAATTTCAGCCGTTGTGGCGGATTAGAGATTTTTTTTGGCGTTTCCCGGTGGAATACGCTTGCATTCACGGGTTTATGTGCTATAATAAGAGAGGCGTCCGGAGATTCCGGGCGCCAAATTGAGCGTTTGGGAGGTGCCAGCGTGAACCCTGACCCTGGAAGTAGTTGCAGTAGACAGAAAAGAAAATATTGTCGGGGCATGCTCGCGCACTGAGGATACCCCGAGAAAGGGGTATCGGATGCTGAACTTTTACAAAACTGTGGACAACCGGATCCTCCAGATTGACGCCCCAGAACCCGGCTGTTGGATCTCTGTCATCAGACCTACTGAGGCGGAGGTGGCCTATCTGTCCAATGACCTGGGGGTAGAGGCGGACTTTGTCCGGGCTGCCCTGGACGAGGAGGAGAGCTCCCGTATTGAAAGCGATGAGGGGCAGACTCTGGTGATTGTGGACTACCCCTCTGCGGAGGAACAGGAGGACGAGAACCAGTCGGTGCTCTATACCACCCTGCCTATGGGGATTATTATCACCAAGGACTATGTGCTCACCGTCTGTTTGGACGACAACCTCACCATCAATGACATGGCAGAGGGGCGGGTGAAGGGGCTCCAGACCTCCATGAAGACCCGGTTTTTGTTACTGGCTCTGCTGCGGATCGCGGCACGGTTTCTCATCTATCTGAAACAGATCGACCGGATCTCCTCCAACACCGAGCACCGGCTCCACCAGTCGATGCGCAACAAGGAGCTGATCCAACTGCTGGGTTTGGAGAAATCCCTGGTCTATTTCTCCACTTCCCTAAAGGCCAATGAGATCACCCTGGAAAAGATCCTCCGGGGCCGGATCATCAAGCTCTATGAGGAGGACGAGGACCTGTTGGAGGATGTGCTCATCGAGGTCAAGCAGGCTATTGAGATGGGCAACATCTATTCGGGGATCCTTTCGGGCACCATGGATGCCTTTGCATCGGTGATCTCCAACAACTTGAATATTGTCATGAAGACACTGACCATCATCACCATCATCATGGCCATCCCCACCATTGTCTTCAGTTTCTACGGGATGAACGTTTCAGGGCTACCCTTCCCGGTTTGGTGGGTGCCGTTGGTTTTGTCGGTGATCTTTTGTACCATTGGCGGCATTGTATTGGTCAAAAAGGATATTTTGCGATAATCGAAGATTCAAAAAGCGTGGAGAGGGACTTCCTCTCCACGCTTTTTTGCGTCTCAGCGCCCAAACAGTTCTTGGGCGCGGGCCATATTCTCCCGCACAGGAACTCCAAATGGGCAGTTTTGCTCACAGCTGCCGCACTGGATGCAATCGCCGGCGTGGTGTTCCAAAGCCAGATAGTGCTCCCGGACGGTCTCCGGGACCTGGGGCTGCTGCCGGGCCAGGTCCAAGAATTTGGTGACCTCCGCCACATCGATGTGGGCGGGGCAAGGCTGGCAGTGGTTGCAGTACATGCAGCGGCCGGTCATCTGGATGCTGCGGCCGGCACTGAAGATGTGGCCGTAGGCTTTTTCCTCCGGAGTGGCAGTGGCATAACAGGCGGCGATGTGTACCTGTTCCGGCGTGCGGCAACCCACCAGTACGCTGGACACGCCCGGCCGGGTCAAGCAGTAGTGGCAGCACTGGGTCACCGTCATAGCCACCCCAAAGGGGGAGCTTTTGGCGTCCAGCAGGCTGCCCGCCCCCAGAGGCTTCATCACGGTGATCCCCACCCCGTCGGCGGCACAGCGGGCGTAGAGCTCCTGCCGGGCAGTGTTTACCAGCCACTGGTCAGACTGGAGGTCCCGGAATTTCATCATCTCCTCAATGGTGGCGTCGGAGCCCTCCAGATCGTAGGCGGGATTTAAACTGAACATGAGCACCTCGATCCGCCCCTCCTCCACTGCCCGCAGGGAGACCTGGGGGTTGTGGGAGCTCATGCCGATATGGCGGATGACCCTCTGATCCTTCAGTTCCCGGGCATAGGCATAGAACGGCCCATCCATGACCCGTTCATACTCCTCCATGCTGTCGATATAGTGGAGCATCCCAATATCGATGTAGTCGGTCTCCAGACGGGTGAGCAGATCGTCAAAAGCGGCCTTCACCTTGTCCATCTGACGGCTGCGGGTGTACTGCCCGTCCTCAAAGATTGCCCCGAGATGCCCCTGGATCAGCATTTTTTCCCGGCGTCCCCGCAGGGCCCGGCCGATATTGCTGCGGGTTTGGGGCTGGGGCATAAAGATGTCCAGGCAGTTCATCCCCTCGGCCAGAGCCGCATCGATCACCTGGAAGGTCTGCTGTTCGGTCAGCCCGGTGAGCCACTCTCCCCCCAACCCGATCTCACTGACCATCAGTCCGGTTTTCCCTAGATGCCGATGATTCATGACAGTTGTCCTCCCAATGCCTCCATTTTTGCCAGCAGCTCGGTTTGCTCCAGGACCTCCCCAGCCGCGCTGGCGCTCACAGCCTCCTGGAAGAGGATTTCCCAGCTTAAATGCTCTGCAATGCAGGCGAACTGCTCGTTGATCAGCCGGTACTGGGGGCCGCTGAGCACATCCGCGCCTACCGTCACCAATCCCACTTTTTTGTGGAGGATGCCTTCTCCCCCCGCGTATAAGCGGTCGATACAGAGCTTCAGTTGGGCGGACATCCCCCAGAAGTAGACGGGGGTACCGAACAGGACGCAGTCTGCGGCCTGGATCTTTTTCAATAAGGCGGGGAAATCGTCCTGCTGCACACAGTTCCCGCCGTTTTTCCGGCAGGCGTCACAGCCCAAACAGCCCCCGACCCGCAGCCGAGCCACGTCCACCCACTCGACTTCGTGTCCTTTCGCGCCTGTGGCAATCCGCTCCAGCAGCGCTTTGGTATTGCCGTTTTTCCGAGGGCTGCCGTTTAAGATGAGAATCTTCATGGTGCTCCTCCTTCTTAATAAAAATACTTCTTTCCAATCGCGCCCAAACAGCTGCGCTAAATTCATTATAAGGGGAAACCTTCGGGGTTGCAAGGGCTCTGCGGATGGTTCCTCTGTGGAAAATCCCCCTCAGGCAATTGCACTGCCCCCGGGGGATTTTTGGCAGGAGGGTTCTAAAAAAATGGACGGGCTCATAGGCTTGAAAAGACAAGCAAAGGAAGTGAAAGCAATGGAACAGGATCGGTGTTATCTGGAGGCCGCCGGCCGGCTAGGGGAACGGATGCGCCGGGAGTTGGAGCGATTGCCTTCGGGGGAGCAGGGCCGGGTCACGGAGATCCGTCTGCGTCTGGGCCGCCCTCTCTGCCTCATGCAGGGGATCCGTCCCCTCTTTTTGGGGCAGGATGGACGGCCCAGCCCCCATCCGCCTCAGAATGGGGTGATCGTAGGGCGGGAGGATCTGCGGGAATCGTTTGTCAGCCTCTGCGGTTGGGCGGTTCACAGCCACCAGAAGGAACTCATCGAGGGATATATCGCGGTGAAAGGCGGCCATCGGGCGGGGATCGCTGCCACTGGGGTGGTGGAGGAGGGACGGTTGACAGCGGTGCGGGAGGTCACCTCCATCAATCTGCGGATTGCCCGCCAGATCCCCAACGTTGCTGACCGCCTGCTTCAAGAATGTTTCTCCCAGGGTCCGCAGGGGGTGTTGCTGGCCGGGCCTCCCGCCAGCGGAAAGACAACCTTGCTCCGGGATCTTGCCCGTCAGTTGGCGGATGGGGCCTCCGGGCGCTATTGGAAGGTCTGTGTGGTGGACGAGAGCGGGGAGTTGGGGGCGGCTTCGGATGGGGAGGTGCTCCACAACCTGGGAATCTGCTGTGATCTGCTTTCCGGTTACCCAAAGGGGGTGGGGATGCAAAGCGCCATCCGATACCTCTCCCCCCAGGTGCTCCTCTGCGACGAGCTCTACCGGCCGGAAGAGGTGGAAGCAGTGGAAGCAGCCGCCAACAGCGGCGTGGCGGTGGTGACCTCCATCCATGGAGGGACCCTGGAGGAGTTGCTGCGCAAACAGCAGGCCCGCCGCCTGCTGGAGACGGGTGCCTTCCAATGGGTGGCCCTGTTGGCCGGGGCGGACCGGCCAGCGCAAATTCAGGAATTGAGAAAGGTGGAATCCCTATGACAGCGTTGGTAAAGTTCTGCGGTATGGCGATGATCCTGTTCTGTACCACCTCCCTGGGCCTTTCGGCGGCGTCAGGGCTGGGAAGGAGGGTGCGGGAGTTGGAGCTCTCGTTGTCGGTGGTGGCCGGGCTGGCGGGGGAACTGCGTTATCGCTTGGCGCCGCCCGATCAGGCGGTGGCGCGGCTGGAGGAGCGGGCCTCCCTGAGCCGGGTGGGCTATCTGGCCCACTGCGCCAGCCTCTGTCGGAGCGGGATGCCGTTTCCCCAGGCGTGGAAGACCGCCTTGGATCAGGCCAAGACCTCCCTATTGCCTGAGGATTTGCAAGCGCTGGCCGGGCTGGGGGAGACACTGGGCCAATGTGACCTGGAAGGGCAGTTGTCCGCCCTGGACCAGGCGGACAAGCTGCTCCGCTACCAGCTGCAGCAGGCACGGGAACAGCGGCTGGGAAGAGGGAAGCTCTACCGCACCATGGGGGTACTGTCGGGCGTATTCCTAGTAATCCTGTTCGTCTAAACGGTCAAAGGGGGTTCAAAAGCATGGAAGTGGATCTGATCTTCAAAATTGCGGCCATTGGGATCATCGTGGCGGTGCTCAACCAGGTGCTCATCCGCTCCGGTCGGGAGGAACAGGCCATGATGACCACTCTGGCAGGGCTGATTGTGGTACTGATGATGATGATCACCCAGATCAACACGCTGTTTGAGACGGTCAAAAGCGTGTTTGGGCTTTACTGAGATGGAGCTGCTACAGATCTGTGGGCTGGCGGTGGTGGCGGTGGCTCTGAATGCAGTACTCCGAGAACGCCATCCAGAGTATGCCTTTGTCCTCTCCTTGTTGACAGGGGTCCTCATCCTGGGCAGTGTGCTGTCCTGGGCGGCTCCGCTCTTTCAAAGGATCCACAGCCTGTTGGAATCAGCGGGAGCAGGTCCCGCCCATGTACAGATCCTTTTTAAAGCCCTGGGCCTCTGTCTGGTGACCCAGATCGCCTGCGACGCCTGCAGGGATCTGGGAGAGAGCGGTGTTGCCGCTCGGGTGGAGACGGCGGGAAAATTGGCGGTACTGCTCATCAGCCTGCCGCTGTTCGAGGAGATTTTGCAGATTGCCGGTGGGCTGATTGGACAGGGGGGATTGGGATGAGATGGCAGGGGTTCTTAACGGTGATAACCATATGTGCCATCTTTCTTTCTGTCCCAGCTGCAGCAATGGCCGGCCCCTCTGATTGGGAAAATCCCGATCCGATTTGGACGGGAGACGGGGAGAGCCCGGAGAATGCCGATGCCGAGAGGAGCGGCTACGACTTCGAGAGCCAACTGGAGGCGTCAGGGGCGAATGAACTGCTGGAGGCTCTGCCGGGGGATACCCGCTCCCTGCTTTCCCAGTCAGGGATTACAGAGGTGGATGTGGGACAGCTGTTGTCTCTGGAGCCTGGGGAATTTTTCCGGGCGGTGGGAAGGTTGGTGGTGGAACGGATCCGGCGCCCGATGGTGGTATTCGCCGCGGTTTTGGGGACCGTCCTGCTCTGTGCCCTGTTGGATGCCCTGAGCAGCTCCCTATGGGAGGGGACGCTGGCCACCGTCTTCGCGGCGGTGAGCGTGGTGTGTGTATCGGCTGCGGTGGTCAGCCCGATCTCCGACTGCATTGCCCAAGCGGCAGCGGCCATCCGGGACTGCGCCAATTTTATGGCCGCTTTTATCCCAGTGTTCGCCTCTATCGTAACAGTGGGCGGCCAGGCGGTCACCGCCACTACCTATACCGCCTTCCTATTTGCCGCCTGCCAAATCGTCTCCCAGATTGTCTCCACCACATTGGTGCCCCTGATGGGGATCTACCTGGCATTTTGTGTAGTGGGAAATTTGACGCCGGGAGTCCATGTGGCTCCGGTGGCCCGGGCGGTAAAATCGGTGGTCAGCTGGGCTTTGGGGTTACTGCTCACCATTTTTGTGGGGTTGCTCTCCCTACAGACGATGGTGGCCTCCAGCAGCGATACGGTGGCCTCCAAGGCGGCAAAATTCCTCATCGGCACATTTGTGCCGGTGGTGGGCGGTGCACTCTCGGACGCCTTTTCCACCACCCAGGGGTATATGCGCCTTTTGAAGACCGCTGTGGGCGCGTTCGGAATCCTGGCGGCGGCACTCACCTTCCTGCCCATTCTGATGCAGACGGTCCTGTGGTATCTGACCGTAGGGGCGGCCTCAGCAGTCAGCGAACTGTTGGGCGTTCGGCAGGTGGGGGAGATTTTAAAGAGCGCTGGAAGTGCCTTAGGGATCCTGATTGCCGTACTGTTTTGTTTTGCCCTATTGGTGATTATCTCCACCTCTTTGGTGCTCCTGGTGGCAACTGGAACATGAAGCGGTGGGAGGAGGAGTGCGTTTTGGAAGCGATCCGGCAGTGGGCGTTTGGTGTGTGCGCGGCGGCGGTAGCCTGTGCGCTGGCCCAGCTGATGTTGCCAAATGCAGGGATGCAGCGGGTATTCAACATCACCTGCAGCGTATTTTTCCTCTGCTGCCTGCTCTCTCCGGTGGCGTTTGCCCCCATATCCCTGGATCTGGCGGCCCAGGAAGAAATACAGGGGCAGGTGGAGGAACGGGCACGGCGGTTGGAGGACTCGTTGGAAGCGGATACCCTGCGGATGGCAGAGACGAACCTGAGACAAACTGCCAGGCAAAAGTTGGATCAATTGGGGGTGGAGGGGGGTAAAATTTCTGTAGATGTACATGAGGATGCGGACAACGGCATATCTATTAGTGGGTGTGAGCTGTTGCTGCCAGAGAGTTACACAGCCCGTCAACAGGAGATCCAAACGACGCTGGAGGGGTATTTAGGCGTTCCGGTGCGCATAGGATGGGAAAAGGAGGATGTCTATGGATAAAAAGACAGGGTTGTTCACCATTTGGAAAGGATTTTCCCAGCGGGCCGGGGGACAGAAGGGAAGTCTTCTGCTGCTCATCGGTATTGCGGGCATGGTGTTGATCTTCCTGTCCACCTTGGGTTCCTCCAGCCCGGACCAATCGGAGGGGCAGATGGAGCCTCAGGATACGCAGGTCTACCTGGAGGAGTTGGAGGAGAGGTTGGCTGGGATTGTGGGGCAGGTGGACGGCGTAGGCAGGTGCGAGGTGATGATCACAGCGGAAAACGGTATCGAATATGTCTATGCGGTGGAGGAGAGCGAGAATTTGAATACCTCCAACAGTTATGACCAGGACGGCGCCCGCCGCCAGACCCAACAGCAAACCAGCGACCAACGGTACATCCTGTTGGACGTAGGCGGCGGAAACAAACAGGCACTGCTAAAAACCCAGCGCCAGCCGGCTATCCAGGGGGTGGTGGTGGTCTGCCAGGGGGCGGGCAGCATGGTGGTGCAGGAACGGGTCACCGAAGTGGTCACCACCGCCCTTGGCATCCCCTATACCAAAGTTTGTGTAACAAAAATTAGCGAATAGATGAGGAGGATCCCTATGAATATGATTATTGGCAAAAAGCAAATCATCCTGGCGTCCCTGGTGGTGGGCCTCGGCCTGGCGGTCTATGTAAACTACCAGTTTGCCCAGAGCGATGCCCTGATTGCGGGAAGTTCCCTGGAGACAGAAAAGAACTATGGGGACGCCCAGCTTGTGGACGCCGGGGACCCCGCCCTGGAGGGAACAGATGGGGAGGCCTATTTCGCGGAGGCCAAGGTGACCCGCCAGCGCTCCAGGGATGAATCGGTGGAGACCTTGAAAACGATGATGGCGGACGCGGCTGTGGATCCGGATATCAAAGCGGAAATGGCATTGAAGGCCACAGAAATTGCTCAGTCCATTGAAACGGAGGGGAAGATTGAAAATCTGATCAAAGCCAAGGGCTTTGAGGACTGCATGGTCTATTACGATACCGAACAGGTGGACGTAGTTGTCCGCAGCGACGGCCTGGAGCCGGAACAGGTGGCCCAGATGAAGGACATCATCCTTCAGGAGACCAGCGTTCCAGTGGAAAACATCTCCATTGTGGAAATCAATTGACCCAACCCCATCTCCGCCCCAAGCGCCCGCATTTGCGGGCGCTTTTTGCAGGAAAAGATTGCATATCCGGTTGTATATTCAGAAAAGTATGGTATAATAGCCGTAGCGGGCCTTTGTTCCCGCTTCAGGGAAGTACCATTGAGAAGATTGTTGCGCCCACCGTTTTGGAGCGCTCATTTTAAAATCGGACCGGCGGGCAGCCGCTGGGAAATGCGCGGGGTTTCCGCCCCGACAGAGGGAGGAATCGGTATATGCAAAACCATGAACAGGCACAGCCCACCGGCAACCTGAAGATCTCCCGGGAGGTGATTGCCACCATCGCCCGCTATGCGGCGCTAGAGATTGAGGGAATCGCCTCGCTGGCGACATTTTCCCCGAACCTCAAGGGGCTGATTAAGCGGCAGGTCACCCGCCCCATCTCCATTGAGCTCAACGATGATATTGCCGTGATCTCCATCCATTTAAATGTGAAGGCAGGGGTCAATATCCCCCAGGTCTCGGAGAAGGTGCAGGCCGCAGTGAAGGACGCGGTGCAGACCATGACAGGCATCGCGGTGAGCCGTGTGAACATCGTTGTGGCTGGGATTGTGTTCGACGAGCCGGCCGGAGCCACCCAGCAGCCAGAGTAAGGCATTGCCCTCCGAGCCCGCTTGGAGGGCTTTTTTGACGGATAAAAAGACAGAGAGGCAGCCGGAATGCCGGCGGAAATGGACGTTGCTTATGAAGAGAAGTGAAGCCCGGGAACAGGCGTTTATTTTGATTTTTGAACGCTCGTTCAAGGAAGAGAGCATTGACGAAATCATCGAGGAGGCACAGATCGGTCGGAACCTGCAAGTGGATGATTATGCATACAATCTGGCCAAGCAGGTGTGCGACAACCTGCCCTGGCTGGATCAGATTATTTCCGGCCAGTCCAAAAAATGGAAGCTCAACCGCATGAGTCGAGTGGCCCTCTCCATCCTGCGGATGAGCCTGTGGGAGATCGACCACATCGATACCGTCCCGGTGGGCGCCTCCATCAACGAGGCGGTGGAGCTGGCCAAGAAGTATGGGAATGAGGACGACTTTTCATTTGTAAACGGCCTATTGGGGGCATATGTACGGGGCCGGGAGGAGCAACAGCCCGGCGAGCAGCTCCAAGAGGAACCGGCGCCCGTGCCGGCCGGGGAGTGAGCTATGGCCTATCTGGGGATCGACACCAGCAATTATACCACCTCTGCCGCTCTCTGGCTGGAATCGGGAGAGATGCGCCAGCAAAAACGGCTCCTGCCGGTGCGGGAAGGCGCTTTGGGCCTGCGCCAGAGTGACGCGGTCTTTGCCCATGTAAAACAATTGGGAGAGCTGGTGGAGCCGCTGCTGCAAAACTGCCCGGAGCCTCTGATGGGCGTGGGGGTTTCGGCCCGCCCTAGGGACGTGGAGGGTTCTTACATGCCTTGTTTTTTGGTGGGGGAGCTGGCGGCTCAGACGGCCGCCGCCGCCTGCCATCTGCCCCTCTTCCGGTTTTCCCACCAGGCGGGACATTTGGCGGCCGCCCTCTACTCCACCGGAAGATTGGATTTGGTGGGGCAGCGGTTTGGCGCCTTCCACTTTTCGGGCGGTACCACCGAGTGTCTGTTGGTGGGGCCGGATGAGCACCTGCCCTTCGGGGTGGAGCTGGTGGGACGTTCTTTGGATCTGAAGGCCGGCCAGGCAGTGGACCGGGTGGGCAAACTGTTGGGGTTGCCCTTTCCTGCGGGGAAATACCTGGATGAGCTGGCCTGCCAGTCCCAAAAGCAGTTCCGGGTGCGTCCGGTCCTCCGGGGGATGGACTGCTCCCTGTCGGGGGTGGAAAACCATTGCCAACAGATGGCAGCGCGTGGGGAAGCCGCCTGCGATGTGGCAAAATTCTGCATGGAAAGCATCCTGGCTGCGGCGGATGGAATGACCGTCTGTTTCCGGGAGGCCTATGGGGCGTTGCCCATCGTCTACGCCGGAGGAGTCATGTGTAACACGCTCTTGCGTCAAGAGCTGTCCCGCCGCCATCGGGACTGCTACTTTGCAGATCCCCTCTTCTCAGCGGACAATGCCGCAGGAGTCGCGGTGCTGGCTCGGCTGGCAAAGGAGGCAGAGGGATGTTGAACCCCACCGTACTTACTGTTACCCAACTGAACCGGTATGTGAAATCGATTTTGGAGTCCGACCAGAAGCTTCAGGGGATCCTGGTGCAAGGGGAGATCTCCAATTTTACCCGTCACTACAAGTCCGGGCACTGCTATTTTACTCTGAAGGATGGACAGGCCGCCATCAAAGCGGTCATGTTCCGGGGCCATGCGGAGGCTCTGCGCTTTGCTCCCTCCGACGGCATGCGGGTGATTGCCAGCGGTTCCATCTCCCTCTACGAACGGGATGGCAGTTACCAGCTATATGTCACCGACCTGCAGCCGGATGGATTGGGAGCCCTCTATCTGGCCTATGAACAGCTGAAAAGGAAGCTGGAGCGAGAGGGATTGTTTGAAAAAGCTCGCAAACGCCCCCTCCCGCCCTATCCCCAACGGATTGGGATCGTCACCAGCGAGGGGGCGGCTGCCCTCCAGGATATGCTGAACATCCTCTCCCGCCGTTGGCCGGTGGCCACAGTGGTGCTCTGCCCGGCCAAGGTGCAGGGGGAGGGGGCCGCAGCCTCGCTGGCTGCGGCGCTGGAGATTTTGGACCGGAGAGGCGGTTGCGATGTAATCATTGTGGGGCGGGGGGGAGGCTCCATGGAGGACCTGTGGGCGTTTAACGACGAACAGCTGGCTCGGACGATTGCCGCCAGCCACACACCCGTGGTGTCGGCAGTAGGACATGAGACCGACTTTACCATTGCCGATTTCGCAGCCGACCTGCGGGCGCCCACCCCTTCGGCAGCGGCCGAGCTGGTGTCCCCCAAGTTGGAGGATATCCGCTATGGACTGGATGCTTTGGAGGGGCAGTGCCGGGATCTGCTCAATGGCCGTCTGGAAGGATGGGCCCGACGCCTGCGGGAAGCCCGCGCCCATCTGGCTACCCCAAGAGGGATTTTGGAGCAGCAGGCGCAACGGGTGGCGTTTTTGGCGCAGACTGCCCGGGAGCGGACAGGACACCGGTTGTCGGAGGCCGCTGCCCAGGTGGCTCAACTGGATCAGGCTGCTCGGGAGCAGATGTCCCTGCGCTTGGAGCGGGTGGGGCGCCAGGTGGAACGGTTGGCGGCTTTGGCCCAGGAGCGCAGCCCGATGACCGTCCTATCTCGGGGGTATGCGTTGGCCACCGTGAAAGGCAGGCCGGTGACCTCCGTCAAACAGGTCCATCCAGGGGACCGTTTAGAGACCAGGGTGTTGGACGGCGTGATTTTTTCCCAAGTGACCGGGGGAGAGGAGCAGAAGAGATGACAAAACCGACCACATTGGAGGCTGCTATCAAGCGTTTAGAGGAGATTGTGGCCCAGTTGGGTGGGGAAATTTCGGTGGACGATTCAATCAGGCTCTACGGAGAGGCAGTGAAGCTGGTGGAGTTCGCGGATAAAAAGCTGGAGGCTGCCAAACTGAAGGTGGAGAAGTTAAATGGGGAGGGGAGCGCGGATGAACCGGTGTGAGCAACAGCTGGCGGAGTATGCCACCAGCGTCAACGACGCTCTGCGGGAATTGCTGCGCGCCCGGGAGGACTGCCCCCAGATCGCCGTAGTGGATGCCATGCGCTACAGCCTATTGGATGCAGGCAAGCGGCTGAGGGCGGCTTTGGTGCTGGAATTTGGCCATCTTGCAGGGGCGCCCCGGGAGGGGGCGATGGCCTGTGCCTGCGCGGTGGAGATGGTTCACGCCTACTCCCTCATCCATGACGATCTGCCCTGCATGGATAACGATGATTTCCGCCGGGGCAAGCCCTCCTGCCACAAGGCGTTTGGAGAGGATATTGCTCTGTTGGCCGGGGACGCCCTGTTGACCCAGGCATTTGAGGTGTTGGCAGAAGCACCTCTGGCGGCAGAGGCCCGGGTGCAGGCGATGGCCGCCCTCTCCCAGTCGGCCGGTGTCTATGGCATGGTAGGCGGCCAGGTGCTGGACCTGGCCGCTGAGGAGGAGGCGGTGGGCCTTCCCCAGCTCCAACGGCTCTGCGCGCTCAAGACGGGGGCGCTGCTGCGGGCGTCCGCCCGCCTGGGCTGTATCGCCGGGGGAGCGGCTCCGGCACTGACAGCTGTTGCGGATAACTATGCCGCCGCCTATGGGTTGGCCTTCCAGATTACAGATGACATTCTAGATGTGACAGGGGATGCTGCCCGGTTGGGCAAGCCGGTGGGCAGCGACCAAGAGAACCATAAGTCCACCTATGTCACGTTGCTGGGACTGGATGGTGCCCGCCAGGAGGCCAAACGCCAGGTGGATCAGGCAAAGGGTTGTTTGGAGGGCATTGCTGACAACGGGTTCCTGCTTTGGCTGGCGGACATGGTGTTGACGCGGGATCACTGAGTGGACGTTGGAATGAGTGTTTTAACGGCGAAGAGAAAAGGAGTAGATTATGGGCCCTTTGGAGATGCTGACCAGCAACTATATTCTCAATGTGGGGGTTCTATCCTGGTTCATTGCCCAGGTCCTCAAGACCCTTTTGGTGTTTATCCCCACCCGAAAGATTGTCTGGGAGCGGATGGTAGGTTCCGGGGGGATGCCAAGTTCCCACTCAGCCCTGGTCTGTGGGGTGACGATGGCCATCGCCAAAAAGCTGGGTTATACCTCTCCTGAATTTGCTTTGGCGCTGACCCTGGCGGGCATTGTTATGTATGATGCCATGGGGGTGCGCCGGGCGGCCGGGGAGCAGGCCAAGGTGCTCAACAAGATGGTAATCGACTTTAAAATGATGTTCCAGATGCTCAAGGAGGAGATGGACGCCCTGGCACGGGGGGAGTCCGCCCCGGTGGACCTGGAAAACCGCTCTGGCAAGGAGCTGAAGGAATTTTTGGGCCACACTCCCCTGGAGGTGCTCTGTGGGGCGGCACTTGGAATTTTGATCGCGGTCTTGATGCCCGCATTCTAAGAGAGGAATGAAGAAGAAATGGCGAACCAGGATCTGCTACATACGCTGCGGTTCCCTCAAGATCTGCGGCGGCTGAACTCCCGGCAGCAGCGGCTCCTGTGTCAGGAGCTCCGCCAACAGTTGCTGCGCACGGTTTCCCGGACGGGTGGCCATTTGGCCTCCAACCTGGGAGTAGTGGAGCTGACGGTGGCGCTGGATACGGTATTTGCCCCTGGGGAGGATCGGATCCTCTGGGATGTGGGCCACCAGAGCTATGTCCATAAACTGCTGACCGGCCGCTTGGACCGGTTTGACACCCTGCGCCAGGAGGGGGGGATCTCCGGTTTTCCCCGCCCCAGTGAGAGCCCCTATGACACCTTTATTGGCGGGCATGCCAGCACAGCGCTGTCGGCCGCGTTTGGATTCGCCCGGGCCGCTACCCTCCAAGGGGATCGCCATTGGACGGTGGCTGTGATAGGGGACGGGGCCTTTGCCGGGGGGATGGTCTATGAGGCCCTGAACAATGCTGGCCGCAGCCAGGACCGTTTGGTGGTAGTGCTCAATAACAATGATATGTCCATCTCCCACAGTGTGGGGGCTTTGGCCACCTATCTGGCGAAAAAACGCTCCTCTGAGGGATACCTGACCCTGAAGGAACAGGTGGAGGGGGCTCTGAAAAAGATCCCTGTGGTGGGGCCGGAAATGCGGGACTTGATCTCCGAGGCCAAGGGCGCAGTGCGCCAGCTGGTCTACCATACCAACCTGTTTGAGGACTTTGGCTTCCACTATTTGGGCCCGGTGGACGGCCATGACCTGCCTGCCCTGTTGCGGGTGTTGGCGCGGGCCAAGGGGGAGAATGGCCCAGTGGTGGTCCAGGTAAATACGATAAAGGGAAAAGGATACCCCTATGCTGAACAGAATCCCTCCGTCTTCCACGGGGTGGGGGCGTTTGACCGGCACAGTGGGCAGGTGCGTGCCTCCTCCCACAGTTTTTCGTCGGAATTTGGGCGCTGGATGGTCCGGGCTGCCCAGCGGGATCCGCGGATCTGCGCCATCACCGCAGCCATGGCGGATGGCACAGGCCTTCAGGAGTTTGGGCAGCGGTTCCCTCAGCGCTTCTATGATGTGGGGATCGCGGAGGAACACGCGGTGACCTTTGCCTGCGGCCTGGCGGCTGGCGGGATGTTGCCGGCGTTTGCTGTCTATTCCACCTTTTTGCAGCGGGGGTTCGACCAGCTGATCCATGACGCCTCCATCCAGCCGCAGCATGTGGTGCTGGGAGTGGACCGGGCGGGCCTGGTGGGAGAGGATGGGGAGACCCACCAGGGGCTATTTGACGCGGCATTTCTCTCCCTGCTGCCTGGAGCCGCCATCTACTCTCCGGCCAGTTACCGAGATTTGCAATGGGCGCTGGATCAGGCGTTTTACCATTGGGATGGTCTGGTGGCGGTGCGATATCCCCGTGGACAGGAGCCACAGTTGCCGGAACTCTGTAACCTTCCACCTGCGCCGTTCACCCATCAAGTGTTTGGTCCCGAACAGGGGGAGCTGCTTCTGGTGAGCTATGGACGGGAGTGCCAGCAGGTCTGGCGGGCTGCCAAAGCGCTGCAACAGCGGGGAATCCAGGCGGATCTTTTGAAGCTTACCCAGATTTGGCCCCTGCCGCAGGAGTGCTTACGTCTGGCCAAACGGTATCCGAAGATTCTGTTTGTAGAGGAGGGCATCCAATCCGGAGGGATTGGGGAGCACTTTTTGGCGGCGCTGGCAGAGCTGGATTATCGGGGAAAGATGAAACTACACGGGATCCGAAAGCCTTTCCAGCCGGCTATGCCTGTGGACAGGGCGTTGGAGCGTTGCCGGCTGGACGCCGCCTCGTTGGAGTGTCTAGTGTTGGAATATGATCTTTGAAGATTGGCGGCGGAGGTGAAGGGGGGAGCTGACCTAGTGAAACAACGGTTGGATTTGCTGCTGGTGGAGCGCGGCCTGGCGCCCAGCCGGGAAAAGGCAAAAGCGGTCATCATGGCTGGGCTGATCTATGCGGACGGCCAGAAGGCGGACAAGCCGGGCAATGAATATTCCTCTCAGGTACATTTGGAAGTACGAGGGGATCCGCTCAAATATGTAAGCCGGGGAGGCTTAAAGTTAGAAAAGGCAATGCAGGCGTTTCCCATCCGTTTGGAGGGAAAAATCTGTATGGACATTGGCGCTTCCACCGGCGGCTTTACCGATTGCATGCTTCAAAATGGTGCCCGGAAGGTCTATGCGGTGGACGTGGGATATGGACAGTTGGCTTGGAGCCTGCGCAACGATCCCCGAGTGGTCAATTTGGAGCGCACCAACATCCGGAATGTCACCCCCCAACAGATCGGGGAGCAGGTGGCGTTTGCCAGCGTGGATGTGTCGTTCATCTCCCTGCGGTTGGTGTTGCCGGTGGCAGTGAACTTATTGGGACCGGGAGGAGAGATGGTCTGCCTGGTAAAACCCCAATTTGAAGCTGGCCGAGAGAAGGTGGGAAAAAAGGGAGTGGTCCGGGATCGGGCGGTACATGTCCAGGTGCTGGAATCCGCCGTGGGCTATGCCTTGGACAATAGTTTTTCCATATTGGGCATGGAGTTCTCCCCGGTAAAGGGACCGGAGGGAAATATTGAATATCTGATGTATTTACAAAAGGGAGGGGAAGGTCCGGCGCCCTCCCTGGAACAGCTGCGCGGATTGGTGGACCGCTCTCATGAGGCGCTGGACCGGCCAGGGAACCACTGAGGAGGGGAACGATGAAACGGATTCTGATTTTGCCCAACCCCACCCGCCCCAATACAATGCCTTTAGCCCAGCGGATTGCGGACCAGCTGCGGGTAACCGGCTGCCAGCCGTTGTTTTGCGCGGAATTGATGGGGCGGTTCTCCAGGGCGGAATTTTTACCTCTGGAGCAGGCGCTGGAGGTCTGCGATCTGTTGCTCACAGTGGGCGGGGACGGAACCATCCTGCACAATGTAAAATACGCGGTGCGCTATGGGAAGCCCATTTTGGGGGTAAATAGCGGTCGGGTTGGCTATCTGGCCCAGGTGGAGCCAAACGAGATCGGCTTCCTGTCCAGGCTCGCGTCGGAGGAGTATGGGATTGAACGCCGGATGCTGTTGCAGATCCAGGTGGAGGGGGATCCGGAGACCTACCTGGCCCTCAACGATGTGGTTGTCTCCAAGGGAGGTCTCTCCCGCCTGGTGGATCTGGAGATCCTGGGAGATGGACAGCCGGTGGGCAGCTACCGGGCGGATGGCTTGATCTTTGCGACGCCCACCGGGTCTACCGCCTATTCCTTGTCTGCCGGCGGACCGATTGTAGACCCGGGGATTGATACCATCCTTATGACGCCGATCTGTCCCCACTCCCTTTACGCCCGGTCGGTACTGCTCTCCCCCCAGGTGGAACTGGAGGTGTGCGGCCGGTATGTAAACAACCTGGATCGTCTGGTGGTGAGCGTGGACGGTGACCGGGTCCGCACGCTGGAGTGCGACAGGAAGGTACGGATCCGGCGGGCGGAGGAGGCGGCTCAGTTCGTCCAGTTTGCGGAGAAGACTTTCAACGGAATTCTGAATGTGAAACTAAAATCTTGGGCATAGGGGGATTTTGCAAGTGAAATCACAAAGACACGCCAAAATTTTAGAACTGATTCAGGAACGCCCCATCGAGACCCAGGAGGAGTTGCTGGGACTGTTGCGTCAGGAGGGCTTCCCGGTCACCCAGGCCACCGTTTCCCGGGACATCAAGGAACTGCGTCTGGTCAAGACACTGACGTCGGATGGGAAGTATTACTACACCGCCCATGCGCCGGCGGAGAAGGGGGAGATGTCCAACCGCCTGTTGGTGCTCCTGTCTGAGTCGGTGGAGGGGATTGATAGCGCCGGCCACATTACCGCCATCAAATGCCACACCGGCATGGCCAACGCCCTCTGTGAGTTTTTAGATGACCTGCATTTGGAGGGTGTGGTGGGGACATTGGCGGGGGACAACACTATCTTCCTGCTCATGCGGGACGAACGCCACGCTCAGGATCTGGTGACCCAACTGCGCAAGATGATGAACCGGAACTGACAGAAAGAAGGTGTGGGCATGCTCTCTCAACTGTATATCCGGAACATTGCAGTGATCCGGGAGGCCACCATTGAGTTTTCCCAGGGGTTCAATGTGTTTACCGGTGAGACCGGCGCAGGGAAAACTATCCTTATCAACGCCATCAATGCGGTGCTGGGGGAGCGGACCAGCCGGGATCTCATCCGCACAGGGGAGGAAAAAGCGGAGGTCTCTGCCCTGTTTACCGGTATGGGACCGGTGGAGCAGGAGATCTTTTCAGAGACCGGATACGCCTGCGAGGACGGCTGCGCCCTGATCAGCCGGGAGATCTCTACAGATGGACGCTCCACCTGCCGGATCAACGGCCGCCCGGCCACTGCCTCCATCTTGAAATTGCTGACAGCGGGACTTTTGAACATCCATGGCCAGCACGACAACCAACAGCTGCTCTCTCCCCAGAAACATCTGGCGTTTATTGACGGATATGGGGAGCTGGAGGACCTCCGGCGGCAATACGCCTCCGCCTATCATGTCTGGCAGGCGGTAAAACAGGAGCTAGAGGCCCTCAATACTGACGAGGCGGAGAAGGCCCGGCGGATTGACCTGCTCACCTACCAGATCAATGAGATCGATGGCGCCCAACTGACGGCGGGGGAGGAGGAGGAACTCAAATCCCAACGCCGCCTGGTGAAAAACGCTCTGAATGTGACCCAGGCCTTGGGCGGGAGCTTGGAACTGCTCAATGGGGATGGGGAGAGTGAGGGCCTCTCCTCCCTCATGGGGATGCTGGTAGACAATCTCCAGGAGGCGGCCAAATATCTGGATGGGGCCCAGACGATATGTGAAAAGGTCACGGAACTCTCCTATGAGTTGGAGGGGACTGGGGAGGATATCCGGACGCTGTTGGAGGACCTGGACTGCGACCCCTCTCAGCTGAACTACCTGGAGGAACGGTTGGACTTGATCCATTCCCTGGAACGGAAGTATGGACCGGATATCCCGGCGGTGTTGGAGTTCCGGGAGAGGGCCGCCCAGGAATTGGCCCAGATTGAGACCTCGGACGAACGGGCCCAGGAACTCTCCCAGCAACAGGACCAGTTGCGGGAGAAGGCCCAAGAGCTGGCCCAGGAGCTCTCCCGCAGGCGGCAGGCGGCGGCCAACGCCTTCATTGAGGCGGTCCAGGGCGAGCTGATGTTTTTGGATATGCCTTCGGTGCGCTTTCTTCTCCATCGGGAGGAGAAGCCCCTCTCCCCGGATGGGATCGACAGTATGGAGCTGTTTTTGACCACGAACCCTGGTGAGGAGCCCCGCAGCCTCTCCAAAGTGGCCTCCGGCGGCGAGCTGGCCAGGATCATGCTCTCCATTAAAAATGTTCTGGCAGACCGGGATAACATTGGCACGCTGATCTTCGATGAGGTGGACACGGGAGTTTCTGGACGGGCGGCTCAGAAGATCGGTAAAAAATTGAGGCAGGTGGCCCAAAACCGCCAGGTGATAGTGGTGACCCATCTGGCTCAGGTGGCCTGCTATGCCCAACACCATCTGCTCATCTCTAAGCAGACCCAGGAGGAGCGCACTTACACCACCATCCGGTCTCTAGAGGGAGAGGAACGGGTACGGGAGCTGGCTCGGATCATCGGGGGCGAAACGGTCAGCCCCCTGGCCCTGGAGCACGCCCGGGAGATGCTGGCCCAGGCAGGGGAATAGGGCTTGCCCTTTGGCCGCTGCCGTGCTATACTGAAACTACTTTGGAGAAAATCGGGGGTTCCCCCGAAATTGAACAAACAAGGAGACAGATCGATGACAGTTTTTGAAGAATTAACCCGGCGCGGACTGATTGCGCAGATGACCCACCCTGAGCAGATCCGTGAACTTCTGGATAATCAGAAGATCACCTTCTATATCGGGTTTGACGCCACTGCCGACAGCCTGCATGTGGGTCATTTTCTTCAGATGGTTGTGATGAAACGTTTGCAGCAGGCTGGCCACCGCCCCATTGCCCTGTTGGGCACCGGGACCACCATGGTGGGCGACCCCACCGGCAAGACCGACATGCGCAAGATGCTCACCCCCGAAGAGATCAACCACAATGCCGAGTGCTTTCAGCGCCAGATGGAGAAGTTTGTGGATTTTTCGGACGGCAAGGCGCTGATGCTACGCAACGGCGACTGGCTGCTGAAGCTCAACTATATTGAGCTGCTCCGAGACGTGGGGGTGCATTTCTCGGTGAACCAGATGCTCACCGCTGAGTGCTTCAAAACCCGTCTCGAACGGGGCCTCTCATTCATTGAGTTCAACTATATGATCATGCAGAGCTATGATTTTCTCAAGCTCCACCGGGATTATGGCTGCATGATGGAACTGGGCGGAAACGATCAATGGGCCAACATTCTGGGAGGCATCGATCTGACCCGGCGGGTCACCGGCGACGAGGTCTATGGCATGACCTTCACCCTGCTCACCACCAAAGAGGGCAAGAAGATGGGCAAGACCGAGAACGGCGCCGTCTGGCTGGATCCGGAGAAGACCTCCCCCTATGAATTTTTCCAGTATTGGCGCAATGTGGCGGATGACGATGTGATCAACTGCCTGAAACTGCTCACCTTCCTGCCCATCGAAGAAATTGAGGAGATGGAGAAGTGGGAGGGCAGCCAGTTGAACAAGGCTAAGGAGATCTTGGCCTATCAGCTCACCGAGATGGTCCATGACAAGGAGGAGGCGGACAAGGCTTTGGCGGCTGCCCAGGCGATCTTTTCGGCCGGCGCTGTGAGCCAGGATATGCCTACCACCCAGCTCTCCGCTGAAGAGGTCGGGGAGGGCATCCCAGTGCTGGATCTGTTGGTAAAAACTGGCCTGGCCCCTTCCAAAGGAGAAGCGCGTCGGCTGGTCCAGCAGGGTGGCGTCACGGTGGATGACCAAAAGGTCACGGATATTTCCGCCCAGGTGCCTGCCAGCGCCTTTGAAAAAGGGCATGTGGTGCTGCGTAAGGGGAAGAAAGCTTACCACAAGGTGGTTTTGCAGTGATCCTCTTGACAAATTTTGTCTTCCAGGGTAAGATAGCAACAGATTGTGAAAAGAAGCTGTGAAAGGGAGCAGCCTATCCGCGATGGATTCAGAGAGCCGCCGGTTGGTGCGAGGCGGTCACCGGAGGATAGGCGTCTCGCCCTGGAGCTTTTCGGTTGAACCCCTATCGGGGATAGATCGAAACGGGCCTCCCGCCGTTATCGGGTTTGAGTGGGCCGCTTGAGCGGCCAACGGGAGTGGTACCGCGGAAGTCAACAGGCCTTCGTCTCCTTTGGGAGGCGAAGGCCTGTTTTTGATTGATAGCGAGAGAGTTGGAGGAGTGGTTGGAAGCAATGGGAAAGCGGATTTGGATTTTGGACACCACCCTGCGGGATGGGGAACAGTCCCCCGGTTGCAGCATGAACTTTCATGAAAAATTGGAGATGGCCAAACAGCTGGAGCGGCTGGGAGTGGACATCATTGAAGCGGGGTTTCCGGTGGCCTCCCCTGACGACTTCAAAGCGGTGGAGGCGGTGGCTCACCAGGTGCGGGACTGCCGGGTGGCGGCCCTTTGCCGCTGTGTGGCCCGGGATGTAGAGCGGACTTGGGAGGCCATTCAAGGTGCGGCAGCCCCCCGTTTACACTTGGTATTGGCCACCAGCCCTGTCCATATGGAACACAAGCTCCGGATGACCCCGGAGCAGGTACTCTCCTGCGCAGTGGAGATGGTGGGGCTGGCCAAAAAACTCTGCCCAGATGTGGAATTCAGTGCGGAGGACGCCTCCCGCAGTGACCCGGAATTTTTGGCGAAAGTCTGTTGTGCGGCGGCTCAAGCGGGAGCGTCTACCATCAACCTGCCGGATACGGTGGGATACAGTACCCCGCAGGAGATGTTCCAGATAGTCTCTCATCTGCGCCAACGGTTGCCGGAGCAGGTGGTCCTCTCGGTTCATAACCACAATGATCTGGGCATGGCGGTGGCCAACACCCTGGCCAGCATCCAAGCAGGGGCCACCCAGGTGGAATGCACCATCAACGGCATTGGGGAGCGGGCGGGGAACGCCTCTCTGGAGGAAGTGGTCATGGCCTTGCATACCCGGAGGGACTACTTCGGTTGTGAAACAGGGATCCAAACCCGGCAGATCTACCGGACCAGTAAACTGCTGTCCACGATTACTGGCATGGAGATCCCTCCAAATAAACCGGTGGTGGGAGGCAACGCCTTCGCCCATGAGAGCGGTATCCATCAACATGGGATATTGGCAGAACGGAGCACCTATGAGATTATGAGCCCTGAGGAGATTGGGATCTATCAGAGCAAGATGATCTTGGGCAAGCACTCTGGAAAGCATGCCCTCAAAGAGCGAATTGAAGAGTTGGGTTACCGGATGAGTGAGGAGGATCTGGCGGAGGCATTTGAGCGGTTTAAGGCGTTGGCAGATCGCAAAAAAGAGATCACCGACCGGGATGTGGAGGCGCTGATCCGCTCTTCTACCGTCTACAATCTCAAGGAGACCTATAAGTTGGATAGTTTTGTAATCAATAGCGGCACTGTGATCTCAGCCACCGCTGTGGTCAAATTGATTCGGGAGGATGGGGAGGTATTGGAGCATGTCTCCCGCGGTGAAGGCCCCATTGACGCGGCCTTTAACGCCATCGACCGGATTGTAAAGATGGATAGCTGCCTGGAAAACTGGTCCATGCAGGCGGTTACCGAAGGGGAGGATGCTCTAGGGGAGGCAGTGAGTAAGATTGTCTGCAACGGCCATCGAATCACCGGCCGCGGGCTCTCCACAGATATTTTGGAGGCAAGTATCCGCTCCTATCTGAACGCAATCAATAAAGCCATCGCCATTGAAGAGCGGATGGTTGCGGAAAAGTGACTGGATATGCCCCAACAGAAAATGGGACCGTTTAGATTGTGGGGCCATATCCCCCCCTTTTGCGGCGTGGAATCTTTTCAGTTTTAGCGGGAGTGGCGTGGTGTCGGTTGCTCCATTCCCGTTTTTCATCAAATGCATTTGTGTTCCCATCCGAACTTTCTACACATCTTAGCCGAAACAGTCAGCCGCCCCCGGCTCTCGCCGTGGCCATTTTTCTATTTTGGACAGAACAAAACCCCCTGGTGTAGGTCCATTCCCTACACCAGGGGGTTTTTGTAATTTGAAATTTTAGCCGGAAAACCGAGAGAGGAACTCCTTGGTCCGGGGATTTTGAGGATGGTAGAACAGCTGTTGGGGAGAACCTTCCTCCGCGATGACCCCCTTATCCATGAAGATCACACGGCTGGAGACATCTCGGGCAAAGGCCATCTCATGGGTGACGATGAGCATGGTCAAACCAGATTTGGCCAGTTCCTTCATGACCTCCAACACCCCTCCCACCATTTCAGGGTCCAGAGCGGAGGTGGGTTCGTCAAACAGAAGGATCTCCGGGTCCATGCAGAGCGCACGGGCAATGGCCACCCGCTGCCGCTGGCCACCGGAAAGCTGGGCCGGGATGGAGTGAACAAAATCTCCCATCCCCACCCGCTGCAACAGGTCCAGAGCCTTTTTTTCGCTCTCCTCCCGGGACCGCTTGAGGACGATCATCTGACCGATCATACAGTTCTTCAGCACATTCATATTGTTGAACAGGTTGAAGGACTGGAAGACCATTCCCACTTTGGCCCGATATTGGTTGACATCCAAACTTCCGTTGAGGATGTCCTCCTGATTCACCAGAATTTCCCCTCCATCGGGAACCTCCAATAGGTTGATGCAACGCAACAGGGTGGATTTTCCACTGCCGGAAGAGCCGATGATGGTGATGACATCCCCTTTGTCCACCGAAAAGTTGATGCCGTTGAGCACTTCCAGCTTGCCGAAATGCTTCTGCAGGTTTTTGACCTCTACAAGATGTGCCAATTAGCCCACCCCCTTCTGTGTGATGGTGATGCTGGCCTCCGGCACCGTCTGAGAGGCGGGGAAGCTAGAGGGGGCTTGATTCATCCGGATCTCAATCAACCGCAAAATCCGGGTGGTGGTGAAGGTGAGCACCAGATAGATCAGCGACGTGACCAACATGGTGGAGGTGAAGTCGAAGATGGTGCCCGCAATTTTCATGGACTGGAAGTAGAGCTCGGTCAAGGAGATGGCGTTGAGCACCGAAGAGTCCTTAATGTTCACCACGAACTCGTTGCCAATGGCCGGGAACGCATTTTTGATCGCCTGGGGCAGCACCACATGGAACATGGTCTGCCCCGGGGTCATGCCGATGCTCCGAGCGGCCTCCGTCTGCCCCACATCCACCGATTGGATGCCCGAACGGAGGATCTCCGCCATATAGGCGCCGGTATTGATGGAGATGACGAAGATACCTGCTACAGTGGGGGTCCAGTCGAAGTACGGCCGCAGGCCGTAGAAGAGGAATACGCCCTGGACAATCATGGGCGTTCCCCGGAAGAACTCCACATAGACGCTGGTGAGAAAATAGACGAGCTTTTTCAAAACGCGGCTAAGTGTGGAATCGCGAGGCTCTTTTTTGGAGGTGACGGCACGGATGCTTCCCACCACCAGTCCGATCAACAATCCCAGAACCGTACCGGTCAGTGCGATGAGCAAGGTCACTTTGATCCCCGCCCAAAACATCGGCCAATATTTTACAGCGATCTGCGCAGCAGAAGCAAACATAACTTTCCAGTCCTACCCTTCAAAACAGACGTCCAGCCGAACCAATCACTCGGTGGCGGGCTGGCGGTTGGTGGCGTCAATCATCCACTGCTGGCGGGTCTCCTCATCCACGGTATCCAGCGCGGCCTGGATGGCATTGAGCAGGGCGGTGTTGCCCTTCTTCACAGCAATGGACACAGAGGTGTCCGCCTCAAAGCCCTTGCCGTCCTCAAACTGGACATAGGTGAGGTCCGGGTTGCTGGAGCAGACGCCCACAGCAACCGGAAGTTCTGCGGTGAGGGCATCCACATCCCCACTCTTCAGAGCGGCAACCATCAGCGGATAGGTGGCCAGCGGAGTGGCATGGTCCACGCCCTCGATCTGGTCGATAACAGTGTCATAGAGGGTATTCAGCTGGCCCAGCACCCGGCGGCCGGAGAGCTCCTGGATATCGGTGACATTTACCAGCTCGCTGTCTTTGGGGACGATGATCACCATCTGGCTCTCATAATAGGGCTCTGTGAAATCGGCGTTCTCCCGGCGCTCGGGGGTGGCGGTCATGCCGGCGATGATGGCATCGATCTCACCGTTGTTAACGGCCGGCTCCAAACCCTCCCAGGCGATGGGTTTGACCACCAGTTCCAGGCCCATCTGTTCAGCGATGTAACGTCCCATGACCACGTCGTAGCCGTCCGCGTAGGAGGCGCTGCCGATATCGACAGAGGTGTCGGTGCTCTCCATCTGGGACCAGTTGAAGGGCGGATAGGCGCACTCCATCCCAATGGTGAGTTTGCCCTCTTCCACAGTGACAACTGCATCAGAGGAAGCCTCAGAGGTGGCCTCGGAAGCTGCGGCAGAAGAGGCCTCCGCAGTAGAACTGCCGGTGGCGGCCTCGGAGGAAGAACCGCTGCTGGAGCAGCCAGCAAAAACCAGCATGGCGGCAACGGTCAGTGCAAGGATTCTTTTCATAGTCGCTCTCTCCTAATCATTTCTTGATCAGACTATTTCAAAAAATAGATAGCCTTTTTACAGTTTAGAGTTCAACGGCTGCAAAGTCAAGAGTTTAGACGAATTTTTCATGGAGAATTCGTCTCAAATTTCCTTTTTTCGTCTTCTACCTGTGGAATTTAAAGTTCAATTTTGTCCAGGATGCCAGTGAGCTTGGCAATGGCGATCCCATAGTTGGTGATGGGGATCCCCTGGGCCTGTGCCCGATGGATCCGGGAGAGCACATACCGCCGGTTGAACATGCAGGCGCCACAGTGGATGATTAGGTCGTAGGGGGAGAGGTCTTCTGGAAAATCCGGTCCGCTCACTACTTTGACAGTGAGCCCCTCGCCGGCTTTCTGCCGCAGCAACCGGGGGATTTTCACCCGACCGATATCCTCCTCCAGAGGAGCGTGGGTGCAGGCCTCCGCAATGAGCACTTGGGACCGGTCGGTGAGGGCGTCGATGGCCTGGGCTCCTTGAGCGAATACCTGAATGTCCCCTTTGAGTCCCGCCATCAACACAGAGAAGGAGGTAAGCAAGCTCTCCGCCGGTTTTTTCTCATAGACCTGGGGGAACACTTGGGAATCGGTGATGATCAGACGGGGCGGGGCTTTGAGGGAAGCCAACGCCTGGTCCAGCCGGTCGGTGGTCACGCCCACCACAATGCATTTCTTATCCAACAGCTCCCGGATGGTCTGCACCTGAGGCAGGATCAGCCTGCCCTGAGGGGCTTGGATGTCCTGTGGCATCACCAAGAGCACCACATCCCCATCGTGGGCCAATTCACCGGTGAGGGTCTGTACCCCGAACCCCTCTGGCCGGTTTTCCACCAGTGTTTCCACCAGCGTCGTGATCCCAGTTCGTTCCTTGGCGGAGACCAGAAGGGGCTCCAACTCCAGCTGCTGGCGGATGTGTTGGGCCAATCTGCCGGCGTCCCCCAAGAGGTCCGCCTTGTTGATAACCGCTACAATGGGGATGTTCCGCTCCCGGAACAGCTCTACCCAGCGTTTCTCCAGCTCCAGGGGTTCGCTGGCGCAGACCAAAACCGCCAGATCGGTTTTCTCCAGGGCCTCCCGGGTCTTCTGCATCCGCAGCTCCCCCAGCCTGCCCACATCGTCAAAGCCGGCCGTATCGATGAGCATGCACGGCCCAAGGCCGTGGATCTCCATAGCCTTGTAAACTGGGTCAGTGGTGGTGCCCGCCACCTCTGAGACAAGGGCGGTGGATTGGTTGGTGATGGCGTTGATTAGGGAAGACTTGCCGCTGTTGCGTTTGCCAAATACGCCGATGTGCAGCCGGTTGGCAGAGGGGGTAGATTGTAAGCTCATACGTGTTTCTCTCCTTCCCAAAAAAGAACTGCCCGCGCCGCCCAGGGCGCGGGCAGAGAGGCTTAGAACCGGAAATCCCGTTTCCCGTTGGCGATGTCCGCCAGATGCTCCACCGTCAGGCGGCGGACCTTCTCATTGGGGATCTTGGGGATGGTCTCCTGGATCATCCGCTCCCCCTTGGCCCGTGTATCCGGGGAGGCATAGTCCATCAAGTACTCCTTCAAAGTCATCAGGGCGTTGGGTTGGCAGCAGTTGCCAATCTGCTGGCTCTTCACCAGGCTCATAAACCGGTCCCCAGTGCGACCTTCCCGATAGCAGGCGGTGCAGAAGCTGGGAATATGCCCCAGATCCATCAGCCAGTTGACCACCTGGTCCAGGGTACGGTTGTCGCTGATGTCAAACTGGGCGGAGTTCTCCTCCTCTGGCTCCTCCTCAGCATAGCCGCCCACGCTGGTACGGGAGCCGCCACTGATCTGGGAGATGCCCAGATCCAGCACCTTTTCCCGGGTGCGCTTGCTCTCCCGTGTGGAGATAATCATGCCGGTATAGGGGACCGCTACCCGCAGTACCGCCACGATCTTTTGGAAGGTCTCGTCAGAGATGGCGTTGTTGAACTCGTCCGGATCGATGTCATCGGCGGTACGTACCCGGGGAACACTGATGGTGTGGGGTCCAACGCCGAACACCGCTTCCAAATGTTCCGCATGCATCAGGATACCCACAAAGTCGTATTTGTAGAGGTTGAGCCCGAACAATACGCCGCATCCCACATCGTCGATGCCCGCCTCCATCGCCCGGTCCATGGCCTCCGTGTGGTAGTTGTAATTGCTCTTGGGGCCGGCGGGATGCAGGTATTCGTAGCTCTTCTTGTTGTAGGTCTCCTGGAAGAGGATGTAGGTGCCGATGCCCGCTTCCTTGAGCTTGCGGTAGTTCTCCACCGTGGTGGCGGCGATGTTCACATTCACCCGGCGGATGGCGCCGTTCTTATGTTTGATGCCGTAGATGGTCTTGATGCTCTCCAACACATAGTCAATGGGGCAGTTCACCGGGTCTTCGCCGGTCTCCAGAGCCAGACGTTTATGCCCCATGTCCTGGAGGGCCACCACTTCCCGGACGATCTCCTCCTGGGAGAGCTGTTTGCGGGCGATGTGTTTGTTGTGGTGGTGGTAGGGGCAGTAGCGGCACTCGTTGACACAGTAGTTGGAGAGGTAGAGGGGGGCAAACATGACAATGCGGTTGCCATAGTTCTTCTCCTTGATCTCCCGGGCCAGCGCATAAATCTTCTCCAGGTAGCCGGGATCCTCACATTCCAGCAGCACAGCCGCCTCCCGGTGGTTCAAACCCTTGAGGGTGGCCGCTTTTTCCAGGATCTGGTCGATCAGTGGGAAGTTGGCCTTGTTTTCTGCGGCGTAGGCGAGGGTTTCCTGGATCTCAGTGTCGTCGATAAACTCTGTGGCGATCTTTGATTTCGGATTGTACATGTCTCATACTCCTTTTATACCGCGGGCATCGCGGAAAATTGCATGGTCCCTTCCGGCTGGGAAATCCTCGCCGTCAGGGGTGTTCCATGTCCGTTTGGACAGAATGAATGCCGGGGGAATCCCCCCGGTCCACTGCCAGCCGGTAGCCAATGGCACGCATCCGCGCGTCCAGATTGGCCCAGCTTTCAGCAGCCTCCTCCCCCGTACAGATTTTGTTGTCATAGAGGCTATACTTTTTCCGCACCTGCTGGGGGGAAAGATTGGGCATCACCACATTGGCGCCCGCCAGGATCCCTTGTTCCCGGCCGTCGGGGGAGATGGTCCCCAGGGCGGTGGTGGCGGGCAGCAGAAGGTCAGGGAACATCAGCCGTAAAACCCCTAAAAGCAACAATGTCTGTTCCAAAGTTCCAGCGGGGAATTGAGCAAGAGGGGTATCCTTGTGGGGGATGAATGGACCAATCCCTACCATAGCGGGCTGCAACTTTTCCAAAAACCGCAGGTCTGCCACCAGGCAGTCCGCCGTCTGCCAAGGGGAACCCACCATGAATCCGGCCCCCACCTGGTAACCCAGCCGTTTGAGTTCCCATAGACAGGCCATCCGGTGTTCCAATGTCTGGGCAGGCGGGTGCAGGCGGGCATAGTGGGAAGGGGTGGCGGTCTCATGGCGGAGCAGGTAACGGTCGGCCCCCGCTTGGCGCAGCAGGCGGTAGCTCTCGGGGCTGCGCTCCCCGATGGAGAGGGTGACGGCGCAGTCGGGATGGGCAGCCTTGATCGCCTGCACCAGCGCCACCATCCGCTGGTCGGTGGCATAGGGATCTTCCCCGCCCTGCAGCACAAAGGTGCGGAACCCCAATCGATAGCCATCGGCACACCGGCGAAGGATCTCCTCCGGCTCCAGCCGGTAGCGGCTGGCCTTTTGATTGCCGCGCCGGATGCCGCAATAATAGCAGTCGCAGCGGCAGTAGTTGGTGAATTCAATCAACCCCCGGGTGTAAACCCAGCTGCCAAACCGGGCTTGGGATACCTGGCGGGCCTGTGCAAAAAGGTATTCCCGCTCGCGGGAGCCCGCCTGGGTGAGCAGGAGAAGCAGTTCCCGGTCCGGAAGGGTGCGTTCTGCCTTCAGACGGTCGATCAGTTCCCGCACGGCGGTTCCCCCCGGTTCTGCTTGGAATAGATGGTTTTAATGTTGACCCCAGGAAGCATCCCCACCTTGCCGGAGAGAGAGCTGATGACATCATTTGGGGCATCCATCACCACACTGATGATATTCACCTGCTTGGGACGGTAGGGGATCCCCATCCGGCCCACAATGTAGGCCCCATACTGGTGGAGCAGGGCGTTGAGCGCTTCCACTGAGGCCAAATCCTCCAAAATGATCCCCAATAGGGCGATACGGGTTTCTGGCATGGATGGATACCTTCCTTTCCGCGGGGCGGCAGCGCCGCAACAAAAAAGATGCACCAAGCCCCAAAGGCGCAGTGCATCCAAGGCTGAAACCAGCCAGAAGTACAAGCATATCACATTTCCTGTGGGTCAGGGGAAGCCCTTTCCCGAAGGGAACTGCGTTTTTGCGCCTTGCTCCGCCGGACGAACCATGGGAGGGGAGGTGTGTCTGATCTTTAACATACCACAGTTTTCAGGGACGCGCAAGAGGGAATTGGGCCCGAGTTGCAAAAATCCGTCGGATTGGGTATACTTATAAAAAGTTAGGGAGGAATTTCCTCCCCATTTTGGGTGTGCCCAACACCCACAGAATAGGAGAGATTGTTTTGATTCGCGACATTGTCCCCCAGGATCGGGAACTTTTTTTGGAGCTGGCGGAGGAGTTTTACCATTCCCCCGGCGTGTTGCATCCGGTTCCCCATCACTACCTGGAGAACACCTTCAACCAGATGATCTCGCAAAGCCCTTTTGTGAAGGGCTGGATTCTAATGGAGGGGGAGGAGCCCGCGGGTTATGGCCTGGCCTCCTTTACCTGGTCCAACGAGTCGGGCGGAATGATCGCCTGGTTGGAGGAACTGTATATCCGTCCCCAGTTCCAGGGCCATGGATTGGGTGGAGCCTACTTCCGCTTTTTTGAGGAGCGGTATGGGAAGGACCTGACCAGAATCCGCCTGGAGATTGAGCCCAACAATGATGGCGCCAGGCGGCTTTATGCCCGCCTGGGGTACCAGCAGCTGAGGTATGAACAGATGTACAAGGAGTTCGGTGCCAAGGAGGGCTGAGGACAGCTCCGCAAACGTCCAAGGAAGGGGGAGGCAAGCCTCCCCCTTCCTTGATTTTCCTCTGGGGGCTGTGTTATACTGAAGATGCACTTGAAGTGGGAAGGGGGGCTGTCTGTGAAACAACTGCAGTATCAGACGGTCATCTGGGATTTTGACGGGACCTTGGTGGATACCTCCCCCGGCATTTTTCGGTCCCTGCGGGTGGCCTTCCAAAGGCTGGGATATCCGGATCCTTCTCCGGAGTTGTTGAGCCGGTTTGTGGGGCCTCCCCTCTTTCAAGCCTTTCAGGAACATGTGGGAATGTCCCCGCAGCAGGCGGAACAGGCGCTTTTGGCCTTTCGGGCGGACTATGAGGCACGGGGGGTCTACCAGTCCCAGCTATATTCTGGCCTGGAGGAGATTTTGCGGCAGCTGCACGCCGCAGGCGCCAAGCTTGGAGTGGCCACATTAAAACCGGAGCGGATGGCCCGGCTGCTTCTCCGGCAGTTTGGGCTGCTGGACCTGATGGATGCCTGCGTAGGTTCGGACGATCAGGACCGCGGCACCCGTACAAAGGCGCAGATGATTCAGATAGTGTTGGATCAGGTGGGTTGCAAGAATCCCCAACAGGCGGTGCTCATTGGGGATACACGGTTCGACCTGGAGGGGGCCAAGCAGGCAGGTGTTCCCTTCCTGGCAGCGGGCTACGGATTCGGCGAACTGGAGAGCCTGCTGGGCCCGGACGCGCCGTTGGCGAGAACCCCGGGGGAGCTGGAGAACTATTTGTTTGTAAACGCATGAACTGCGTATTTTGTAGATGGAGGGATCGGCATGGATCAGAATTTGCAGGTTGTGGTGGAAAAGCGGATTGAGCGGACAATGGCCAATTTGAAAAATAACAAGATGGCTGCCTACTATGTGAAGACCGCCAAAGAGGTGGTCCCTCTGATCCAGGAGCTCTGCCAGGAGGGGGAGACCATCACCTGCGGCGGCTCGGTGACCCTGTCGGAATGTGGCGTTTTGGAGCATCTGAAATCCGACCGCTACAACTATCTGGACCGTTACGCGGCGGGGGCGGATGTCCAAAAGATCTTTCGTCAGGCGTTCTTCTGCGACACCTATATCACCAGTACCAATGCTGTCACAGAGGCTGGCGAGCTCTACAACATCGATGGCAACGGGAACCGGGTGGCAGCCATGCTTTTTGGCCCAAAGAGCGTGATTGTGGTGGCGGGCTACAATAAGATCGTGGCCAATTTGGAGGAGGCCCGTACACGCCTGCGCCAAATTGCCGCGCCTGCCAATGCGGTGCGTCTGAATATGGCCACCCCCTGCAAGGTACTGGGGTCCTGTAAGGACTGCCACAGCGACGGACGGATCTGCTGCGACTATGTGGTCATGTCCCAACAGCGGGTTGCCAACCGGGTGAAAGTGATCCTGGTGGGGGAGCAACTGGGCTACTGAGCACTCTTTCCAAAATGAATCACTGAAGTGCAAATCGTCCATATGGATGCGGCCCAAAAGGGGCGGGGGAATTTCCCCCGCCCCTTTTCAATGGCTTAGAAAATATTTTTGAGTGTAGGACGCTCTGATTCCAAAATGTGATTCACCAAATGCCGCATCCGGTCGGTCTCTGCGGCCAATTCCCCATAGTCCTGATAGCGGGCCAATGCAGCCAGCCGGGCGGAACCGCCGGTGATGGACTCCAACTCGTCGTGGTGGATGTACCGGCGGATGCCAGGTTCAAACTGCTGCCATTGTTCCTGAAACATCAGAGCCAGTTCCAAAATCCTTGCGTCATCCTGTTGTTCCACTGCCAAAGAGAGTTGTTCCAAGGAGTTGCCCATCTCGCGGGTAATCCGTTCCAAATGCCAGAGGGAAAAAATTCCGCCAGCCAAGATGGCCGCCACCAGCCCCAGCGCGATCCACACCCGTTTCATCCGCGAGCCCTCCGTTTGGACTGTTTGGGGACAATCAAATACTGGGCCTGGCGGTCGCAGGTCATGAGAAACACCTGGTGAGGTTGATACCCCTCCTCTTGGAGCACCCTTTGGAGCCACTGAGGCCGCAGGTTGCAGTAGTCCAGAGCGCTTTCAATCACCGCCCCATCAGAGATCAGCACCACCGGAGGTGCGGTCCCGCCGTCTCCCCCTGGCTGGAGCATCCCGGCGGTGGCCGGCTGAGCCTCCGGTTTTAAATAGACGGAAAAGGCTCCGGTCGTTTCCACAATGGCAAAGGAGACCTGGCGGATGTCAAAGACATCTTTTGCCCGCAGCTGCTCCATCATATCGTCAATGGTGAACCGCAGCTCCCGCAGTTGCTGCTGGTCAATCTGACCGTCCCGTATGATAATCCGCGGGGTTCCGGAGACCAGCTCCCGCACCCGTTTGGAGTGAAGTCCCAAAGCGGAAACCAATACGTCAAAGCAGACCAGAGCCAGGATGGGGATCACACCGCTGAGAAGTGGGACGTTGGCATCCTCAATTGCCATAGTGGCAATGTTGGAGACCAAAATGGTGACCACCAATTCAGCGGGCTGCAGTTGCCCCAGCTGCCGCTTTCCCATCAGCCGCAAGCAGACAATGATCAATAGATAGATGATCAATACCCGGAAAAATACAATCAGCAAACTCCTCTGCCTCCTTTTGCAATATTCCTAGTGTGGTGCAAAACCAATTGGATATTCCAACGGATTTTTTGGCAATACTAAAGCCGTCTGAAAATTTTCAAAAGGAGGCTGTTGCATGGGCCTAAAGGAGGCTTTTCAAGCGCTTTTACAGCCGGGGCCGGCCTATCGGCCGCCCACGCAGGACCCGGCGGCCGACCGGAGGCTGACCCATTCTCTTCTGCAAAATTTGATTGAGTTACGGGCGATGTTCGGATCTTCCATGGACCTGGTGATCCATGAGGTAAAGATCTGTGGCATCCCCTGCGCGGTAGCCCTATGTGAAGGGATGGTGGACACAAACGTCTGGTCCAAAATGTTTGCCCAGCCTCTGGTGGATCTCAAACTGGAGGACCCCACCCCACAGAAACTGCTCTCTTGGCTACGCACCAACTCTCTGTTGGCCCCGGACCAAAAGGAGGTGCGTACATTTGGCGAACTGTTCCGGTTTATGATGTCCGGATTTGTGGTGCTGCTGGTGGATGGGATCGCATTGGCGGAGGTGTTCGGAATCCAAGGGTTCCCCGGCCGATCGGTGGATGAGCCGGCGGGGGAGTCCAACGTGCGGGGTTCCCGGGAAGGATTTGTGGAGCGGCTGCGTCCCAATTTTTCCCTGCTGCGCCGCCGGATCAAATCTCCGGACCTCATTTTTGAGATGGTCACTTTGGGGACCAAGAGCCGGACGGATGGAGCCCTGGTCTATTTGAAGGATATCGTTTCCCCAGAGCTGCTCCGGGAGATCCGCCAGCGCCTTTCCCGGATGCGGATCGATGTGGTACTGGAGAGCGGCTATCTACAGCCCTTTTTAGAGAGAAAACCATTGTCCATCTTTAGCGGCATAGGGGTGACCGAGCGGCCGGATACCCTCTGTGCGAAGGTGGCGGAGGGCCGGGTGGGTCTGCTGTTGGATGGCACGCCCTATGCCTTAATTATGCCATATCTGTTTAGTGAAAACTTTCAAAGCCTGGATGACTATTCCCACCGCCCCTACTTTGCGACGATGATCCGCTGGCTGAAGTATGCCTCCTTCTTCTTGACCATCCTGTTGCCGGGCCTGTATGTGGCAGTGGGGGGCTTTCATCCGGAACTGCTGCCCCCCACCCTGCTGATGGATTTGGTGGTCAGTGAGGAAACGACCCCTTTCCCATTGGCATTGGAGGCACTGTTCATCTTTTTCATCTATGAAATTGTCCGGGAGGCCGGGCTGCGTATGCCGCGTTCGGTGGGGCACGCGGTCTCCATTGTGGGAGGGCTGGTAATTGGTGATGCGGCGGTAAGCGCCGGATTGATTGGCGCGCCCATGGTCATTGTGGTGGCTGTCACCGCGATCAGCGCCTTTGTGGCCCCCTCCCTCTATGAGCCGGTGACCCTCCTGCGGTTTGCTTTTATTCTGATTGGAGGGCTTCTGGGCGTGTTTGGGGTGACACTGGGATTCTGCGCGGTGGTGGTGAATTTATGTGCGGTCAACCCCTTTGGGGTGCCGGCCGCCAGCCCCGCGGCACCCCTCTCTCCCTATGCTCTGCGGGATGTATTTTTCCGATGGGGATGGCGGGTACTCTCCCAGGAGGACCTGCGGGTACAGGATCTGGAGGGGAGCGATCTCAGGACCAGAGGAGGAGCAAAAGATGCGGACTGATTTGCGGCGGATCTCCGGCGCTCAGTTGGTGACCACTTTGGCAGTAACCCGGGTGTTCTCCCTATTCACCTATGTTCCCCGGCAGGGAAGCGTTTCTGGGCAGGTCACCCTGCTGTCGATTCCTCTGTCGGTGGCGGTTTGCTGGCTATTGCTGACCCCATTTTTGCGGATGCGCAAGACCTGTGGCCCCGACCTCTTGGTGGAATGCGGGAGGCTGGGAAAACCGTTTTCCGCAGTTGCTGTCCTGCTATTTTTAGGGGCATGCCTCTTACAGGTAGCGGGGAGCTGTTCCCATTTTGCCTTTTTCATGACCAGCAGCGTCTATCAAACTGCCAGTCGAGAGATTTTTATAGGGGTCCTGTTGGTGACAGGCGGATATGCGGCTGCTCTGGGTCTGGAGGCATTCTCTCGGGCGGGTTCCCTGCTGTTTGCTTTTGCCCTATTGGTAATGGGCCTCATGTTGGCTGCTCTACTGCCCGAAATTCGCCTGAGCCAGCTCTATAGCCCTTTGGCAGAGGGGGTGGAGCCGTTGGTACGCTCTCTGGCAAGGACCACTGCTCAAAATGTGGAACTGATTCTCTTTGTCCTGTTGCTTTCCCGGTGTAGGCCAGGGCATGACAAGCGGTATTTGGCCGGGCTGTTGGGAATCACCGCCCTTCTCTATGAAATATTTACCTTTCTCACCCTGACAGTTCTGGGAGATTATTCCAGGATGCGCCTGTTCCCGCTGCACACCCTGGCGACGGTGGCGGAGGCCTCCGTTCTGGGTCGAATGGACCTGCTCCATATCCTACTTTGGAGCGCGGTAGGCTTTTTGCGGGTAACCCTTTATCTCTATGGGGCGGCCACCTGCCTGCACCGCCTGGCCAAGCGCCTATCCATGGGCATGGCGGTGGCAATCTGCGCTTTTTTAACAGGAGTCATGGCCCTAGCGATCCCCATCGGTGTATGGGATGTCGCGTCACCTGGCACATTGGCGGTGCTGTCAGTTCTTGTGGCGGGGTTCCCCCTGGCAGTATTGGCCAAAAAGCGGTTTTCCAAGGAGGAAAGTGCCCAATGAAACGTTTGGGAAGCGTATTTCTGCTCTTACTGGTCCTTTCTGGTTGTATTCCTACCGTCCCTCTGAACGACCGGGCGATGGTCAGGGCGGTTGCGGTGGACCTGCTGGAGGATGGCACCTATCAGATGACGCTCCAGGTAAATGAGGCGGCCGATGGAGGCAGCCAGGCCAGCAGCCCGGAACAGACTGCCATTACAGAAACTGGCCGGGATCTGACCGAGTTGTTGTCCAAAGCTTCCATCAGCCGGGGGAAACAGATGTTTCTGGGCAGTACCCGATTAATTCTATTGGGGGAGAGGCTGGCGGAGAAGGATATTTTGCCGACCCTTCGTTTTTTCAATGCGACGCAGCAGGTTGCCCCCACCATCGCTGTGGCTGTGGTAACGGGGGAGGCCGGGGAGTTGATTCGGGCAGGGGAAAAAGCGGATCAGTTTTCTGCGGATGGAATTTTAGATGTGCTGCATAAGGCCCAGGAGGCGGGTTATGCGCCCGCCAGTAGGATGTTGGAGTTTTTTTCCCAGGAGGAATCCCAAGACGGGACGCCCCAATTGGTATTGCTGGAGATGGAGCGCCACCAATCGGAGGACTCCTCGTCTAAAACCGAGAAAGATGCTGTAAAAGTCTCTGCCGAAACTTCCTCTCAGGAGGGGGAGAAGACCACCCGTACCGCCGATAAATTGCGAGTGTCGGGCACGGTTTTATTTCAATCGGGACAGATTGCCGCACACTTGGATCCTACCCAGACCCGCGGGCTCCAGTGGTTTCGAGAGCGGGGAAGGATGAAAAGCACCCCCCTCTCGGTGGAACTTCCAGAGGGGGATCTTATCGCTGCGAAAGCCTATTTGGAGAGGAGGCGAACAAGGGTGAGGCTGGAGAACGATCGGCCTCTCTTTACCATTCAGATAGAGGCCAAAACTGCAATTCTAGAGCTACCAGAGGATCTGGAGGCAGACTGGAAAGCCCAGGTGGAAACTTTGCAGGAACAGTTGATAACGTCGGAAATCCAGGCTGCTCTGGAGGCTACCATGCGGGAGGGCTGGGACCCTTGCGGGCTGTCCCGGTTGGTTCGCCAACAGGAAGCGGGCTATTATTGGGACCATCGAAATGAATGGGAGAATTGGCTATCCCAATCCGCATTTCAGGTGGAAGTCTCCTGCCAAGTCGCTCATACCAGTGGGACGGCACAGCAACGGGAATGAAGCTGGGCAAAAAGAAAGACCGCAATTTTGCGGTCCGCCAATTGGCACAGCATTACCCTTAGAACTTTAACTGAATGATCCGGAAGGGCGTGTGGCTATCTACGCACCTCCGGAGGGTGTAGGCGGTGCCGGAGGAACTCCCGTCCCAAAAGGCCAGCACCAGATCGGCCTGCTGCACAATCTTGTCATCCCGAACAAGGGGCGCCAGGCGCCCATGGGTTCGATAGTCCGGGCGAAGTATCTGGATAGGGATACACAGTTCTCGGGCGGCCTGTTCCGCCAGGGTGTCCACTCCACAGGCGCCGCCGCTGATGAGAAGGGAGGCGTTGAGAGGGATGTGGGAAATTACTTGATCCACCGTAAGGTCTCCGGCATTTCGAGACCCAACTACTGCTACCTTCAAACCGTCTGCTCCCTTCCTCAAACTATTTTCAGCATAGCATAAGAAAGAAAAAAATGCCAGCCCATTTTCCAGCTATTTACGGGAAAAAGAGGAGCGGGCCTTGCGCCGGAACAAGCCGAATACCAAAAATCATTGCAGTTATTCCCCGCAATAAATTAGAGCTGCCATGGAAAGAGTAAAAGCGTGAACAAACAAAAAATGCAGGGGGAAATCGATCCATGAGAGAACAGTATCGGCGGTTTGCCAGAGTGTTCTGCGCAGTGGTGGCTGCGGTGCAGTCGGTGGCGCTCTACACCCAGGCGACCCTTCCAAATCATTTTTACGTAGTCGCGGGGGAGACGTTAAGTATTCACTCCTCTCTGCCCATCACGACGCAACCGGCGAAAGATAGCTTTCCCGGGGAAGCTTATGACTCCCCTGGGAACAGCTACCATGTAGATTTAAAGCTGCCCGGAGGTGTGGGAGTCAAGCAGGTCCAGGTCCAGGTGGTGGACCGGGAGATGGTCATCCCTGGTGGAAATCCTTTCGGAATTAAGATGTTCACCGAAGGGGTGATTGTGGTGGGGATGAGTGACATTTCCAGTGGGGGAAAGTCCCAAAATCCGGCCAAATCAGCGGGTATCCAAGTGGGTGACATCATCACCTCCATGAATGGGGAAGCTGTGCACACCAATGAAGATGTGGGGGACGCTGTCTCTTCCAGCGGTGGAAATGTGGTTTCGGTGGAATTGGAACGCGCCGGAGAGGAGGTCACCTGTCAACTGAATCCGGTCCGTGGGGATGATGGAGTTTATCGAGCCGGAATTTGGGTTCGAGACTCCTCGGCGGGAATTGGGACGATGACCTATTACAACCCTTCTACCCATGTATTTGCAGGCTTGGGGCACGCCATCTGCGACGTGGACACCGGGGAGATTATGCCGCTGCATTCGGGGGAGATTGTGGATGTGGAGATCACTGGTGTGAATCCGGGGGCCAGCGGTGCGCCAGGGGAACTACGGGGGAGTTTTTCCGGACAGACCAAGGGAGAACTGCTCATCAACTCCCAGGTGGGGATCTTTGGCAAGGGGGATGCACCAACCGACCATGCTCAGGCGGTGCCATTGGCAATGAGTAGCGAAGTGGAGGAGGGTCCCGCCACCATCTATTGCACGCTGGATGGTCGTGAGGTGGAGGCGTATGAAATTGTCATCGAAAAATTGAGCCTGGCGGAAAACAATCCCACCAAAAATATGATTCTCCGGGTGACTGACCCGGTCCTTCTGGAAAAAGCGGGTGGGATTGTACAGGGGATGAGCGGAAGTCCCATCTTGCAAAATGGCAAATTGGTGGGCGCAGTAACCCACGTATTTGTCAATGATCCGACACGGGGCTATGGGATTTTTGCGGAGAATATGAATAAAATGTCTAAAAGTGTCGAACTATAGTGAAGTTAACTCATATTATTTGTACAAAATTACAGAAAAAATCTAAGACGGATTCTCTATGGAAAATGTAGAAACGCAGTTGTCACGCCGACGGAAAAATGCTAAAATTATCTCAGGGAGCGTCGATACTCTGAGGAGTGAAAAAGTTGAGAGAGCAAAAACTGGTTGTAATTGTGGAAAGCGAAGGTGGCCATAGCGGAAAATGCGGTTCCTTGCTGAAATCATATGGCTTCCAGGTGCAGACCTGCCCTCGGGACGGCATGAAGGTGTTGCAGTGCATCAAAAAGGAGCAGCCCCAAGTGGTGGTCCTGGAGATGTTTATGCCCAACCTGGACGCTCTAGAGGTGATGGGCCTGCTGAAGAAGGAGTCATTTCCCGCTATGCCGCACTTTGTCGTGACCACCGCGTTTATCAATCCCCATCTGGAGCGGGAGGTTATGGAGGCGGGCGCCAGTTACTGTTTCCTGCTTCCCTATGACCCGGAGGTAATGGCGGAGCGGATCTCCCGCATCGCAAAGACACCTGGCGCACAGGAAGGGGTCCTGGTTTCCGACCGGCCGGACTTGGAAGTGATGGTCACCGAGATCATTCATCAGATCGGCGTACCTGCACACATCAAAGGATATCACTATGTGCGGGAGTCGATCATGCTGGCGGTGGAGCGTCCGGAGATCATCAATTCGGTGACAAAGCAGCTCTATCCCGAGGTGGCCAAACGGTTTGGCACCACCGCCTCCCGCGTGGAACGGGCCATCCGGCACGCCATCGAAGTGGCCTGGGACCGCGGCGATGTGGACACTTTGAACAGCTATTTCGGCTATACCATCCACAATGGGCGCGGCAAACCTACTAACAGCGAGTTTGTGGCAATGATTGCTGACAAAATCCGTCTTAAACTGAGGAATGTCTTTTGAGAACTCCAACGATTTTCCCCCAAGTCCTGGAGATCCGCCGGGACTTGGGGGCTTTTTTGCGTTTTATCCTCTTTTTGACGCGGTCTTTACGGGGAGAGAGGATTTATGGTATACTAAAACTATGCCTGCACATTGTCCGGATCAAAAAGGGGCGTTGTCCTCAGATGGATATTCGGACGGAAGGGAGAGAGCCGTGTTGAATCTGTCCGAAATCATCGCGCCCTTGCTGGATTGGTACCGAAAAAACGCCAGGGATCTACCCTGGCGGCGGGAAAGTACCCCTTACCGAGTGTGGGTATCGGAGATCATGCTGCAACAGACTCGTGTGGAGGCAGTGAAGGGGTATTTTACTCGGTTTTTGGCAGCCCTGCCTACGCCCCAGGCTCTGGCTGCGGCGCCGGAAGAGCAGCTTTTAAAACTCTGGGAGGGCCTTGGTTACTATAACCGGGCCCGGAATCTGCGAAAAGCGGCGAAATTGCTGGTAGAACAGTACCACGGCCAGCTCCCTGGAAATTATGAGGCCCTGCTCTCCCTGCCGGGAGTGGGGCACTATACAGCAGGGGCGGTGGCCTCCATCGCCTTTGGGCTGCCGGAGCCGGCGGTAGATGGGAATGTACTGCGTGTACTCTCCCGGCTCACCGCGGACCCTTCAGATATTGCGGATCCCCGCACCAAGGCCGCCGCTGAAGATGCCTTGCGGCAGATTCTGCCGGTGGAGGACCCTGGAACCTTCAACCAGGCTTTAATGGAGCTGGGGGCATTGGTCTGTGTTCCCAATGGGCTCCCCCTCTGTGATAGATGTCCATTGGCGGATTTGTGCCAAGGGCACATTCAGGGGATTGCTTTGGATCTGCCGGTGAAATCCTCTAAAAAGCCCCGCCGGCTGGAACAGCGGACGATTTTGGTGCTGGTGCGGGATCGCCTGACCGCTATCCGAAAGCGGCCTCAGCGGGGCCTGTTGGCGGGGATGTGGGAGCTCCCCTCCTTAGAAGGGAAATGCAGCAGCGAACAGGTAGTCCTTGCGGTACGGCAATGGGGGCTGGAGCCTTTGCGGGTGGAGCCGCTGGGTCCCTCTAAACACATTTTTACCCACGTGGAGTGGCAGATGGAGGGGTTCCGGGTGTTGGTGGAGGAACCGCAGTCGGGGGCAGGATTACTTTGGGCGCTGCCGGAACAGCTGCGGGAGGCCTATCCGCTTCCATCGGCTTTCCGCTTCTATCTCAACCCCCGGAAGGGAATCGATTGAGAGAGGGCCGCCTTTGGGGGTAGGCGGCTGATTATATCGGATTTATTACATTTTGACGAAAGGGGAGTGTGCCGCATGCCAAATCCATATTCAGAGGTCACACCGGAGATTTTGGAGCTTTCCCAGCTCTGTCAGAGGGAAAACGCTATCGACCCGGATCTATATGCCAAATACGATGTGAAACGGGGCCTCCGGGATATCAACGGGAAGGGAGTCCTGACCGGTCTTACCAATATTTCAGAGATCTGCGCCGGCCGGGTGAATGAACAGGGGGAGACGGTTCCCTGCGAGGGGCGGTTGTTCTATCGCGGGATCGATATCAAGGATCTGGTGGGCGGCTTCATCCGAGAGAAGCGGTTTGGGTTTGAGGAGACCGCCTATCTGTTATTGTTCGGACGTCTTCCCAATCGGGAGGAACTGGAAAAATTTCAAGCTCTGTTGGCGCGCTACCGCACATTGCCCACCAGCTTTGTCCGGGACATTATCATGAAGGCCCCCAGCCGGGATATGATGAACACATTGGCGCGGAGCGTGCTGACCCTTTATTCCTACGATGATGCGGCGGATGACATCTCCATCCCCAATGTGCTTCGCCAGAGCCTCCAACTGATTGCCCTGTTCCCCTTGCTGTCGGTCTATGGTTACCAGGCCTATAACCACTACCATGAGGGGCAGAGCCTCTACATCCACTCCCCGGATCCCGCCCTCTCCACTGCGGAGAACCTTTTGCGGATTCTGCGGCCGGACAGCCGCTATACCGATCTAGAGGCACGGGTTTTGGACGTGGCGCTGGTGCTCCACGCGGAGCACGGTGGCGGCAACAACTCCACCTTCACCACCCATGTGGTCACCTCGTCCGCCACCGATACCTACTCCGCCATAGCGGCTGCCATCGGTTCCTTGAAGGGCCCCCGCCATGGAGGCGCCAATATCAAGGTGGTGCGGATGTTTGAAGACATGAAGGAGAAGCTTCACGATTGGACCGACGAGGATGAGGTGAAGGCCTATCTGCGGGCGCTGCTTCACAAAGAAGCTTTTGACCGGGCAGGACTCATCTATGGGATGGGGCACGCGGTCTACTCTCTGAGCGACCCCCGGGCGGATATCTTCCGAAAGTTTGTAAAAAGCCTGTCAGAGGAGAAGGGGTTGGACCAGGAATACGCCCTCTATTCTCTGGTGGAGCGATTGGGCCCGGAGGTTATTCGGGAGGAGCGAAAGATCTACAAAGGGGTCTCCGCCAATGTGGATTTCTACAGCGGATTTGTCTACAATATGCTGGGATTGCCCACCGAGCTGTTCACCCCCATCTTTGCCATTGCCCGAGTGGCGGGCTGGAGTGCGCATCGAATCGAAGAGCTCTCCAATGCGGGAAAGATCATCCGTCCAGCTTACAAGAGCGTCTCCCCTGAGCGTCCCTATCTACCGCTGGACCAGCGTTCCTAAACCATCGAAAAAAAGAGCGCCGCAGTTTATTGAATGCGGCGCTCTTTCAGTTTGGATCAAGGGCGGAGCTGCAGAAGACGCAAGAAAAGCCGTTCTTCCTCCGTAAGGGATTCTTGTCCCCGATAGAGTACTTCCTCCCGGAGCATCCCCGCGGATGGACAGGGCCGCTGGATCAGTTGCCGGCGGAGCAGCAGATCCCGGGGCAAGGGGGCGCTGAGCGTGTAGGACCCCGAGAGCTGTCCCAAAAGCTCCAATAGAAGCATGGAGTCCTGTAGCGTGACGGTGCGGAACGGTCCTGTACGGATGGGCTTATGGGGGATTGGGGAAAAGGGAAGGTCATTTTCACAGAGTAGGGCGGTGTAATATTCTGGCAGGGGGAAGGGAATCTCTGCCAGAGCGGCCAACGGGTGGCTCTGATGGACAATGAGATGAAAAGGAAGTTCTTGCAGCACCTTGTGGGGAATGCGCGCCGCACGGATCTGGGTGAGGAAATATTCCTCATGGGAGACTGGGTAGCGGATCACCGCAATCCGGGACTCTCCATCCGTCACCTCCTGGATGGCAGCGGTGGCATCCCGGATGTGGCAGACCAGATCCAAAAGGAGGGTACACTCGGGAGATTCCAGCAGGTTGTGGAGTACGGGAGAAAAATACATCCGCGGGAGGATGACCCGCAGAGGGATGGCAGTGTCGGTGTCGGGACGATAGAGATCCTGAAGCTGATCGAATTGGGAGAGAATCTCTCTAGCCCTTCCCAAAAACCGGATTCCTTCCCCTGTGGGCTCCATTCCCCGTGAAGTTCGGGTGAAGAGGACAATCCCCAACTCATCCTCCAGCTCCCGGACGGCTTTACTGAGGTTGGGCTGGGCCATATAGAGATTTTTGGCTGCTTGGGTGATGGAGCCGGTCCGTTCAATTTCCACTGCGTACCGCAACTGCTTCAAATTCATCAGACGTCACCTATATAAAAAATGATATAATTAAAATTCTAATTATATATTACCATATCTTTCAAGAAAGTGTTAGAATAAAATCGAAAAGAATGACAGATAATTAACAAAGTCGAGTTTGGAATCTCCAGCCCGCTTGAATCTGTCCACTCCCAATTGTCTCATATCATTATCATAATAAAAAATAGGAGGAATGGTTTATGGCACGGTTTACACTTCCCCGGGATCTATATCATGGCAAAGGCTCTCTTGCAGAGCTGAAAAATCTGAAGGGCAAAAAGGCCATCATTGTGGTGGGCGGCGGTTCCATGAAGCGGTTTGGCTTCCTGGATAAAGCTGTCAATTATCTGAAAGAGGCGGGCATGGAGGTCCGTCTGTTTGAGAATGTGGAGCCCGATCCCTCTGTGGAGACGGTGATGCGCGGTGCCCAGGCTATGCGGGAATTTGAGCCTGATTGGATCGTCTCCATGGGCGGCGGCTCTCCGATCGATGCGGCCAAGGCTATGTGGGCGTTCTATGAGTATCCCGATACCACCTTTGAGCAGCTGATCACTCCGTTCAGCTTCCCCACCCTGCGGCAGAAGGCCAAATTCTGTGCTATCCCCTCCACTTCTGGCACCGCCACCGAGGTGACCGCCTTCTCGGTCATCACCGACTATGCCAAAGGGATCAAATATCCTCTGGCCGACTTCAACATCACCCCGGATGTGGCCATTGTGGACCCTGAGCTGGCGGAAACGATGCCTGCCAAGTTGACTGCTCACACCGGTATGGATGCGATGACCCACGCCATCGAGGCGTATGTCTCCACCCTGCACTGCAACTACACGGATCCTCTGGCGCTGCATGCGATCAAGATGATCCACAATGATCTGATCAAGTCCTACAACGGCGACATGGATGCCCGCGACCGGATGCATGACGCCCAGTGCCTGGCCGGCATGGCCTTCTCCAACGCGCTGCTGGGTATCGTCCACTCCATGGCCCACAAGACTGGTGCCGCTTACACCGGTGGGCACATTGTCCATGGCTGCGCCAACGCCATGTATCTGCCCAAAGTGATCAAATATAATGCCAAGGTGGCTGAAGCTGCCCACCGCTATGGGGAGATCGCCCGCTTCATCGGCCTGAATGGCAACAGCGATGAGGAACTGGTGGACGCTCTGATTGTGGAGATTAAGTCCATGAATAAGGCCCTGAACATCCCCACCTGCATCAAGGAGTATGAGGGCGGCATCATTGACGAGAAAGAGTTCAACGAGAAGCTTTCTTCCGTGGCCACACTGGCCATCGGTGACGCCTGCACCGGCTCCAACCCCCGCCAGCCCAGCCAGGAGGAGATGGAGAAGCTGCTCAAGGCCTGCTACTACGACCTGCCGATTGATTTCTAATATCCTTTGTTTTGCAAAAAGAGGACCGTCCGCGACGGTCCTCTTTTTGTGTCATGTATGGGGTTCTTGCAGTTGAATATACCGCCCATCGGCAAATCCAACTTTACCCCGATAGTTTACAGTATACCACCCTTCCCATTGACCGTTGACGGTGATGGGAGTTTGGTTCCAAGCCTTGGCCACCACCGGAGCCGATCGGTCAGGACGTTGACGGACATTTAAATAGCTATTTTTGACCCGTACGATTCCTTGCTGAGGAGGCTGCGGCTCCACAAACGGCAGCCCAAAGTATTCGGTAAGCGCCCGGGCTACAGCGGCAGCCATCTGGCTGATATTGGCTCGAATCCAGGCGGCGTCTTCAGCGTTGTCGTGATAGGCAAATTCCACCAAAACGGCCGGTGCCCGGGTTTTGGAAACCTCCCCCAAACTGGTAGTGGGGAGAACCCGTACTAACCACGGGTAGGGATAGATCTCCTGGAGCTGTTCGGCGATCAGTTGGGCCGCTTGCAGCCCCTGTTCACTGCCGGGGCTGTAATAGATCTCCGGACCTTGGCGCAGACCAGATTCTATTTCTGGAGCGGCATTGGAGTGCAGGGCCAGATGCAGCGCGTATCGTCCCTGGTTGGACTGTCGGATGGAGGAGGCTGCGGTCATATCTGGGGTGTTGCGGACCCATTGAATCCCGCTGGAGTGCAGATAGGGCTCCAAAGCGTCTGCCACTAAGTTCATGTAGTATTCTTCAGTTCCCCCATCTACATAGGGGTTCCACTCCTGGGTAGATGGACTTAAATAGATTGTAGGCATAGATTCCCTCCACTAAAAAATACAGCTGTTTCAGTGTATGCGACAGAACATGGTCCTGTGCTTCTGAAAAGCTCTGAAAACTGTCTAATGGGTTTCTGCAATTTTACTACAATTTGTCTATTGATGGCCCTGGCACACTCCCCTTATAATAAAACTGTAAAGACGCGACACCACCCCATAGAACTGGAGGAATGAACAATATGAAATTCAATACAGATGTCCTGCATGCGGAGCAGCTGCATGCCCGCCTCACCGGCAGCTACAAACCCCAGGCAATGGCCCACGTGAGCCCCATC
>CAJFPF010000041.1 GCA_904398655.1 uncultured Anaerotruncus sp. | reverse complement strand
GTGGGCTTAAATACGGAGGCGTTCTGGGACAGCTTGAAGGCGGGACGCCATGGGTTTTCCCCCATCACCTCCTTTGATCCGGCCCGGATACCGGTCAAGTGCGCCGCCGAGATCAAGGATTGGGACCCGGTGGCCATGGGACTCAACAAAAAGGACGCCCGCCGGATGGACCGCTATACCCAGTTTGCCATGGCCGCCGCCGAGGAGCTGATGTCCAAGGCGGGCAGCCTGGAGGGGGTGGACCCCTATCGGGTGGGGATTCTGGTATCCAGCGGCATCGGCGGTCTGATGACCACCCTGGCGGAGCACGAGAAGTATATTGAAAAGGGGCCGGAGCGCCTCTCGGTGTTCACCATCCCCATGATGATCTCCAACATGGCCGCCGGCCAGCTGGCCATCAAATACGGCTTTAAGGGGGACAACTTCGCGGTGGTCTCCGCCTGCGCCACCGGCGCCCACTCGGTGGGCGAGGGGTTCCGCAAGATCAAGGACGGCTACCTGGATCTGTGCATTGTGGGCGGCAGCGAGGCCTCCATCTGCGAGTTTGCCCTTGGCGGCTTCGCCAATATGGGGGCGCTCACCTTCTCCACCGACTGCGACCGGCTGTCCATCCCGTTTGACAAGGAGCGCAGCGGGTTTGTCATGGGCGAGGGCGCGGGGCTTCTGCTGCTGGAGGAGTATGAGCACGCCAAGGCCCGGGGGGCCAGCATTTTGGCGGAGGTGGTGGGCTATGGCGCCACCGACGACGCCTACCACATCACCGGGCCCGACCCGGAGGGCGCGGGCGCTGCCGCGGCCATGGCGGCGGCCATCCGGGAGGCGGGCATCGCCCCGGAGCAGGTGGGCTATGTGAACGCCCACGGGACCTCCACCCCCCTGAACGAGAAGTGCGAAACCGCCGCCATCAAGCGGGTGTTTGGGGACTACGCCTACAAGCTTCCGGTCTCCTCCACCAAGTCGATGACCGGCCATATGCTGGGGGCGGCCGGCGGCGTGGAGGCAATCGCCTGCGCCCTGGCCCTGCAGGAGGGCGTCCTGCCCCCCACCCTGGGCTACAAGGTGCCGGACGAGGAATGCGACCTGGACTATATCACCGAGGGGGCCCGCCGGGTGCAGGTGGAATACGCCCTCTCCAACGCGCTGGGATTTGGCGGGCACAACGCCTGCCTGTTGCTCAAGCGGTATGAAGGCTGAGAGGAGGAGCAAAATGGGCAAGGAATTTTCTGTGGAAGAGATGCGTTCCCTCATGGAGGCGGTAGCGGAAAACCACATCGGGGAACTGCTGTATGAGGCCGAGGGGATCAAACTGCGGATCCGCGGCGAGGTTTCCGCCCCGGCGGTGGTCCCTGTGGCCGCCCCTGTGCCGGTGGCTGCTCCTGTGGCGGTAGCCGCCGCCCCTGCCGCCGAGGCGGCCCCCGTACCGCCCGCCCCCCAGCCGGAGGAGCCTGCCAAAGCCGAGACTGCGGCGGTCTACATCAAATCCCCCCTGGTGGGCACCTTCTACGCCGCCAGCGGCCCGGATAAGGAGCCCTATGTGACGGTGGGCCAGAAGGTCCAAAAGGGCCAGACGGTGTTCATTGTGGAGTCCATGAAGGTGATGAACGAGATCCCCGCCGACCAGAGCGGCACGGTGACCGAGATCCTGGTGGAGAACGGCCAGCCGGTGGAATACGGCCAGCCGGTGCTGCGCCTGGAATGACCCGCTGCGGGAAAGAGAAAGGAGGCGGCCGGCTATGCCGCTGATGAATCAGGAACAGATCAAGCAGATCATCCCCCACCGGGACCCGTTTTTGCTCATCGACACCATCGAAGAGCTGGAGCCGGGCAAGCGGGTGGTGGCCACCAAATATGTGGGGCCGGAGTGCTTCTGGTTTGAGGGGCATTTCCCCGGCCACCCCATGACCCCCGGGGTGCTCACCATTGAGATGCTGGCCCAGGCGGGGGCGGTGTGCGCCCTCTGCCTGCCGGAGAACCGGGGCCGGCTGGCGGTGTTCGCCGGCATTGACAAGGCCAAGTTCCGCCGGCCGGTGGTACCGGGGGATACGGTGCGCTTGGAGGTGGAGCTCCTCAAGCTGCGGGGCAGCTTTGGGGTGGGCAAGGCACTGGCCACTGTGGAGGGCCAGCGGGCCGCCCAGGCGGAGATCACCTTTGCCCTCATCGACCGGTGAGGGGGCCCTTTGGGGGCAAAACCAACCCAACAGGTGAGGTAGAGAGATGTTTTCAAAAGTTTTGATCGCCAACCGCGGCGAAATCGCGGTACGGATCATCCGGGCCTGCCGGGAGATGGGGCTGGCCACGGTGGCTGTCTGTTCGGAGGCCGACCGTTCGGCCCTCCATGCCCAGATCGCCGACGAGTGCGTCTGCATCGGGCCCGCCCCCTCCAAGGACAGCTATTTGAATATGAGCGCGGTGTTGGCCGCCTGTGAACAGACGGGGGCGGACGCGGTGCATCCGGGGTTTGGCTTCCTGTCGGAAAACGCCTATTTTGCCCGGCTGTGCGCCACCTGCGGCGTCAAATTTGTGGGGCCCTCCCCCGAGGCCATCGAGCTTTTGGGCAACAAGGCCCGGGCCAAGTCCACCATGCGCCAGGCGGGGGTCCCGGTGATCCCCGGCAGCCAGGGGGCGGTGGCCGACCTGGAGGAGGCCCGCCAGATCGCCCAGGAGATCGGCTTCCCGGTGATGGTGAAGGCCAGCGCCGGGGGCGGCGGCCGGGGCATCCGGGTGGCCCGCACCCCCGAGGAGCTGGACAACGCCTTTTCCACCGCCAGCCAGGAGGCCCTGGCCTGCTTCGGCAACGGGGACCTCTATCTGGAGAAGCTGCTGGTGAACCCCCGGCACATCGAGATCCAGGTGCTGGCCGATGAACACGGCCATGTGATCCACCTGGGGGAGCGGGATTGCTCGGTCCAGCGCCGCAACCAGAAGCTCATCGAGGAGTGCCCCTCCCCGGCGCCGGTGATGAATGAGGATCTGCGCCAGCGGATGGGCGAAGCCGCCAAAAGGGCGGTGGAGGCCGCCGGCTATTGCAACGCCGGTACGGTGGAGTTTTTGGTGGACCAGGACGGGAACTTCTACTTTATGGAGATGAACACCCGGATCCAGGTGGAACACCCCATCACCGAGCTGGTGACCGGGGTGGACATTGTGAAAAGTCAGCTGGCCGTGGCCCAGGGCAAGCCCCTGGCCCTGCGCCAGGAGGATATCCACATGCTGGGGCACGCCATCGAGTGCCGGATCAACGCCGAGAACCCAGCCCAGGGGTTCCGGCCCTGCCCGGGGACGATCAAGGCCCTGTATATGCCCGGAGGCCCGGGGGTGCGGATCGACAGCGCGGTCTATGCCGGCTACACCATCCCCCCCTGGTACGACTCCATGATTGCGAAGCTCATTGTCCATGCCCCCACCCGCCGGGAGGCGATCATGAAGATGCGCTGGGCCCTGGCGGAATTTTTGGTGGAGGGCGTGGACACCAACATCGATTTCCAGCTTTCGCTGCTCCACAACCCTGACTTTGAGGCGGGCCAATATGACATCGGCTTTTTGGACCGCCTGATGGAGCAGGGTTGAACGGCGCGGCCCGCGCAAAAGCGCGGCAAAGGGGAGGATAACCATGTTAGAGGATCTGTTTTCCAAAGTGAAGCTCAGAGCCTCCTATGAAAAGAGGGAGGACCGGCCGGTCACCCGCCGGGGAAAGCTGAACATCCCAGACAACCTGATGTTCAAATGCCCCCGGTGCGGCAAGGTGGAGTTCCGGGACGCGTTCGTGATGGCGGGGAAGGTCTGCCCCAGCTGCGGCTACCATGCCCGGCTGTCCGCCCCTGAGCGGATCAGCCAGATTGCGGACAACTTCACTTTTATCGAATACGACAAACATATGAAGAGCCTGGACCCCCTCCAGTTCGAGGGGTACCAGGAAAAGATCTACCAGCTGCGGCGGAAAACCGGCCTGCGGGAGGCGGTGCTCACCGGGGAGTGTACCATCATGGGCAACCCCTGCTGCATCGGCGTCATGGACACCCGGTTCATGATGGCCTCCATGGGCTCGGTGGTGGGGGAGAAGATCACCCGCCTGTTTGAACGGGCCACCGAGCAGAGCCTGCCGGTGGTGCTGTTCACCGCTTCCGGCGGCGCCCGGATGCAGGAGGGGATGCTCTCCCTGATCCAGATGGCCAAGACCTCCGGCGCGGTGGGCCGCCACAGCGCCAAGGGGCTTTTGTACATCACCGTCATCACCGACCCCACCACCGGCGGGGTCACCGCCAGCTTTGCCTCCTTGGGGGACATCATCCTGGCGGAGCCCAAGGCGGTGGTGGGATTTGCCGGCCGGCGGGTGATCGAGGGGACCATCCGCCAGCGGCTGCCAGAGGATTTCCAGTCGGCGGAGTTCGCCCTGAGCCACGGGTTTGTGGATATGATTGTGGAGCGGGGGGAGCTGCGCCGGACGATTGCCCAGCTGCTGCGCCTGCACCAGGGGAAAGGAGGGAGCCAGGATGGCCAAGAGCGGATGGGATAGCCTGCAGATTGTACGGGAAAAGAACCGCCCCACCATCCGGGATTACCTGCCGGCGGTATTTGGGGAGTTTTGGGAGCTGCACGGCGACCGGCTCTACGGGGATGACGGGGCCATCCTGGGAGGGATCGGCACCCTGGGGGGGATCCCGGTGACGGTGATCAGCCAGGTGAAGGGCCGGAACCTGAAGGAGAACCAGGCCTGCAACTTCGCCATGCCCCGCCCGGAGGGATACCGCAAAGCCCTGCGGCTCGCCCACCAGGCGGAAAAGTTCCACCGCCCGGTGATCTGCTTCATCGATACCCCTGGCGCGGATGCCACCATGGGGGCCGAGGAGCGGGGCCAGGGCGAGGCCATCGCCCGCTGCCTGATGGAGTTTATGGAGCTGCGCACCCCCGTCATTTCGGTGGTGTTGGGAGAGGGCGGCAGCGGCGGTGCCTTGGCGCTGGGTGTCTGCGATGAGCTGGCCATGTTGGAGAACGCCGTCTATTCGGTGATCTCCCCCCGGGGCTGCGCCTCCATCCTCTGGAAGGACGCCTCCCGGGAGCGGGAGGCCGCTGACCGGCTGCGGATCACCGCCGAGGATTTGAAGGGGTTCGGCATCTGCGACCGGATCCTCCCGGAGCCGCCTGGGGGGGCCCACACCGATCACGCGGCCATGTCCGCCACCCTGCACAGCTACCTGTTGGAAACAATTCAAAAATATATGGAAATCCCTATTGCCAAACTGCTTCAAAACAGGTATGATAAATTTCGAAAGATTGGAGAGTTCACCGAGCAGAAAGGCGTGAATCCTCTCTAATCAAAAATGACGATCTCAATGCAATCGAAGCATAGGAGGAAAGAGCAAAATGGTATTTGAGAAAGTTAGAGAAATCCTGATGGACCAGCTGGATGTGGAGGAGGATGCCGTCACCATGGAGGCCAGCATCACCGACGATTTGGGAGCGGATTCCCTGGACGTGGTGGACCTGGTCATGTCCCTGGAGGAGGAGTTCGACTGCGAGATCCCCGATGAGGAGATTGAGAACATCAAAACAGTGGGCGACATCGTCCATTATATCGAGAGCAAACAGGAATAAGCCCTCTCTAAAAGCCCCCAATCGGGGGCTTTTTTGTGTGGTTTGCCAAAAAGCCCGCGCCTGCCCCAAAAGGGGCGCCCCGTTTTCCCCGCGGCGCCCGGCTGAAAAAGAAGCTCCCGTCCGCCTTCTGGAAAGGCGGACGGGAGCTTCCTGCTGGAAAAACCCGATAGGGCGGTATGCCATCCTCAAAGGATGTCGATATACTCCCCGGCCAGGGCTTTGTTCATGCTGCGCACGGCGCAGAACTTGCCGCACATGCTGCAGGTGTCGCTGTGGTCGTCCTCCGGCATCCGGCTGGAACGGATGGCCTTGGCGGTCTCCGGGTCCAGGGCGCAGGCGTACTGGGCGTCCCAATCCAGGGCACGGCGGGCGTCGGACATGCGGTCGTCCTGTTCCCGGGCGCCGGGCACCCCCTTGGCGATGTCCGCCGCGTGGGCCGCGATCTTGGAGGCGATGATCCCCTGTTTCACATCCTCCAGGTTGGGCAGGGCCAGATGCTCGGCGGGGGTCACATAGCAGAGGAAGGCGGCCCCGTTCATGGCCGCCACCGCCCCGCCGATGGCGGCGGTGATGTGGTCATAGCCGGGGGCGATGTCGGTGACCAGCGGCCCCAGCACATAGAAGGGGGCGCCCATGCAGAGGGTCTGCTGCACCTTCATATTGGCGGCCACCTGGTCCAGGGGCACATGGCCCGGCCCCTCCACCATCACCTGGACGTTGTGGTCCCAGGCCCGCTTGGTCAGCTCGCCCAGGCGCACCAGCTCCTCAATCTGGCAGACGTCGGTGGCGTCGGCTAGGCAGCCCGGCCGGCAGGCGTCCCCCAGGGAGATGGCCACGTCATACTCCTCGCAGATGTCCAGGATCTGGTCGTAGTACTCATAGAAGGGGTTCTCCTGGCCGGTCATGCTCATCCAGGCGAACACCAGGCTGCCGCCCCGGCTGACGATGTTCATCTTGCGCTTGTGGCGGCGGATCTGTTCGATGGTTTTCCGGGTGATGCCGCAGTGGAGGGTGACAAAATCCACCCCGTCCTGGGCGTGCAGGCGGACGACATCGATGAAGTCCTGGGCGGAGAGGGTGGCCAGGTCCCGGCGGTAGTGGATGACGCTGTCATACACCGGCACCGTGCCGATGATGGCCGGGCACTCCCGGGTGAGCTTCTGGCGGAAGGGCTGGGTGTCCCCGTGGCTGGACAGGTCCATAATGGCCTCCGCACCCATGTTCACCGCGGCCATCACCTTCTGCATCTCCACATCGTAGTCCTTGCAGTCCCGGGAGACCCCCAGGTTCACATTGATCTTGGTGCGCAGCATGCTGCCGATCCCCTCCGGGTCCAGACAGGTGTGGAGCTTGTTGGCGCAGATGACCACCTTGCCCTCGGCCACCAGCTGGCGCAGCTGGTCCACCGGCATCCGTTCTTTTTTGGCGACGACCTCCATCTGGGGGGTGATGATCCCCTTGCGGGCGGCGTCCATCTGGGTGGTATAGGCTTGCATGAACAGATTCCTCCTTGCTTGGCGGCAGCGGGGGCAAAGGGGAGGGAGAAAAAAGCGGACAGGCCCGGGGCCTGTCCGCTGGTTTTGCTGCGAAAGTCCCTCCGTTGGCATTACCCAAATCAGGTTCCCGGGTCAAGGCTATGCCGCCTACTCTCAGCCCGCCCACGCGAGCTCCCCGCTGCAATCATTCCTATTTTCCAGTATTATAACACGGCTGCCGCCGCTGCGCAAGCGCCGGGGGAAGATTTTCTTGGGGACAGGGGGCGGGGAGCCTTTCCCTGCGGACCCTTTTATGGTATCATGGGAGAAAATGAGCGGAAAGAGGGAGGATTTTCATGCTGGATGTGGTGGCGCTGGGGGAGTTGCTCATCGATTTCGCCCCCCGGGGAACGGATGGGGAGGGCAATCCCCTGCTGGCTGCCCAACCCGGGGGCGCGCCGGGGAATTTTTTGGCTGCGTTGAGCCGCTATGGCGCCCGTACGGCCATGTTGGCCAAGGTGGGGGAGGATGCCTTTGGGCGGCTGCTGCTGGACGCCTTGGAGAAGGCGGGGGTGGGGACCCAGGGGGTGCGCCGGGACCCGGAGGCATTTACAACCCTGGCCTTTGTGACCCTGGACAGCCGGGGAGACCGGTCGTTCAGCTTCGCCCGCAAGCCCGGGGCGGACACCCGCCTCTCCTTTCAGGAGCTGGACCTGGGGCTTATCGACCAGGCCAGGGTGTTCCATTTCGGCTCCCTGAGCCTCACCGATGAGCCCGTTCGCTCCTGCACCCACCAGGCGGTGGAGTATGCCAGAGGGAAGGGAAAGCTGGTCACCTTTGACCCCAATCTGCGTCCCGCCCTCTGGAAATGTCAGGAGCAGGCCCGTCAAGAGATCCTCTGGGGGATAGGCCGAGCGGATGTGGTCAAACTCAGCGGGGAGGAGGCTGCCTTCCTCTGGGGCTGTGCCCCCCAGGAGGGCGCACAGCAGCTGTTGAGGCAGTTCCCCCGTGTGCAGCTGGCCCTCTTGACCCTGGGGGCCCAGGGGTGCCTGGTACAGAACCGCCGGGCCGCCTGCCGGATGGGGACGCCGCCCGTCCGCCCGGTGGATACCACCGGCGCGGGGGACATCTTTGGAGGCGCGGCGGTTGCCCGGCTGTTGGAGCTGGGCACTCCGCCAGAGGCGCTTTCGGAGGAGGAGCTGCGCCAGGTGGCTCAGTTTGCCACTGTGGCTGCCAGCCTCTCCACCCAGCGGCCGGGAGGGATCCCCAGTGTCCCCTCCCGGCGGGAAGTGTTGGCACAGATACAACAGGGCGGCCAGCCGCCCGCGGCAGAAAAAGGAGAATGCTGATGGAACGGTTGCTGTATCTCTCCCGGGAGGAGATCCAAGGGCTGGGGGTGGGGGTGGAGGACTACCTTGCGGCGGTGGAGGAGGGGCTGCTCCTCAAGGAACAGGGCCGGGTGGACATGCCCCCCAAGACCGAGATCCTCCCCCAGGGCCAGGACTTTCTCCACGCCATGCCCTGCGCCATCCAGGGCGGGGACTACTGCGGCATGAAGTGGATCAGCGGCTACTACGGCAATCCCTCCGCCAACGGGCTGCCGGCCCTGATGGGGCTGATCCTCCTCAACGATGCGGCCACCGGCGCGCCGGTGGCGGTGATGGACTGCATGGAGATCACCAAGATGCGCACGGCGGCAGTGAGCGGGGTGGCCCTCCGCCATCTGGCCAACCCGGACAGCAAAACCGCCTGTGTGCTGGGGTGCGGGGAACAGGGGGAGGCCAACCTGGAGGTGCTGTTCCACACCCTGCCAGAGGTGGAGGAGGTGCGGCTCTATAACCCCTCCCTCCCCAAGGCCCAGGCCCTCCAGGCCAAGGCCCAAAGGGCCTGGGGGCGCGAGGTCTCCATCGCCGCCGGCGTCCGCCAGGCGGTGGAGGGGTGCCAGGTGGTGCTGGTGGCCGCGCCCGGCCGCCGGGATGACAGCATCCGGGAGATCCGGGCGGACTGGATCCTTCCCGGGGCCACGGTGGTCACCGTCAACAATGACTCCAGCTTTGTGCGGGGGGAGATCCGGCGGTGCGCGGACAAGGTCTATGTGGACGACCTGGAGATGTACCGCTGGTGCCGCCGGGAGGGGCTGTTCGACGGGATCGACCAGCCGCCCCTGGAGCTGGGGACCATGCTGGCCGGCAGGGACCCCGGCCGCCAGTCCTCCCAACAGACCATCTTCAGCATGCCCATCGGCATCGGGGTGGACGACCTGATGTGCGCCGTCCTCTATTACCGGCGGGCACTGGAACAGGGGCGGGGGACCTGGCTGCCCCTGTGAGGATGGGGCGGGACGAAAAAATTCCCATAAAAAAACGGGGCGTTTCCAGCTGGAAACGCCCCGTTTCAGGCTTACAGGGGGTACTCCATAAAGACATGCCCCTGATGGGCAATCTGCCCGTCCAAGAGGATGGCGCCCGCGCTCACCAGGCGGAATCCCAGTTTGGTATAGAGCCCGACGGCGGGCTTGTTTTGCGCCCCCGTGTCCAGGCGGATCGCTTTGCAGCCCTGGCGCCGGGCCTCCTCCATGGCGTGGCGGACCATCTGGGTGCCCAACCCCTGCCCCGCCCGGGAGGGCCGGACGCAGAGGGTGTGGATCACCAGGGCCTCCCCCTCTCCGGCGGGGCAGCCCCAGGGGATCTGGGCATATTCCTTGGGCTGGGTCCGGTCCAGGGTGACGCTGGCCAGGATCTCCCCCGCCTCCTCCAACAGGTAGAGGGTACCGTTCTCCAAACTCCGCTGGGCGGTCTGCCGGGTGGGGTAGACCCCCCGCTTCCATACCGTCCAGGGCCCATGGGCCTCCTCATGGTCAAAAAATTCCTCGTAGGACTGCTCCACCCCGTCCAGGTCCGCAGCCGTCCCTTTGCGAAACAGCACCGCAAAGGCCTCCCTTCCTGTTTATGCCCCCGCAGGACAAGCGCCCCCAGGGATTCCCATCCCTGGGGGCGCTTTCTCCCTTTCCAAGGGCATTCGTCTTTGGTCGCTTACTTCACCACATCCTTGAGCATGTCGTCCAGGATGTCGCACACGTCGGTGCAGTAGGTGGGGCAGTTCTTGAGGATGCCGGTGGCGCCGCCCGCCATGATCTTTTCGGACTCGCCGGGCTTGGAGAAGTCGTGGCCGCCCAACAGGTCGCGGCAGAGCAGGGAGCCGTGCTTTTCAAGGAAGCGCTGCTCGAACTCGTTGAGCTTCTCCACCATCTTGGCGTTCTGCTCGCCGGAGCCGGGTTTGTTGTAGCCGTAGACCGCGCTCAGGGTGACCACCGCCGCGCTGACAGCGCCGCAGGTGTCGCCATGGAAGCAGCCGCCGCCCAGGCCGGCGCTGAACTTCAGCGCCTGATCCCGGTCCAGACCCACCATCTCGGCGGTGTGGGAGAGGACGCACTGGGAGCAGTGGAAGCCCTGGCCCATCATAAAGTCGCGCGCTTTTTCAACTGTCATTTTTTCTGCCATGGGAAATCCTCCTTACAAGCTGACAATTTATCCTGTCGAAAGGGGCCCTCCCCCAAGCCCATGGGGGAGGGGCGGCCTTTAGCAGACCTGGTTCAATTGAAGTTGTACTTGTCCACAATGGGTTCCCGGCCCTGGGTCTTGTCGTTGAAGTACTCATACAGGCTGATGCCCAGGAAGGAGCCGCTGATGTTGTAGAGGTTGGTGTAGCCGTTGCCCTGCAGGTAGCAGAGGGCGTAGTAGCTGCGCTGGCTGGAGCGGCAGTGCAGGTAGACGGGCACATCGTGGGGGATCTCGTCCATCCGCTGGCGCAGCTGGGAGAGGGGGATGTTGTGGGCCCCCTTCAGGTGGCCGGCGGCGAACTCGTTCTCCTCCCGCACGTCCACAATGAACGCCCCGGACTCCACCAGGGAGCGCACCTGGTCCACGTGTACCTGGCGGAAGACGCCGTAGAGCACATTCAGGGCCACCAGGGCGGCGTGGTTCACCACGTCCTTGGCGGTGCCGAACACAGGGGAATAGCAGAGCTCCAGCTCCTTCAGGTCCTCCAGGGTGCCGCCCATGGTGATCATGGCGGCGATCACGTCCACCCGCTTGTCCGCGGCCCCCCGGCCGATGGCCTGGGCGCCCAGGATTTTCCCGGTGGGAACCTCAAACACCAGCTTGAAGGCCATGTAGTGGCTGTCGGGCATGAGGCTCACCTTGTCGGTGGGGAAGACCAGCACCGAGTCGAAGGAGTAGCCCGCTTTGGCGGCCGCCTTCTCGTTGAGGCCGGTGGAGGCGGCGTTCTGGACAAACACCCGGATGCAGGAGGAGCCGATATAGCCGTTGTTGTTGCTGTGGGCGCCATACATGTGGTCGGCGGCGGCACGGGCCTGGCGCTGGGCAGGCCCAGCCAGGGCCAGCCGGCCGGGCTGGTGGGTCAGGGCGCTATACAGCTCGATGGCGTCTCCCACCGCGTAGATATCCGGGTCGCTGGTCTGGAAGTTGTGGTTCACCTTGATCCCCCGGGTCTCGCCGATCTCCAGGCCGGCGTCCCGGGCCAGGGCGGTCTCCGGGGCCACGCCGATGGCCATGACCACCGCGTCGGCGGGGATGGAGAGCTCCTGGCCGTCCCGCTGGGCCTTCACACAGCCCTCCTCCACCGCGGTGACGGTGCTGGACAGGTAGAGCTGGACCCCGTGGTCGTCCAGCTCCTTGTGGAGGATCTGGACCATGTCGTAGTCAAAGGGGGCCATGATCTGGTTGGTGCCCTCGATGATGCAGACCTCTTTGCCCGCCTCCTTCAGGTTTTCGGCCACCTCGATGCCGATGAAGCCGCCGCCCACCACGGCCACCCGGTCCACGCCCGGACGGTCGATGTAGGCCTTGAGCTTGGCGATGTCGGTGACGTTGCGCACCGCGAAGACGTTCTCCCGGTCGATGCCGGCGATGTTCTTGGGCAGGATGGGGTTGGCGCCGGGGGCCAGCACCAGTTTGTCGTAGCTCTCCTCATAGGTGCGGCCGGTGGACAGCTCCCGGACCACCACCTTCTTTTCCGCCCGCTTGATCTCGATGACCTCCGAGTTCACCCGGGCGTCGATGTCGTGCTGGGCGTGGAACTTCTGGGGGGTCATGAGCACCAGGGCGTCGCTGGTGGGGACGGTGCCGCTCAGATGGTAGGGCAGGCAGCAGTTGGAGAAGGAGACATGCTCCCCCCGCTCGAACATGACGATTTGGGCCTTGGCGTCCAGACGCCGGACCCGGGCGGCAGCGGAGGCCCCGCCGGCCACGCCGCCTACAACGACTAGTTTCATAAAATTGCTCCTCCTTTAGATTTGATCGTCTTTTATCCATCGCATTTGTCCCCAGGGGCGCTGAAAACTGGGGGTATTTTCACAGTTCTTACATCTATAAGATACCCTCTTTTCGGCGGAAAGTCAATTGTTTCACAAAAAGAAACCCGCCGCTTCCAACGCCGGGCGGCGGGGGCAAAAATGGCGGCAAAAGCAGGGCTAAAACAGCGCAATCCGGTAGTCCCTGTCGATCAGGATGGGCTGGAAACCGGCCTGTTCATACCAGCCGGCGTAGAAGGCGTTTTCCGCCAACAGGGATTCCAGCGTGCAGTCGGAGTCATCCAGCCGCTGTTCGATGGCGCAGGCATATTTTTTCACATCCGGGAAGTGGTCCAGAAGGTATTTTCTGCTCATCACCAGGCAGTAGCAGCGGATCTCCTTCAGGTAGCGGTCGTCCAGCCCCTCCCGCCAGTGGAGGGGGATGTAGCCCCCCTCCACCACCAGGTGCTGGCGGTTTTCAATGGCGGTTTTCACCATCTCCCGGACGATGGGCCAGAGGTAATCGGCCAGCTCCGGATCGTCCTGGGGGGTGAGGGCGGTGTTCCCGCTGCGGATCAGCCCCATTTTGAGCAGGTCGATGGAGAGATAGGGCCAGTGGTACCGCTCCAGCAGCCGCTGGGCGAGCAGGGTTTTGCCGGTGTGGGAGGCGCCTGTAATCAAAATGACCAGGGGAAACCCCTCCTCTCGTGATGCCCGCCCGGCGCCGGGCGGAAAAGGGCAACGAAAAGCGGCGGGCGCCCGGAGTGAGAAGGCAGCCCGCCGCGGAAGTGGGTCATTTTTTGTCCTCCTCCGGTGGTGGGGGAGGGGCCAGTTTCGATACCCGGGCCTGGACCACCCGGTGGTCCTGCACCAGGTCCACCCAGATGTGCAGGCCGTGCACCTCCAGCTCGAAGGTGGAGCCATCCCGGGGGATGGTGTGCAGGCAGCTGAAGACCAGGCCGCCCAACGTCTCGTAGTCCTCGTCCTCCGGCAGGTCGACGTCCAGCGTCTCTGCCAGGGTCTCGATGTCCAGCGAGCCGCTGACCCGCCAGAGGTTCTCCCCCAGCTGCTCGATCTCCGCAGGCTCCTGGGGGTCGAACTCGTCATAGATGTTGCCCACAATCTCCTCCAGCAGATCCTCCATGGTGATGAGGCCGGCGGTCTCGCCGTACTCGTCCAGGACGATGCAGAGGTGGATCTTCTTCTGCTGCATATCATTGAACAGCACCGAACAGGGCACGCTCTCGGGGATGAAATAGGGGGCGCGCAGCAGCTCCCGCAGGGGGCGGGGGTTGGGCCGGCCCCGCTCCAGCAGGAAGTCCCGGGCGGCCAGCACGCCGATGATGTGGTTGATGTCCGCCTCATACACCGGGAAGCGGGAGAGGCCGGTCTGGGCGATGACCTCCGCGATCTCCTCCGGGGGGGTGTCCACCTGCAGGGCCCGCATATCTGAAACGTGGGTCATGCTGTCAGAGGCCACACAGTCCCCGAAGTCAAAGACGTTTTCGATCCACTGCTTCTCCTCCGGCTGGATGGTGCCCCGTTCCTCCCCCATGTCCACCATCAGGCGGATCTCCTCCTCGGTGACCTGCTCCTCCTGGGCCTCGGTCTTCAGCCGGAGCAGCCGGAGCATGGTGTTGGTGGAGAACGAGAGGAAGGCCACCACCGGGCGGGCCACCGTCATGAGGAACAGGACGGGGCCGCAGGCGATGCGGGCCACCTCATAGGTCTTCTGCATGGCGATCCGCTTGGGGACCAGCTCGCCGAAGATGAGGGTGAAGTAGGAGAGGATACAGGTGACCAGGATCACCGAGAGGGGATCCAGAACAGACAGGGGGATGGCCTGGAAGCCGAGGGTGTCATAGACCCAGTGGACCAACGGGTCGGAGAACCCGTCGGCGGCAAAGGCGCTCCCCAAGAAGCCGGCCAGGGTGATGCCGATCTGGATGGTGGACAGAAAGCCGGAGGGCTCCTCCACCAGCCGCAGCAGCCGCTGGGCGGTGACGTCCCCCTCCTCCGCCATTTTCTTCAGCTTGGCGGGGGTGAGGGAGATGACGGCAATTTCCGTCATGGCAAAGAAGGCGTTAAATAGAATCAGCAGCACCTGAATGGCGAGCTGTTGTGGTAAATGGTCCATGAGACGCTCCTTTTTCGTTTCCGTTTGTCAGAGTGGGATGGGGGCGGTTGGGGGGAGGCCCCGCCAGCGGCCCGGCCCGGACGCTTCGCGGAAGGGGAAAAAGGCGTCCCGTTGGGGGCGATGGATGGTGGTGGCGTAATCAGCGTTATCGCCAGCAGCGTCGCCGTCAGCGCTGTCCATGGTGAATACCGTCCTTTCCAATCAAAACATTATTACTTCTATTTTAAAGGAAGGCCTGTTGATTTGTCAAGCGAACGGCTGGCGGATCTGGGGCCAAAGGGCGCCCTGCGGGGCCCTGAATGGCTGCCAGGCCATATGGCGTCCGCCGCAGGCGCAAAAACGGGGCGGGCGGCGGCCAAACGCCGCCGCCCGCCCAATCAGAGGAGGGAACCGTTTTTAGCGGGTGACCGCCACACAGCTGATCTCCACCCCCAGGCCACCCCAGACGCCCGCCTCCACACACTGGCGGGCGGGTGGGTTTTCCGGGGAAAAGTAGCGGGCGTAGACCTCGTTCATCTCATCGAAATCCTCCATATGGGTGAGGAAGATGTTGGTCTTGATGATGTGTTCCAGAGAGAGGCCCATGTCCTCCATCAGGTGGGTGAGGTTTTCCAGGATCAGGGTGGTCTGTTCCGCGATCGAGGTGCCGTATACCACCTCGCCGTCCGGCTTTTGGGAGATGAGGCCGGAGATATAGGCCAACCCCAGATGATCCGCCCGGCTCACCTGGGCGATCCAGGGGGAGGGCACCGGCGCGTTGGGGGAGATGAACATCTGTTTCATAAGCTTGCTCCTTTCTTCTGTTTGCCGCCCGGTCAAAGGCGGGGCCGCTGTTCCTCCATCCGCCGGCCGATCCGGTCGCCGGTGGGGGTGGCGCACAGCCCGCCCTGGCAGGTACAACGCAGCTGGGGCGGCAGCATCCGCCCCACATCCAGCATGGCCTGGATGGTCTCATCCAGCGGGATCACCGGGTCAAAGCCCAGCAGGACCATATTGGCGCTCAACACCGCATTCCCCATGGAGACCACGTTCCGGTTGATGCAGGGGATGTCGGTGAGCCCCGCCACCGGGTCGCAGACCAGGCCCAACAGGTTTTGCAGCGCCAGGCCGGCGGCTTGGAACCCCTGTTCCACCGTCCCGCCCAACAGCTGGACCAGGCCCGCCGCCGCCATGGCGCTGGCCGAGCCGTTTTCCGCCTGGCAGGCACCCACTTCGCCGCCGAAGGTGGCCTGGTTGATGATAAACGCCCCGGTGAGCCCCGCCGCCAAAAGGCCCTTGCGCAGCTCCTCGTCCGAGCAGCCCATCTGGATGCCCATGCACACCAGCGCGCTGGGCAGCACTCCGCTGGAACCCGCCGTTGGGGCGGCGGCCACAATATCGTGGGCGCTGTTGTGCTCCATGGCGGAGATTGCCGCCAACATCGCCCGGTGGAGCATCCCGGTATCTGCCAGGCGCGTCTGGCGAAGGGACATCTCCCGGGCCCGGTAGGGCAAAAACCCATAGACCGGGGCCTGGGCGGGGTCCAGGGGCTGGATGGCGGCCCGCATCACCTCCAGGGTGCGCTGGGCCAGGGCCGTCAGTTCCTGCCGGGAGCAGAACCCCACCGACTGTTCATAGGCCAGGGCCAGTTCCCACTGGTCCGCGCCGGTACGCCGGTGGTATTCCAGGGCATCGGCCGCCCGGAAAAAGAGGGGTTCCCCCTCCGGCCTGCGGGGGACGGGCAGCACCGGGGGCGCCACCCGCAAAAATGCCACGCCCGGCGCCTTCCCCAGGCCGTCCAGCGCCTCTGCCCGGGCGGGGCGCAGGGTGAACAGCACCTGCCCCTGGGCCTCCTGGACGGTGTGGGGAATCCCGGCCTGGTCCAGGCGCTGGGCGACCGGCTCCCGGGCCTCCGGCCCGCAGCCGAGGAACGCCTGGAGGGTGCCGCCGTCCAGGCGGACCGGGAACCCGTTCAACCGGTCGATCACAAAGGTGCCCCCGCCGGTGGAGTAGGTCATGAGGCTCAGCTCCACCTGCCCCCCCTCCCCATACAGGTCGATGCGGGCCTGGTTGGGATGCAGAAACCCCAGATCCGCTTTCCGGAATTGGATATCCGCCCCCTGCTCCCGGGCGAGGGCCACCGCGTCCCGCAGGCGGGGATGGTCGGGGGGCATCCCCAGCAGGCCCCCAATAAACCCATATTGGGCGCCCTGGCCGATAAAGGTGGCGGGGTAGGAGCCCTGGGCCTCAAAGACCACATCCGCCCGGCGCACCGGACGGCCCCAGAGCAGCTGGGCGGTGCGGCCGATCCGGGCGCAGCCGGCGGAGTGGGAACTGCTGGGGCCGGTCATGATCGGGCCCAATACGTCGTTGAAAATGCTGTAACACGGTTGTCCCATGGTTGCACCTCCAAAAGCGGCCCCCAGTTTGGGGGCCGCCGGGTCTCTGATTCCTATTTTTTGGTGATGATGACTTCGCCGGTGTCCCCGTCCAGCTCCACCATATCGCCGCTCTGGATCAGGGAGAAGATGTCCACATCCGGTGGGAAATCGGCCACCGCGGGCACTTCAATGGCTGCGGTGGCCACCCCGCAGCGGGAGTCGATGGTGGAGAACAGCCAGCCCGCCGGGGCAAAGCCCGCCACCGCCGCCGAATGGAAGTGGCCGGACCAGCCGGTGGAGCCCTTGCCATAGGGGATCACCAGCACCTTCCCTTTGATGCAGGTGCCCCGTTCAGGGTGGCCCACCTCGATGATGCAGCCGGTCTCCTCGCTGACCCCGGCCCATCCCTGGATGCTGTGGGGGCAGACCACCGCTTCCCCCTTGGCCTTGCCGGGGTAGGCGGGGCGCCCTTTGATCCGAATGACCTCACCCATGGTTCGCTTCCTCCCATCTGCCTTGGATTGCCGCCTGGACGCACTGCTCCATGGTGCCGTAGTAGACCTTGCAGTTTTTGGCGTTCAGGTCGGTGTGTACATAGTGGGACTGCTTGGCGCCGTCGGCCGCAAAGCCGTTGGTGACGCAGTCATAGGCGGTGCGGGCGGCCACCATGGGGCAGGAGCTGTTGAGCAGGTGGGCCCCCGCGGCCTCGATCACCTGGGCGTAGCCGTTCACCTGGGCCAGGTGCTGCATGGTCATATCGGTCCAGACCTGGAGGTTGACGTTGGGGGCGACCTTTTTGCCTTCCAGCAGCCGGGCCACGTCCCGGATCTCCTGGAGGGTATAGTGGGGGCAGCCCAGGGCCACCAGCTCCACCGGCCCGCCTCCCGGGTCGCAGACGCTGGACAGGGATTTGTCATACTCCTGCTGGGAGAGGACAAGGTGTTTTTGGGGCTGGTGGCCGGCCAGGGCGGCCTCCAGGGTGGGGGCCTCGGCGGTGCTGCCCACAATGTGGCAGATCTCGCAGCCGCTGGTGGTGGCCAGGGAGCTGAAGAACTTCTTCAGGCGGATGATATCCGGCCGGGAGAAGTTGCCGGTGAGCACCGGGCGGGCGTTCCCGTCGGTGAGCAGCCGGCCCAGGGCGTGGCCCATGATGTCCCAGTCCAGGGGGGTGGAAGAGGGGCACTGGACCTCCACCACATGGGTGGCATAGCGGTTTTCCAGGATGTGGTTGCCCCACAGGGGGGTCCGGCCGCAGATGGCCGACCAGGCGGAGGCCTCCAGGCCGTCCGCGTTGGCACAGGCCCCCAGCACCGAGTTGCAGAAGAGGATGTTGCTGGATTCGGTGGAGACAAAATGCTCCCCCCGCATGGGCAGCCAGCCGCTGAGGTAAGGGGTGCAGCTGCCGGCGATGCTTACCCCCGCCTTGAGGGTGAGGTCCAAGAACCGGCGGTTTTTCTCGAAGACCTCCTTGGAGACCCCCACCGGCTTGTAGCAGTTGTGGTCGCAGGGGGCGACGCAGGTCTGGGCGAAACATTCGTCGCTGAACTTGCCCAGGGGGTAGATCCGCCCGGAGTGGTCGCACAGGACCATCTTGGAGAAGATCTCGTCATAATCGTCGCTTTTGACCGCGTCCAGATAGGGGTGGTAACCGAAATAGACGGTGGCCTTGGTGACGGTGCAAAGCTCCTGGGCCCCCAGGGCGTTGGCGTAATCCACAATCTTCTGGATCGCGCGCTGCTGGAAGGGGCCCATCTCCCCATCCAGCATCCGCTGTTCAAACTCTGTCAGCTTTACCATAGAAACTCCATACCCTTTCGATCAGATTAGACATATCCCAGCAGCCGCGGCAAAAACATGCCATAGGCAGGGACGTAGGTGGTGATGATCAGTGTGGGCAGCCAGGCGAACACGATGAGCGCCAGGTCGGGCCCAAGCATATCCTTCACCTTGGCGCCGGAGATCCGTCCGCCCAAGTAGAGCAGGGGGGCGGTGGGCGGCGTCACGTTGGCCATGCCGATGTTGACCCCCAGGATCGCGGCAAAGTGGATGGGGCTGATGCCGATGGCGGTGACCACGGGCAGCAGGATGGGCGCGGCCAGGATGGTGGCGGAGCAGTCGTCCATGAGCATGCCCAGGATAATCATAAAGATGTTGACCATGATCATGATGATGACGGGGTTCTCCGAGATGGAGGTCAAGAAGGTCAGGATCATGTCCGGCAGGTTCTCGCTGGTGTAGAGGCGGCCCAGGATCTGGACCGAGAACAGCATGGTCATGATGACACCCGCCGTCTCACCCGCGGAGACCAAAGCGTCCTTCAAAACCTTCCCGTTGATCCGTTTGTAGTAGAGGATGCCCACCGGGACGGCGTAGATCACCGACAGAGCGGCAGCCTCGGTGGCGGTGAGGAAGCCGCCATAGATGGAACCCAGGATGATGACCGGCATGAGCAGGGCGGGGATGGCGCTGGTGCCCGCCTTTTTGCCGCCCTTGAGCTGTTTGCGGGCTTCCTTCTCCTGGGCGTTGGCGATGAGCCGGTCATAGACCTTGATGTTGGGGTCCCGTTTGGCATAGAACAGGTTCACCGCAGAGAAGAGGACCACCAGGGTGAGGCCGGGGATGACGGTGGCCAAGAAGCAGGCCAGCACCGACTCGCCGCTGGACCAGGCGTAGAGGATCATCAGCATGGAGGGCGGGATCAGGATGCCCAAAACGCCGGCACTGGCGATCAAAGCGCCGATCAGGCCGTCGGGATAGCCGTTGTCCTTCAGGCGGGGGACCATGATGGAGCCGATGCAGCTGACGGTGGCGGAGGAGGAACCGGAGACCGCCCCGAACACCGCGCAGGCCACTACAGTGACCACGCCCAGGCCGCCTTTTTTGCGGCCCACGAACTTCTCCACCGTGCCGATCAGCTTTTCGCCGATGCCCCCTTTGTCCATGACGGCGCCCGCCAGGACGAACAGGGGGATGGTCAAAAGCAGGATGGAATTTGTCTTGTTGAAGCCGAAGATCATCAGCATGGAGGGGTCATATCCGCCCAGCAGGCAGATGCTGCCCGCGGAGGCCAAAAACGCCAGCGGGATGGGCACGCCGATGACCAGGGTAAACAGCAGTACCAGCAGCGCAACAATAACCAGCATGACTCAGCCCTCCTCTTTCGGTTTCTCCCCGGCCTGCTTCAGCGCGTTGATGCTGCGGGCCAGGTCGCGGATGAGATACAGTGTCCATAGGAAGAAGGAGATCATAATGGGGATCTGGCTGATGAGCATGGGCAGCTTGAACACCGGGGATTTGGCCCCCATGGTGCCCGACCAGATCACATATTGGCAGCTCCAGATGGAGGCCGCGACGGCCATCCCCAAGCTGACCACGTCCCGCACCAGGTGGAAGGTGTCGACGGTGCGCTCGTTCTTGGTGAACATGGTGATCATGTCCGCGTTGATGTGGGTGTTCTTCTTGGCGGCCACCGAACTGCCGGTGAAATAGAGCCAGAAGGCGCAGAAGAGGGTGATCTCCTCGTTGCCGTAGAAGTCGGTATGCAGCAGGTGGCGCATGACCGCGTTGGCAAAGATGATGACGCAGACGGCGATACCGGTGAGGACAATCAGCCAGTTTTCGCCTTTTTCCAGCAGGTCATCCAACTTTTTCAGGCTGTTCATAGGGGCGAATCACTCCTTTCCCTCATTCCAGGCTGGCCAGGATGTTGTCCAAAAACTCCTGGGAGGTGTTCTTGGCCAGCTGGGGCCAGACGTTCTCCCGGCAGTCCTGGGCAAAGGCGGCCCGCTCTTCGTCGGTGAACTCCACGACCTCCACGCCCAGATCCCGCAGGATATCCATATACTTGGCGTCGTCGGCCTCGGCGATCTCAAAGCTGGCGGCGCACTCGTCCTGGATCACCTTGGTGATGGCCTCCTGGTCCTCGGGCAGCAACTTTTCCCAGGTCTTTTTGCTCATGAGGATCTGGGTGGCCTCCTGGGTCATCATGTAGTGGTAGTAGTACTCGGTGACGTCCCGGAAGTTCTGGTAGACCAGGTTGGGGGGCATGCCGCAGGCGCCGTTGACCGTGTTGGTCTGGATGGCGGTGTAGGTGTCCGAATAGGCGATGGTGGAGGTCTGGAAGCCCAGCCGCCGCTCCGCCAGGGTGAAGTTGTCCAAGCTGGGGACACGGACCAGGCAGTCCTTGTTGGCGTTGGAGAGGTTGGCGTTTTGGACCGGCTGGTTGGTAAGGGTTCCGGAAAATCCCTCGCAGAAGAAGCCGAAGGTGTGCAGCCCCTGGCGGTCGGCGGATTCGGAGACCACCGAGAACAGGTAGTTGTCCGGGTCATAGGCCTTCTTCAGCTCCTCGTAGTTGGAGCCCAGGTAGGGAAGCATGGCGCCGGACATTTTGGCGTCATAGGTCTCCACGGCGGTGATGTGGGCCATGTCGATGGTGCCGATCATGCACTCCTCATAGACGCTGGTGTAGTCCCCCAGGGCGTTGTTGCCATAGAGGTCCACCTTGACGCGGCCGTCGGTGACCTCGGCGATCTTTTCGCAGATGCGCAGGTCGGCCGCGTGGGCGATGGAGTCCTCCGGGTGCTGGTTGCCGAACCGGAGGGTGATGGGCTCAAAGGTCTCCTTGGTCTCCAGGCTGTGGCCGACGCTGGAGGAGCTGCCCCCACAGGCGGCCAGGGAGACTGCGGAAGCCAGCGCCAGGACTAGGGCGAACGCTTTTTTCAACATAAGAGCAATTCCTCCCCCTGTAAGTTGGGTTTGTGGGTGGTCATCTCAGAAATGTTGGTTGTTTTCATAAAAATGGGGGCCGGGGAATTCGGTGAAGGTCACCTGGACAAACCCCTTTCCCCGCTCCTGCCAAAAGCTGGTGACCGCCTGGGCCACGCTGTCGCAGAGCTCCTGGGGGCGGGGCATCCAATAGACATCCACTGCGACCTCTTCCGCCTGGTCCACCCGGCGGACGGGGGAATAGAAGACCTTTACATAGTCGGGGTTGACCTGGGCGGCGGATACGACCGCCTGTTTGAGTGCCGGGGCCAGATCGCGCAGCTCCTGCTCGGGGACGCCGCGTACAGTGATGTGGGGCATCTGTACTCCTCCTTTTTCTGCCTCTTCTGTTGTGGATGTGGGAAAAGGGAAATTTTGGGGAACCACCTCCTGAGAAATTTCATAATGAGAAAAAACTTACCCTTTACGTTTTCATTATACATGAAAAAATAGGGAAGTAAAGAGGACATATTTTTTAATAATTAAGAAAAAATATCGTGCAATTAGCTGAAAATAGCGGGAATTATAAAAAGAATCACCAAAAATGAGTGATTGGTTTTTCTCAACGAAGAAATTCAATTTTTGAAATTTAGAAAAAGTTTGCATTGAAAATTTTTCCTATGTGCAATATAATGGATATGGAAAGGCCGCGTCCAATATGCGAAGTTTCTGGAGCGCGGCGGTGAGGTTTGGTATGGATCGACAGAATTTGCAGTTGGGAAACATGCTCAAGGAGAGCCGGAAAAAGGAGAAGATGACCCTCCAGGCCCTGTCCGGGCTGACCGGCCTGTCCATCAGCTATCTGAGCATGTTGGAGCGGGGTCTCACCAGCCCCACGGTGGAAAATCTACAGATCGTGTGCCGGGCGTTGGGCATCACCATGGCGGACCTGTTCTCCAGGCTGGACGCGGCGGGCAATGTGGTGGTCCGCAAACAGGAGCGGCCGGTGATCTTCAGCGGCGAGGGCTACCTCTATGAGGCGGGCACCCAGGGAAACCGGCAGATGCGCTGCGTCATCATGACCATTTCGGACAACGAGGTGCATCTCTCCAATGCCCATGTGGCGGATGAGGTGGGGTATGTGGTCAGCGGGTCGATTGTGATGACGGTGAGCGGGGTGGACCATCTGGTGAACCCGGGGGATTGCATCTACATCGACGCCAACTGCAACCACAGCTTCCGGAAGGTGAGCCAGGAGGATTGTGTCACCATTTGGGTCTATGGGCCCGCCTATGGAGCCTCCACCAATCTGGAGAGCACGGCGTTTTTGAACCTGGAGCCGGAAAAATAGTTTGATGCGCAAAAGAGGCGCCCGAAAGCAACCGCTTTCGGGCGCCTCTTTTGCGTATGGCCCTCCCGCCTCTCTGCTCAGGTGTGGGAGCCGTTCTCGTAAAAGTGGTTCCTTGCCAGCTCGGTGAAGATCACCTGGACGAACCCCTTTCCCCGCTCCTGCCAAAAGCTGGTGACATCCCGGGCCACCCGGTCGCAGAGCTCCTGGGGGCGGGGCATCCAATAGACGTCCACCGCCACCTCCTCCGGCTGGTCCACCCGGCGGATGGGGGAATAGAAGATCTTCAAGTGGTCGGGGTTGAGCTGGGCGGCGGATACAAACACCTGTTTGAAGGCGGGGGAAAGGTCGCGCAGCTCCTGTTCGGGGACGCCGCGGACGATGATATGGGGCATGCAGATTCCTCCTTTTTTTCACGGTTGCGCAGGAAGGCTGGGGCTCTGGGGCCAAAGAAACGGCCCTCGGTTCTTCCATTATACATCGGAAAAATAGGAAGTAAAGGGACGGCCGAAGGCAACCGCTTTCGGCCGTCCCTTTTTGAGCTGGCGTTTCCCCTCAGAAGAGGGCGGCCAGGATCCAGTAGTACCCCACCATCAACAGGCAGAATAGGAGGGAGCGGGGCAATGTCTTGCGAATCAGTTCCCCCAGGGTGACCTGGTAGTAGTCGGCGGCCACCACCAGGCAGACGTGGGTGGGGGAGATCTGGCTGGCGGCGTGGCAGACGCACATGAGCAGCACCATCAGGGGCATCCCCCCGTCCGGCAGGGCGGCGAAGGCCAGCGGGGTGCCCAGGGCGATGATCCCGCTGGTGCCGCTGATGACGCCCCCCACAAAGAAGAGCAGGGCAAAGATCAAATAGGAGGGGATGGGCAGCCGGGAGAGGGTCTGGGGCAGCTGTTCCAACACGCCGGTGTGGGAGAGGAACTCCTTGAGGACCAACACCAAAAAGGTGTTGCCCAGCAGTTTCAGCTCAAAGGCGGTGCGCACCATGGGCACCAGCTCCTTGGCGCTGAACCGGTGGACGACAGCCACTGCCACAATGGAGACCAGCACCGCGGTGACCACCTGGAGCCCCAATGCCAGGATGAGCACCAGGATGAGCAGCAGGGACCAGAGATGCTGGAACAGGTGCAGCGCGTCCAAACGGCGGTTCTGGCTGGGGGGCGTGCCCGGGTCCTGGGGCAGGCGGCGCAGGTAGGGGAAATAGCCCAGCAGGGCCAGCACCACCATGGGTACCACCATCCCCACCATAAAGGAGGGCAGCGGCACCCCGGACAGGGTGGTCATGAGCAGCACCCCCGAATAGGTGGGCAGGGTGCTCTCCGGGATGTGCCGCATCCAGCTGGTGATAAACGCCTGCTCCCGGGGGGACAGGTATCCCTCTGTGGCGTCCTTCACAATGTCGCCGCAGAGGATCATGGCCGCGGCGGAGGGCAAAAGCCCGATGAACAGCGGCGCCACCCCGGCGTTCACCCGGCGGTTGTGGAACAGTCCGTTCAGGTCCTGCTGGGCCAGCTTGATCTGCTGGCGGGCCTCCAGCATCCGCTGCAGATAGGTGATGAGGTAGAGGGAGAGCAGCACCGACAGGGAGTTCCAGTCGGTGAACACCCGCAAAAAGAGCCCCGGCCAGTGGGCCGGGTGGATCCCATAGAGGGCGGCGGTGGCCAAAATCCCCCCGGAGATGGACAGCCACAGGGGCCGCCGGATCGCCAGCAGCAGGACGATCACCAAAAAGACCACCGCCAGCTTCAACAGTTGCAGTTCCGCCATGCCTTTCCCCCATTTCCGCCCCGCTTGGCGGGGCTGTGGTGTGGGGGCGGGCGCCCCCGGACTTCCCTATCATACCGCAAAATTCCATTTTAGGGAAGTGGGCAGTCAAATTCTGAGTCGCTCTGTTTTGCAAGAGCGGCGGCCATCAGACCGGGAACACCTGGATGGCGCAGGTCATGAACAGGGGGATGGTGACGATCATGAGCACCATCCCTTGGACCACCGCCCGGGAGGCGTAGGCGGGCTCGCAGTGGTACTGCTGGGCGAACACCACGCACAGGGAGGCGCTGGGCAGGCAGCAGGCCAGGCAGCAGACCAGGGCCACCAGGTTGGGGATTCCAGGGATCAGCCACAGGATCCCCAGCATCAAAAAGGGGAATATCACCAGCCGCAGGGCGGAGATGAAATAGGAGTAGGGGTCCAGGAGGATGTGGGTGAGGCGCACCTGGACCAGGGAGCAGCCGATGAGCAGCATGGACAGGGGCACCACCATGTTCCCCAGGGTGGAGAGGGTGTCCTGGAGGAAATAGGGGAACCGGAAGGGGGAGACATAGATCAGGATGGCGGCGATGGAGGCCAGGGAGACCGGCACCTGGAGGATGGATTTGAGCTGGAACTTCTTCTGGCCGCTCATCATGGAGGAGCCGATGGTGAAGAAGAACAGGATCCATACCATATTAAAGACCACCGCGTAGAGCAGCCCCTCCGAGCCCATCAGCTCCTCCGCCAGAGGGAAGCCGATGAATGCGGTGTTGGCGAACACCGCCATGACCGAAAACAGCACCTTCCCGTTGGCGCTCAACGGGAGCAGCCGCCCCACCGCCCGGGTGAGCAAAAGGGTGGCTACATAGTAGCAGGCCGCCACCGCCACCACAATCAGGAGATTCTGGGAGAGCTCCCAGGAGAAGGTGTTGTTGGCGGTGGTGAGCACGTTGGCAGGCAGGGCGACTTTCATCATAAAGCTGGTGAGCCCCTCCTGGAACTGCTGGGTGATGATCTCCCGCTTGCGCAAAAAATACCCCAGGGCGACCAGCAGGGCGATCTTCCCCATGATGTTCAGCAGGATGGTGAGCATAACGGCGTTCCCTCCGAATGATAAGATGTCAGATCTATTGCGGCGCAATAGATCCAGTATACGCGAAAACGGTCGGGAATGCAAGTCCAACAGTGGGGAATTCCAGGCGCTTGCCGAAAGGCGGTGCAATGGCTGTTGCGGAAATTCGTGAAAGGCGGGGGACAGACGGCGGGGTCCTCAAAGCTTTTTGGCGAAACAGATGATCCGGTTGACCTGCCGGAACCGCACAGCGGTGTGAAAGCGCAGGCTGTCCTCGTTTTCCAGCAGGCAGTCGCTGGCAAACTCCCGGCAGCCCATCCGTTTGGCCCAAGCCTCACAGGCGGCCAGCAGCGCCCGGGCGTGGCCCCGGCGGCGGAATCCCTCCTTGACGAAGATCCCTTCCAGGTAGCCCACCGGGCTGGAGGAGGTCCCCTCCACATAGTCCCGCCGCAGCTGGCATTGGGCAAACCCTATGGGGATTCCCCCCTCATTGCATAAAAACAGCTGCGCATTCCCCTGGGCCAACAGTTGGGAAAATTCGGCGGCCAGCTCTGGACCTGTGTGGCCGGGCCACAACAGGGCGGCCAGCTGGGCGGCCGCTTGGATCTGCGCCGCTGTGGCGACAGGCTGTGTCATAGGCATCCTCCTTGGAGTCGGTTTGTCAGGCGGGGCGGCCTTCAGCCCTTCCGGCCCAGGCGCAGCCCCCCAAAGGCCAGCAGGCCCAGCCCGAAAAGGGACTTTACCACCCCAGCGGCCAGCTGGGCGCCCCCCAGGCGGAGCAGGGAGGGCTCCCCGCCATAGCGGGAGACCGCCTCCCGCCAGATGGTCAACAGGTTCCACAGGTCCCCCAGGCCCCAGACCAACACCAGGGCGCCCAGGATCAACAGCAGGCAGGCCGAGATCCGCATAAAAAACCTCCCTTCAGTGGGTCAACGTGCCAGGGACTGGCCGGCAAACACCGCGGCCACCCCCAATACCAGGCTCAGGACGGCATAGATGGACGCAAGCCAGGGATGCCCCCCGTGCAGCAGGTCCCCCGTCTCCAGGGCAAAGGTGGAGAAGGTGGTGAAGCCGCCGCAGACCCCGGTTTTGAAAAACAGGAGCATCCGGGGGCTCAGGGGGGACCCTCTCAGGGCGGCAGAGGCCAAAAGGCCGATGACAAACGCCCCGATGAGGTTGATGGCCAGGGTGTGGAGGGGAAAGGGGGTTCCCTTCCCCAGAGGGATCAGGCTGATCAGGTAGCGGCAGACGGAGCCCAAAAATCCCCCCAGCCCCACCGCTAGACAGTTGAACATGGCGGACATCTCCTCATGGAAAAGTGGGACATCAGGGCGGTGGCGGCCAAAAGGCCGACGACCAGCGCCCCGGCCAGGACGGCCAGGGACGGGTGGAGGGAGGGCCCTCCTCCTGGGGGATGGGCTGGAGCTGGTCCTCCCCCATCCCGGGGTTGGGGTCCCGCAGGCGCGCCCCCTTGAAGCCGTTTTGGCGGATCACCTTTTCCAGCGACCGCTCCATCAGCTGAATGAATTGTTCCAGCTCGGGGGGCGCGGGTGCCCCCTTCTGGCGGATCCAGCCCACCTGCATCCGGTCGTCCCCGTCCCGCAGGGGGATGGTGATGATGCCGGGGCTGATGATGTGGGGCAGCAGACAGCCGGAGCCGGTGGTGTAGGCGTCGGTGTTGCGGATGATGCTCAACAGGGTGGAGCGGTCGGTGACAAAGATGGACTTGGCGGCGTCGTCCGGCAGGTCCACCTCCTCCGAAAAATTCAGGGAGTCGCCTCCCTGGTCATAGCAGACGCAGGGATAGGGCAGCAGCTGGGCGGTGGAGAGCAGGGTCTCATGGGCCAGGGGGTGGCTTGCCCGCAGGTAGACATGGGAGGAGAACTCCCCCAGGGGGTGGAACTCCAGGCCGTGCTTCAAAAGCAGCTGGCGCATGAAGTGGCGGGTGGAGTTGGAGACATAGAGCACCCCCAGCTGGCTGCGCTGGTCCAGCACGTCGCTGATCACCTGGGAGGTCTTGCCCTCCCGGATGTTTACGGCGAAGCGGGGGGTCTGGGAGAGCTGTTGGTTCACAAAGCTGATCATGGCGTCGATGAGGAAGATGTAGTGCTGGGAGGAGATGGACAGGCGCAGGGTTTCGTCCTCCTCCTTTTTGGAGAAGTGGGCCACCATGCTGGAGGCCTGTTCCAGGATCGATTGGGCGTAGGTGAGCAGTTCGATGCCCTCGGCAGTGAAGGAGGCGCCGGTGCGGCTGCGCTCAAAGATGGTGATGCCCATCTCCTCCTCCAGCTCCCGGATGGCTTTGCTGAGGCTGGGCTGGGAGATGAACAGCTTCTGGGCTGCCGCGGTGATGGAGCCGCAGTGGAATACCTCCACTACATAGCGCAGCTGCTGCAGGGTCATGGGCGGTCCCTCCTTGATCCATAGAAAGAAGTTATGCGTCAAGCTAAAAAATTGGTATTTTTCAAATCTCACTTAGTATGCTATTATTATAACGAAAAGCGGGGAATTGTCAATTTCGGACAGTTCAAAATCCGCGGAAGGAGCTTTTTCGCGGAATCCGCTGAAAAATGGTTCCCATTGTAACCAAAGGGCCGGTTGTCCCGCCGGGCCCAAAATCACATGCTTCAGACAGAAGGAGGAATCTGTGATGAAAGAAAAGGGAATGATGACACGTCTGACACACGCTGGCGAGAACGCGATGGCCAAAAAGATCGCCCGGTCGGTCTCTGTGCCGAAGGTAGTGCCGATCTATATGAGCAGCGTGTTCTCCTTTGACGATGTGGAGTCCCTGGACGCGGTCTATGCCGGCCAGGCGGAGGGCTACATCTACTCCCGCAACGGCAACCCCGGCACCGACTGCGTGGAAGAGGTGCTGGCCACCGCGGAGGGCTGCGACGGCGCGCTGGTGTTCGCCTCCGGCATGGCCGCCATCATCACCACCCTGCTCTCCCAGGTGCAGTCGGGTGACCACATCATCTCCTCTCCCGTGCTGTACGGCGGCGTCTACGAGTTTTTGAAGTATGAGTGCCCCCGGTTCGGCATCGAGGTGACCTTCGCCAACTTCGAGAAGGAGGACATCGCCTCCCTGATCCGTCCCAACACCAAGGTGCTCTATACCGAGACCATCTCCAACCCCCTGATGGAGGTGGAGGACCTGCCCAAGATCTCCAAGATTGCCCATGAGCATGGCTGCAAGCTGATCGTGGACAACACCTTCGCCACCCCTGCCGTGGCCCGTCCTTTGGATATGGGCGCCGACATCGTGGTCTACAGCGCCACCAAGTACCTGGGCGGCCACAGCGACATCGTGGGCGGCGCGGTCTGCTCCAACAAGGAGAACATCGACCATATCCGTCACTACTTCACCCTCTATGGCGGCATCATGGGGCCGTTCGACGCCTGGCTGCTCACCCGGAGCATGCGGACGCTGGAGATGCGCATGGAGCGCCACTCTGCCAACGCCCAGAAGGTGGCGGAGTTCTTCGAGAAACATCCCAAGATCGAGCGGGTCTACTATCCCGGCCTGGAGTCCTCCCCCTATAAGAAACGCACCCAGGAGCTGTTCGTCAAAGGCCGCTGCGGCGGTATGCTCTCGGCGGACATCGTGGGCGGGGAGAAGGGCGCTTCCACCTTCATCCGCGAGTGCCAGACCGTGAAGTTCGTCCCCAGCCTGGCCGGCGTGGCCACCTCCATCTCCTACCCGGCCAAGACCTCCCATCGGGCCTACACCCCTGAGGAGATGAAGGCAGTGGGCATCTCCATGGGTCAGCTGCGGTTCTCCATCGGCCTGGAGGACATCGACGATGTGCTGGAAGAATTTGACAACGCGCTGAAAAAGGTCTAATATAAACAAACGCAGGGGCGGCCCGCCCGGGCCGCCCTATACCCCTGTTATCCGCAAGAAAGGAGGGCCGCGATGAACAAAGATTTCGCAGCCATTGCAAAACCCTACCAGGAGGAGATCGCCCGCTGTGCCAGCGAACTGATCCAGATCCCCTCCCACTCCACCAAAGAGAAGGAAATGGCCCAGTACGTGGAAAACAAGATGCGCGAGCTGGGCTATGACAAGGTGGAAGTGGACAGATACGGCAACGTCTTCGGCACGGTGAAAGGTACCGGCGGCGGCAGCTCGGTTGTCCTCAACTGCCATATGGACGTGGTGGACGAGGGAGACCCCGCCAAGTGGAAATACCCGCCGTTCGGCGGCGTGGAAGCCGAGGGGAAGATCTGGGGCCGCGGCGCCTCCGACACCAAGGGGACAATGGCGATTCAAATCTACGCCCCCATCATGCTCAAACGGGCGGGCCTGCTGCCCAAGGGCGACATGGTCTGCGCCTGCGTGGTGTGTGAGGAGAACGCCGGTTTCGGCTCGATGATGCACACCCGGGACGGGGCCTATCTCACCGACTACGCCATCCTGGGCGAGGCCAGCGAGAACAACCTGGCCATTGGAAGCCGCGGCCGGTTCTGTGCCGTCATCACCATCCACGGCAAGTCCTGCCACGCCTCCATCCCCCACGAGGGCAAGAACCCCTTCGACTTTTTGGCGGAACTGCTGCCCCGCCTGAAAAACATCGAACTGGGCAGCGATGAGCTGTTCGGCTCCTCCACCATGTCGGTGACCAAGATCGAGTCCTCCGAGCCGGGGACCAATGTGATCCCCAACGATGTGGTGGTCTATGTGGACTTCCGTACCTGCTCCGCCGACACCGAGGAGGTGGCCCTGGGCAAGATGCGCGCCGCCATCGACAGCGTGCCCCTGGAGGGCTTCACGGTGGATCTGCGGGCCCTCTACTTCCCGCTGACCACCTATACCGGATTTGAGGGTGAGGGATATCAGGGCGAGGCGCCCTTCGCGGTCAGCCCCAGCGAGCCGTATGTGGTGGAGTGCAAGAAGGTTCTGGAGGAGCTCACCGGACGTGAGATCAAGACCTATCCTTGGGCGTTCGCCACCGACGCCGGCCACTACGCCTCCAAGGGGGTCAAGTGCATCGGCTACTCTCCGGCGGAGATCCGCTTCTGCCACACCACCGTCGACCAGGTGGATGTGGAGATGATGAAGGAGAGCGAGGCGGGCTATCTGGCCCTGTTGGACCTGCTGGCCAACAAAGAGAAATAATCTGAGGTGTTTTCGCAATCGACCTACTAGGGAGGGACCCCAAAATGGCAAAAGAGAAAAAAGAGAAAAAAGGTTTTTCCGTTAACCCGTTTGTATTGATCTTCTGCGTGGTCTTCGTCATGGGCCTGCTCACCTTCGTGATCACGCCCGGCACGCTGACGGACGGCGTCTATACCGCCCTGCCCCGCAACGAGTTCAACTTCAACAACTTCTTCAACATCTTCCGCGCCGTCCCCTATGGCCTGAAGGATTCCGCCAACATCATGATCCTGATCCTGATCATGGGCGGCGCCCTGGGCGTCTATAAGAAGACCGGGGCCATTGACAACGGCATCGCCACCATGGTCCACCGGTTCGGCAAGAGCTTCCACTCGGTGGTGCTGGTGACCTTCATCACCGTCTTCTCGGTCCTGGGCGGCTTTATGGGCTGGATCGAGGTGCTGATCCCCTTCGTGCCCCTGGTGGTAGCTGTGGTGTTGGCCCTGGGCTACGACAGTTTAACGGCAGTGGCAATCTGTATCGTCGGCCCAATGGCAGGCTTTATGGCCGGCCCCACCAACCTGCTGACGGTGTCGGTCTGCAACCAGGTGGCCATCGACCTGGGCTTTGTGCCTGCGGACTATGATGTGCTCACCGGCCTGAACTTCCGTCTGGTCCTGTGGGTGGTGGTCACCCTGGTGGGCATCCTGTACATCATGACCTACGCCAACCGGGTCCACAAGGATCCCTCCAAGAGCCTGGTGGCTGGAATGGATGTCTCCGACATCCGGCTGGATACCTCCAATGTGGCCGATGCCAAACTGACCGGCCGTCAGGTCGTCGTGCTGCTCACCATCCTGGCCGCCATCGTCATGACCATCATCGGCATGCGCGTCGGCTTCAACGGCGTGGTTTGGGCGCTGGACGACGTGTCCGCGATCTTCCTGTGCTCCGCTTTGATCTCCGGCCTGGTGGGCAAGATGAAGGGCGGCGAGATCGCCAACGCCTTCGTGGAGGGCGCTAAGGGCTCCATCAGCGGCGCGCTGGTTGTGGGCTTTGCCCGCGGCGTCTACTGGGTGATGAACGCGGCGAACATCAACGCCACCGTCATCCACACCCTCACCGAGCTGCTCCGCGGCACCTCTCCGCTGGTGGCCGCCATCGGCATCATCATCATCGTCTCCCTGATCAACGGCCTGATCCCCTCCGGTTCCGCCAAGGGCGCCCTGCTGGCGCCGATCCTGGTGCCCATCGGCCTGGAGCTGGGCCTGTCGGTTCAGACCACCGTGCTGGCCTTCCAGTTCGGCGATGGTATCACCAACATGTTCTGGTTCAGCTACGGTACCCTGCTGATCTTCCTGGGCTACGGCAAGGTTTCCATCCAGAAGTGGTGGAAGTTCTTTGTGCCCCTGATGATCATCTTCTTCTTGATCGGCTTTGTCAGCGTGGGGATCTCCATCTCCATGGTGGGATAAGCCGGCAGAAAATCCTATCTTAAAGGAGCGGGCCCCCTCCCGTGTGGGAGGGGGCTTTTATTTACCCATGAAAACGATCATTCTGCACTTTTTTGAGATGTTGTTCGGCATTGCCATACTCTCTGCCGGCGCGGCTTTGGGGATCATCGCCGGACTGGGGCAGACCACCTCCACCGGGACCTGCTCCGCTTTGGCCGGGGCCCTGGGGATCAAGGTGGGGACCGCCATGATCCTGCTCTACAGCAGCTTTTTGGTGTTCCAGCTGCTCCTGCTGCGCCGGAAGTTCCGTCCGGACCGGCTGTTCCAGCTGATCCCGGTGGTGCTCCAGGGGTGGATCCTGAACTTTTTTAGGTACAGCTTCGGTCCCTTCCAGCAGCTGAACCCCCAGACCTATCCGGAGCGTTTTTTGGTGTTTGCGGTGGGGCTGTGCTGCATCGGGCTGGGGTTCACCTGCGTCAAGTGTTCCCGGTTTGTCAACTATCCGCCCGAGTCGTTCTGCGCCCTGATGGCCCAGCAGCTGGGCATCCGGTTTGGCACCACAAAGATCTTTTTGGACTTTGTGTACGTGGCCGCCACACTGGTGCTCTGTTGGCGGTTCGGGCTGGATTTTGGGGTCGTCCGGGAGGGGACGTTGATCTTTGCCTGCTGCGACGGCCTGCTCATCAACCTGTTCCAACCTCGAGTGGAGCGGCTGTTCCAGCGTCTGGATATTGCCGTTGCCCCCTGAAGACCGGGCGCCAGCCTTTTTGGCTGGACGTCCGGTTTTCCTGTTTTCAGGGCGTTGTGCTTTTCAGGAAGTTTTGTTATAATGCGGGTAGAGGGCCCGCCGGAGGGCGGGCAGGCGGTTTGGACGAGAAGGGAGGGGCCGGCGTGCTGCGGGTATTTTTGGTGGAGGACGAGAGCATCATCCGGGAGATGCTTCGGGACACAGTGCCCTGGGACCAGCTGGGCTACCAGTTTGTGGGGGAGGCCGGGGACGGGGAGATGGCCCTGCCCCTCATCCGCCAGCGCAAGCCGGATGTGCTCATCACCGACATCCGGATGCCGTTTATGGATGGCTTGGCCCTGAGCCGGTTGGTACTCCAGGAGTTCCCGGCCATGAAGATCATCATCCTCTCCGGCTATGACGACTTCGAGTACGCCCGCCAGGCCATCGGCATCGGCGTGGAGCGGTACCTGCTCAAGCCGGTGACGAAGAGCGCCCTGATGGAGGTGCTCACCCAGGTGCGGGACAAGCTGGAGGAGGAGCTGGACCGGCAGAACTACCAGGAGCGGTTCCGCCAGGAGGCCCAGGAGTATGAACAATATGCCCGGCGGCGGTTTGTCGAGCGGGTGGTCTCCGGCCAGCTGACGGTGCAGCAGATCTATGAGGAGGCAGCGGGGCTGGACCTGGACCTGCGGGCCCAGAGCTACAATCTGGCCTTCTTTTCCACCCCGCCGGAGGGGCCGGGGGCGGCGGGCTATTCCGAGCAGGCCGCCAGGGTGCGGGACGCGCTGCTGGAATATTTTTTAAAGCGGCCGGAATATGTGCTGCTGCGGTGGAATTTGAACGCCTACCTCCTTTTGATTCTGGGGGACGCGGAACGGATGGAGGGGCTCTCCCGGGCGTGTGTGGAGCAGGTGAAGGGGCAGTATGAGGCCCTGGAGGAGGGTGTGGGCTGGTATGTGGCCCTGGGGCAGCCCACCCCCCGGCTGAGTGCCCTGCCCGCCTGTTTTGAGGAGGTGTCCCGTCTGTGGGCCTGCCGCTATCTGCTGCCCCGGCAGCATCTGCTCACCAGCCAGACGGTGGGGGAGCTGCCCGGCCAGAGCGACGAGGCCGACCTGTCCCACATCGATCCGGCCCGGGTGAACCCCAACATCCTGCTGGGGGTGCTCCAGAGCGCCGGCGTGGAGGAGGTGGAGGGGTTTGTGGAGGAATACCTGCACAGCCTGTCCGAGGGCCTGCGCTCCCAGCCGTTCTGCCAATTTTTGATGCTCCAGGCCCGATTTACTGCTGTCGGATATGTGTCCGGGACGTTGGGGGTGGACCAACAGGCGTTTTTGGGCCAGCTGGACTGCCTGGATCTGGTGGGAAAGAGCGTGACCCCGGAGGAGCTGAGGGGGTTTTTGACCCAGGTGCTGCTCCAGGCGGTGCTGCTGCGGGAAAACGCCTCCACCACCCAGGGAAAGGGGCTTTTGAAGCAGGCCATGGCCTATATCGACAGCCACTTTACCGACGAGGACCTCTCCCTGAACCGGGTGGCCCGGGAGATCAACCTGAGCGCCAACTACCTGTCCGCCGTCTTCAGCCAGGAGACGGGGGCCACCTTCACCGAATATGTCACCAGCAAACGGATGGAGCGGGCCCGGGAGCTTTTGCGCACCACCGACAAGCGTTCGGGGGAGGTGGCGTTCGCGGTGGGCTACCGGGACCCCCACTACTTCAGTTTCCTTTTTAAGAAGACCCAGGGCTGCACCCCGCGGGACTACCGGGCGAACGGGGGGCGGCGTCCATGAAGCGCTCCGGCTCCTCCCACCCCGACTCGATCCAGCGGCGGCTGCGCCGGATGGTGCTGGCCTTTGGACTGCCGGCGCTGGCCATTGTGGTGGCGGTGCTGGCCATGACCCTCTTTTACCACCGCAGCTACACCGACCTGCTCCACAATGTGACCACCGCCTCCGAGTTCAACCAGGATTTCAAGTCGGAGATCGATTTGAAGATGTACTACTATGTGATCGAGAGCCAGTATTCGGAGGGCTTGCCCATCCAGCAGGTGCGGGACGCCCAGGCCCTGGCCCAGGAGCTTTTGAGCACCACCACCCAGCGGGACAGCCGCCGGGCGATCACCAGCGTGCTGGACCTCTGCCGGAACTTGGAGGAAAAGATCTATCAGATCCGGGATACCCAGGACTATGACAGCCGCCAGGAACAGCTGGAGAACAACATCTATGTCCTCACCTCCCTGATCCAGGAGTTTATGTACAACTACCTCTACTATGAATCGGTGCAGCTCAACGCGCTGCAACAGCAGGTCCAGGAGCGGTTGACGGTGGAGATGGCGGCCATCCTGCTGTTGACGGCGGGGCTGGTGCTGGCCCTTACCCATCAGGCCCTTCGGCTGGGGCGTTCGATCACCCAGCCCATTGTGGATCTGTGCGCCCGGGCGGAACAGTTGAGCCAGGGGGATCTGACCCCTCGGGAGCCGGTGAAGTCGGAGGAATATGAGATCCGCACCCTCAGCGAGGGATTTGAACAGATGGCCGGCCGGCTGGATACCCTGCTGCGGGAATCCAACCAGCGGCAGGACCACCTGCGCCGGGCGGAGCTGGCGCTGCTCCAGGCCCAGATCAACCCCCACTTTTTCTACAACACCATGGATACCATCGTCTGGCTCATCGAGGCGGAGAAGCCCCGGGAGGCGGTGGAGATGGTGTCCAACCTATCGGAGTTTTTCCGCCGGTCCCTCAGCAAGGGGAAGGATGTGATCACCCTGGCGGAGGAGGAGGGGCATGTGCGCAGCTACCTGCAGATCCAGCAGGTGCGCTATAAAGACATCATGCAGTATACCATCCATATGGCGCCGGGCACCGGGACTGCCATGGTCCCCAAGCTCACCCTCCAACCCCTGGTGGAGAACGCCCTTTACCATGGGATCAAGATGAAACGCGGGATGGGGCACATCTATGTCACCAGCCGCCCGGAGGGGGAGGACATCCTCCTCCAGGTCACCGATGACGGGGCGGGGATCCCGCCCGACCGGCTGGAACAGCTGGTCCAGGGGATGGAGAAGGGGGAGCGGGTGGGATTTGGCTTGGCCACCGTCCATGAGCGAATCCGCCTGCTGTTCGGCGCCCCCTATGGATTGAGCTTGTCCAGCCGGCTGGGGGTGGGAACCACCGTCACTGTTCGGATTCCCCGCCGGGGAAAGGAGGAGGTGGAGGAGAAATGAGAGGGCGTTTTGCCGCAGCCTGTCTGGGCCTGGCTTTGGGCCTGGCCGCCTGCGCGCCCCAGCCGGGCCGCTCCGATTCCCAACCCCAAGAGGAGCTGATTGTGGTGGGGATGAGCCAGGTGGGGGCGGAGTCCGACTGGCGGGTTGCCAATACCGAGTCCATGCTGGCGGTTTTCCAGGAGGAAAACGGCTACCGGCTGCTGTTTGAGGATGCCCGGCAGCGCCAGGACAACCAGATTGCCTCCATTCGGAAGTTCATCCAGCAGCAGGTGGATTATATTGTGCTCATGCCCATCCAGGAGACCGGCTGGGATTCTGTGCTCCAGGAGGCCAAGGAGGCGAAAATCCCGGTGATCCTGGTGGATCGGACGGTTCAGGTGGAGGATGAGGAGCTCTATGCTGTCCACATTGGTTCCGACTTTGCCCGGGAGGGGCAGCTGGCGGTGGATTGGCTCAAAGAATATCTGGACCAGCGGCGGCAGGCGGCTGAGGAGGCGCAGCCCTCGGAGCAGATCCCCTCAGAGGCGGCCGCAGCAGAACCACAGCCGGTGCAGGTGGTCCACCTCCAGGGAACCTTGGGCTCCACCGCCCAGTTGGGACGTACCGCTGCCCTGGAACAGGCGGTTCAGGAGGAAGGGTGGAACCTTTTGGCCCAGTTGGATGGGGGATTTACCCGGGCCAAGGCCTATGAGGAGATGCGGGAGTTTTTGGCCCAATCGCCCGCCGGTACCCCCATTGACGTGGTCTACTGCGAGAATGACAATGAGGCGTTTGGAGCCATCCAGGCCTTGGAGGAGGCGGGTTACCGGTGTGATGCCCAGACAGGGGTGATCGTGGTAAGTTTTGATGCCACACGCCATGCCCTGGAGCTCTGCCTGGAGGGGAAAATTGCCCTGGCGGTGGAGTGCAATCCTCTGTTGGGCCCCCTCACCGAGCAGGCCATCCGTCAGTTGGAGGCCGGGGAGCCGTTGCAGCGCCATCAGTATGTGGAGGAGGGGTATTTTACCCCGCAGACGGTGACTCCCCAGCTCATCCAGGAGAGGCCCTATTAGGAAAGCGACCCCCTCAATGGAAAAGAGCCCCCGCCGCGGGGCGCCCGGATGGGCGCAGCGCGGCGGGGCTTTCCGCTTTCTATCAACTTCTCTGTAGAAAAGCCCGCCTTACCGCCCCGGCCTCTCCGCCACGCACCGCCTGAGGGCGGCCATGGGGGCGCAAACCGCACCGTTCCCGCCAACCTCTCCGTAGAACAAACAGCCTCCCCGTCCAGCCCCAGCTCCCCCGTGGGGGGAGCTGCCGCCGCAGCGGCTGAGAGGGGGCGGCGGCAAACCTAAAAAGTGGTCGTCCCC
>CAJFPF010000040.1 GCA_904398655.1 uncultured Anaerotruncus sp. | reverse complement strand
TAGCTCAGGACTGATGGCGCCGTTTTTGTGCTCCCCGGTCGTGGCCGCCCTCAGGCCCTGCGGGGCGGAGAGGCCGAAACGGGAAGGTGGTTTGTTCTACGGAGAGGTTCCCGCTCTCCATGACCTCCCCTACGGGGGGAGGTGGCCCGGAGGGCCGGAGAGGGGACGACCGCTTTTTAGGTTTGCCGCCGCCCCCTCTCAGCCGCTGCGGCGGCAGCTCCCCCCACGGGGGAGCTGGGGCCGAATGGGGGAGGCGGCTTGGTTCTGCAAAGAGGTTTGGCGGGAGACGGAAAGCCCCCGCCGCGGAGCGCCCGGATGGGCGCAGCGCGGCGGGATGGAAAGAGTTCCCTCTTCCAGGGGAAGATTAACACAGCACAGACTGGAGGAAGATCGGATGAAAATTCTCGCAATTGAGAGTTCCTGTGATGAGACTGCGGCGGCAGTGGTGGAGGATGGCCGGCGGGTATGTTCGTCGGTGGTGAATTCCCAGATCCAGGAGCATCGAAAATACGGCGGGGTAGTGCCGGAGATCGCCTCCCGCCGCCATACGGAAAATATCGTCCAGGTGGTGGAACAGGCGCTGCAGGATGCGGATTGCTCCCTTCAGCAGGTGGACGCGGTGGCGGTCACCGCCGCCCCCGGGCTGATTGGGGCCCTGCTGGTGGGCACCAACTACGCCAAAGGCTTGGCCCTGGCGGCCGGCAAGCCCCTAATCCCGGTGCACCACATCCGGGGGCACATTGCCGCCAACTATCTGGCCCACCCCGATTTGAAGCCCCCCTTCCTCTGTCTTGTGGCTTCCGGAGGGCATACCCAGATCGTCCAGGTGGAGGACTACACCCGGTTCACCGTCCTGGGCCGCACCCGGGATGACGCGGCGGGGGAGGCATTCGACAAATCCGCCCGGGCCATGGGCTTCCCCTATCCTGGGGGGAAGTATGTGGATGAGGCCGCCCGCCGGGGGGACCCCACCCGCTACAGACTCCCCCACCCCAAGGTGGAGGGCTCCGACTATGACTTCAGTTTTTCGGGGCTGAAGACAGCGGTCATCAACCTGCTGCACAACGCTGCCCAAAAGGGAGAGGCGGTGGTCATCGACGACCTGGCCGCCGGCTTCCAGCAGACCGTCTGCCAGGTGCTCACCGACCATCTGGAGCGGGCGGCCATCCAACTGGGAGTCCCGGCGGTGGCCGCCGCAGGCGGGGTATGCGCCAACAGCGGCCTGCGCGCCAGCTTGGAGGGGATGTGCGCCCGCCACGGCTGGGGGCTCTACCTGCCTCCCCTCTCCCTCTGCGGGGACAATGGAGCCATGATTGGCGCCCAGGCATACTATGAATGGTTGGCCTACCAGCCGGCAGGGATGGACCTGAATGCAGCAGCCTCCATGGAGATGGAGGAGGCGTTTACCCCACCCCGCCAGTCCCCTTTGACAGGGATTGTCCAGGTTGCCCAGAGTGGGGCGGAAAATTTGCCAAAAGTTTGACGAAAATTTAACAGAAAGTTTTAAACTCCCTCTTGCAATTTCAAATTTGGGCCGCTATAATAGTACTGGAAGGCGAAAAATGCAAGAATTCATCTGATCTCTTGCATTTTCCCGAAAAATATCCCCTTGTATCCACAGAGATTTTCATCAATAAATGGGAGGAGTACGCGCATGACGACCAACAAACAAGTCCTCGATTGGGTGGAGGAAATGAAAGCCCTGGTCAAACCCGACAAGGTGGTCTGGATTGACGGCAGCGAAGCCCAGCTCAAAGAGCTGCGGGATCAAGCGCTGGCCACCGGCGAGATGGAGGCCCTGAACCCGGAGAAGCTGCCCGGCTGTCTGCTCCACCGCACCGCCGTCAACGACGTCGCCCGCGTGGAAGGGCGCACCTACATCTGCTCCCGCAAGCAGGAGGATGCCGGCCCCACCAACAACTGGGAGGACCCCGTGGTCATGTATGACCGGCTGCGCAAGCTGTATGACGGCGCCATGAAAGGCCGCACCATGTATGTGCTCCCCTACTGCATGGGCCCCATCGGCTCCCCC
>CAJFPF010000039.1 GCA_904398655.1 uncultured Anaerotruncus sp. | reverse complement strand
GGGATATACCATCATCGGCGCTGCGGACGAATACGGCAGCGGGCTCACATTAGACCGCCCGGCGCTCCAGAAAGTGACCGAGGCCGTGGTCGCTGGTAAGGTAGATGTGGTGTTAGTCCATAATTTGACCCGGATAGGCCGGGAGTGGGGAATGACCCAAAGCTACATTGACCTGCTTACCTGGCACAAGGTAAAGCTCCTGTGCATCCGGGATCGGCTGCTGTTCGACGAAAACGGCGTTGCCCCAATTTTGACAATAAAAAATGCGGAGTGCCCTTTTCAGGATGCTCAGATCCCATAAGGACACTCCGCATGGTCCGAATGGCGGGACTTGAACCCACGGCCTCTACCACCCCAAGGTAGCGCGCTACCAAACTGCGCCACATCCGGATCTCTCTAACGAAAGCTTAATTATATTACCATATTTTGAAAGAGAAATCAAGAGGGTGATGGAGAATTTATTAAATTTTTTTTGCCTCGCAAAACATGGAAATCTACAAGTAGGATTTCAAGAAAAATTGAGAATTTTATAGAGATTTAGAGAAAACCAGAAATAAAAAATAAAAATCTGAAAATCTAAAAGAAAATGCGTAAAAAGCGGGAAAAATCATGAAAAATACCTTGACATTTCTTGCTAATATGATATATTTGGTAATGCAGTTTTTGCATCTGCAAAAATTCGACGCCAATCTGCCGCCTAATATACGGGCAGGCTTTTGCCTGTTGCGATTAGAAAAACCTTTTGCGGGAGCGGTAAGAAGACGTCGGGGGCCGTAAAGACGGCCAAAATACCGCAAAGGGGGATGCATAAATGAAAGAAGAAAACATTGTCAGCTTGCGCAACATCTCAGTGGACTTCGATGGAGATCCAATTCTAACGGGTTTGGATTTGGATATCCGGGACAAAGAATTCGTTACTCTTCTTGGGCCGTCCGGCTGTGGAAAGACCACCACACTGCGGACAATTGGTGGTTTTATCACACCCAAGAGCGGTGACGTTTTTTTTGACGGGGTACGGATCAACGACCTGCCGCCCCATAAGCGCCACGTGAACACCGTCTTTCAAAGATATGCTTTATTTCCGCATTTGAATGTCTTTGAAAACGTGGAGTTCGGTCTAAAACTCCAAAAACTTCCAGAACATGAAAGACGGCAGCGGGTACAGGAGATGCTAGAGCTGGTCAACCTCTCCGGCTTCGAGCATCGCAACATCGATCAGCTCTCTGGAGGTCAACAGCAGCGGGTGGCCATTGCCCGGGCCCTGGTGAACCGTCCTCGAGTATTGCTTTTGGATGAACCTTTGGGCGCTTTGGACTTGAAGCTGCGCAAAGAGATGCAGATCGAATTGAAACGGATGCAGCAGTCCTTGGAAATCACATTTGTCTATGTCACCCACGACCAGGAAGAAGCCTTGACCATGTCTGACACCGTGGTGGTGATGAATGATGGGGATATCCTGCAAGTAGGTACCCCTCAGGACATCTATAATGAACCGAAAAATGCGTTCGTGGCGGATTTCATCGGAGAGAGCAACATTGTGGACGGCGTGATGTATGAGGACTTCTTGGTGGAGTTTGCCGGCCGGAAGTTTGAATGTGTGGACAAAGGGTTTGGTTCCCTGGAGCGGGTGGATGTGGTCATCCGTCCAGAGGATTTGAAGATTGTGGATGCCAAGACGGCCCCCCTCACGGGCGTGGTGGAGTCGGTCATCTTTAAAGGTGTCCACTATGAAATGATCGTGGACGCCCACGGCTACAAATGGATGGTTCATTCCACCGCTTGCGAAGAGCCGGGGACGTTCGTGGGAATGGAGGTTCGTCCTTTCGATATCCACATCATGCATAAGATGGAGGTGGAAGGATGAAATCCAAGAGCGCTGCGGTTCCATATCTCATTTGGATGGTAATCTTCATCGTTGTCCCCTTGGTTTTGGTGGCCTATTATGCAGTCACTACGCCGGAAGGACAATTTACCATCTCCTATATTTCCCAGGTAGGGGAGTATACAGCAGTACTGATGCGGTCGATCTGGCTGGCTTTGATTGCTACCGTGATCTGCCTATTCATTGCATATCCTTTGGCTTTTATCATCTCAAGACGTTCAGGCAACGGGCAGCGCACCATGATTATGTTGATCATGCTGCCTATGTGGATGAACTTTTTGCTGCGAACCTATGCCTGGATGACCATTTTGGAGAAAAATGGTTTGATTAACCGCTTTTTGTCCAATTTTGGGATTGGGCCTTTGGAGATGATCAACACCCAGGGAGCAGTGGTGTTGGGCATGATCTATAACTATCTACCATTTATGATCCTGCCGCTCTATTCGGTAATGACAAAGATTCCCAATTCGCTCATTGAGGCGGCTCAGGATCTGGGCTGCAACACGAAAAAAATCCTTACAAAGGTACTGATTCCCTTAACAATTCCTGGGATTTCTTCTGGAATTATCATGGTTTTTATCCCCTCGGTTTCCACCTTCATTATTTCCCGGATGTTGGGCGGCGGTGGCAATCTACTAGTGGGAGATTTAATCGAACTGCAATTTTTAGGGAATGCCTATAATCCCAATCTGGGTGCGGCGATCTCTCTGGTGCTGATGGTGTTGATTTTGCTCTGCATGAGTATTACCAACCAGTTTGGCGATGAAGAGAAGGGAGAGCTGCTGAAATGAAATGGCTTTCCAAATCCTATGTGGGTGTCGTAATGACCTTTCTCTACGCCCCCATCATTGTCCTGATCGTCTTCTCCTTTAACCAGTCCAAATCCCGGGGTGCTTGGACGGGGTTCACCCTGGATTGGTATCGGCAGTTGTTTCACAATGAAACAATCCTTCAGTCGCTGATGAATACATTGGTGATTGCGGTGGTGTCCTCCGTGATTGCCACTCTTCTGGGAACTTTGGCGGCAATTGGAATTGTCAACATGAAGCGGTGGCAGCGCAATTTGGTGATGAACATCACCTATATGCCCATTATCAACCCGGAGATTGTCGTGGGCGTCAGCTTGATGCTGTTGTTCGTCTGGATTAAGTCGATGGGTGTAGCGGTGGAATTCGGTTTTGTGACGCTGGTTTTGGCGCATATTACATTCAATGTGCCCTATGTCATCTTAAATGTGATGCCAAAACTCCGCCAGATGGACACCTCCCTTTATGAAGCGGCGCAAGACTTGGGATGTAATCCCAGGCAGGCGTTCTTCAAAGTGGTGGTCCCAGAGATTCTGCCGGGCATCATCTCTGGGTTCCTGATGTCATTTACCTATTCTTTGGATGATTTTATTATCAGCTACTTTGTCTCTGGACCCACCTCCCAAACCCTCCCCATCACCATCTACTCCATGACTCGCCGGAAGGTGAGCCCAGAGATCAACGCTCTGTCCGCCATCATCTTTGTGGTGGTGTTAGTGGTGCTGTTGGCGGTGAACATTCATGACGCCCACAAGGAGCGGGAAAGCAGAATGAAAGCGAGGGCACGCGCATGAAGAAATTGTTTGCGATAGCCGCTGTTGCCCTGGCAATGGTGGGGACCATGGCGCTGCCCGTCTCTGCTCAGGTAACTGTGGAGGATCCTGATTATTACACCCGATTCAAGGGACAGGGGAAGAGCATCAATGTCCACAACTGGGGGGAGTATATCTCCGACGGCGGGGACGGCGGCATGGATGTCATCCAGGAGTTTGAGGATCTCACGGGTATTAAGGTCAACTATACCACATTTTCCACCAATGAAGAGGTCTATGCTCGCCTGCGCAATGGCGGAGCCAGCTATGATCTGCTGTTTCCCAGCGACTATATGGTGTCCCGGATGATCCAGGAGGGGATGCTCAATCCGTTAAACTTTGACAACCTCCCCAACTATAAATATATCGATGAGAGCTTCCGGAATACTGCCTCGGATCCGGAAAACCTCTATTCCGTCCCCTATACCTGGGGCACTGTGGTGATGATCTACAATACCACCATGGTGGATGAGATGGATTTGGGATCTTGGGATCTTTTGTGGAATGAAAAATACATGGGTGAGATCCTCATGATCGGCAACTCTCGGGATACCTTTGGTATCGCTCTTAAGCGGCTGGGGTATCCTATGAATCCGGAGAATCAGGAGCAGCTGGATGAGGCGCTGGAATCTCTAAAGGATCAAAAGCCTTTGACCCAGGCCTATGTCATGGACGAAATCTTTGACAAAATGATTGGCGGAGAGGCCTCCATCGCGCCCTACTATGCCGGAGATGCCCTCACTATGATGGCGGATAATCCCGACCTGTCCTACTTTTTCCCAGAGGAGGGGACAAACCGGTTCATCGACTATGTGGTGATTCCCACCTGCAGCAAAGAGCAGGAATGCGCGGAGATGTTTATGAATTTCTTAATGGAGCCGGAGGTGGCCGCGGCCAACATTGAATACATCGGCTACTCTTCGCCCAATACAGCTGCTTTGGAATTGCTGCCCCCAGAGGTGACCGAAAATCCGCTCGCCTATCCGCCTGATGAGGTGATTGAAAAAACAGAGGCTTGGATCAACCTTTCCGATGAGATGAATCTGGCGGTTGACCGGGCTTGGACCGACCTGCTCTCCTCCGATGAGGAGTACAATCGGTGGCTTATCCCGATTTTAATGGTTTTGGCCATTTTGGCCTCCATTGGCATCAATGTCACTCGGGCCTATCGCCGCCGTCGGGAGAAGGCGCTCTATGACTCTTTGAACGGGACAAAAACACCGTAAATCTTCAAAAAACAACCCCCGGATGCCAAGCATCCGGGGGTTGTTTTTTGGGATTTTAGCAGCAGCCGCAGTCGTTGTTGCCACAGTCGGAGACATAGTTGTTACAGCCGCAGCCCCCGAATCCGCCGCCCCAACCAAGGATGATGATAATGAGAATGATAATCCAGAAATAGTTGCCGCCAAAATTGTTGTTGCATCCCATGTAAAATGACCTCCTAAAATTGGATTCAGGATATACTATGTCAGTCGGGAAGCTTCGGTTCCGGACATTTCTCGGGGAAAGAATATCTTCCGAAGCATCTGACAATATTATCAATATGATGGGACATGGAATCTGGTTACAGGCCAGAACAGCCGGTCCTCCGTGGTAATCTGTGGGGCGGCTGCATAGAGATAATTCGGGGGGATTCATTTGTTCAAATTCAACGGCTTTACAGCGAAAGCAAATCTTGCCATCAATTGTGCCATTGAGGAGGCATCCGCGCTGGGGCATACCTATATCGGCAGTGAGCACCTACTTTTGGGACTCTTGGTGGAGGGAAGCGGGATTGCCTATGCTGTATTACAAAAATACGATGTAACCGCCGAACGGCTACGGGAGCTGCTGGTAAAAACGGTGGGGAAGGGTGTCCGGTCGGTTTTGAGCCCATCGGACATCACCCCCAGATGCCGCAGGATTTTGGAACTTTCTCTGATTCAGTCCCGAATGAATGGGATATCCCTGGCGGGTACCGAGCAGATCCTTTCCAACCTGCTCAAAGAACAGGAGAGCTATGGGGTTCGTTTCCTTCGCCAGATGTCGGTGGATCCAGAGCAACTGGCGCGGCAAATTGGGGAGTTTTCCCAGGGGACAGGCGCGGAATTGATCGGTACAAAGAAGGTTCCTTCCCGAGGCCGCTATCCTCAGCGAACTCCCTTGGTGGACCGATACAGTAGAGATCTTACGGAGATGGCCCGCCAGGGCAAATTGGACCCGGTAATTGGACGGGACCGTGAAGTGGAACGGGTACTCCAAATTCTCACCCGACGTACCAAAAACAATCCCTGTCTCATTGGGGAGGCTGGGGTGGGGAAGACCGCGGTTGCAGAGGCAATTGCCCAGAGAATTGCCGACCAAGAGGTGCCGGAGAAGCTGCGGGGGAAACGCTTGGTGGAGTTGAATCTGACCAATATGGTGGCAGGCACCAAATATCGAGGGGATTTCGAAGAGCGGATCAAAAACACCATTGAAGAGGTGATCTCCGCTGGAAACATCATTGTCTTTATTGACGAGCTGCACACCATCATTGGCACAGGGGCGGCAGAAGGGGCTGTGGATGCGGCTAACATCTTAAAACCACAACTGGCACGAGGGGAATTTCAACTAATTGGCGCCACCACAGTGGAGGAGTATCGAAAATTTATTGAAAAGGACAGTGCCCTGGAACGCCGTTTCCAAAGTGTGCTAGTGGAAGAGCCTTCGGAAGAGACCTGTATTGCGATTTTAAAGGGATTGCGGGAGCGGTATGAATCCTATCATGAACTGCATATCACCGACGGGGCACTGGAAGCAGCCGTCCGCCTTTCCGTCCGCTATTTGACCGACCGAAAACTTCCGGACAAGGCCATTGATCTGATCGACGAGGCCGGCGCCAGATTGCGGATGCGCCAGACAGAGTCCTCAGAGGCCCTGCGGGATCTGGAGGAGAAATTGGAGAGCCTCAAGGAGGAGAAGACCACCGCCATCGTGGCCCAGGACTTTGCCTTTGCGGCTCAGATCCGTGAGCGGGAAAATGGCCTTTTGGTCCAGCTGAAGACCGCTCGGGAGGAATGGGAGGAGGGGGCCCCCGCCCTGCCGGTGCTGGATGCGGAGGAGATTGCCCAATTGGTGTCGGATATCACAGGAATCGACGTCACTCGACTGACTGAGGCCCAAAGCGAACGGTTGCTGCACCTGGAGGAGGATCTGCACCGGCAGATTGTGGGGCAGGATCAGGCCGTACACGCAGTGGCCGCCGCCATCCGGCGTTCCCGTGTGGGCCTGCAGGACCCCAATAGGCCCTTGGGCTCCTTTCTCTTTCTGGGACCCACTGGAGTGGGAAAAACGGAGCTTTCCAAGGCGTTGGCCCACTGCCTCTTTGGGGACCCCCACGCTCTGATCCGCCTGGACATGTCGGAGTATATGGAGCGGCATGCAGTCGCAAAGTTGGTGGGAGCGCCTCCTGGCTATGTGGGCTATGAAGAGGGGGGACAGCTCACCGAGCAGGTGCGCCGGCGCCCCTATGCAGTGCTCCTTTTAGATGAAATTGAAAAGGCCCACCCGGATTTCTTCAACCTGTTGCTCCAGGTATTGGAGGACGGGGCCCTCACAGATTCCCAAGGAAGGCGGGTGAGCTTCCAAAATACGATTATCATCATGACCTCGAACATTGGTGCACGCCAGATCTGCGAGCAGGGACAGTTGGGATTTTCCGCTGATACGGAGGGGGAGGCCCAGCAGGAGCGGATCAGGAAGACGGTTTTAAGTGAACTGAAACGGTGCTTTAAACCGGAACTCCTGAACCGCATCGATGAGATGATCGTCTTCCAAAAACTCTCCCGTCCGGAGGTGCGGAAGATTGCGGAAAATATGTTGGAGAGCCTAAAGACCCGGTTGGAGGGGCTCTCCATTGAAATCAGCTTTGATGAGTCGGCCACCGAGCGGATTTCCAGCGACGGCTTTGACCCTCTCTATGGGGCGCGTCCTCTGCGGCGCGCAATCCAGTCCCGCATTGAGGACCGGTTGGCGGATGAACTGCTACAGGGGACGGTGAAACCGGGGGATAAAATCACCTGTGCCTGGAAAAATGACCAATTCGTTTTCCAGTAGACGAAAGAAGGCAAACGAGCATAAAACCTAAAAGCAAACCTGAAAAATCAGGTTTGCTTTTTTACTGCCATATGATATACTGAACTGGAAAAAGAGAGGAGGGATTCCCGTGATTGGGAAATCATATACCTATCAACTGACAGTGACAGAGGATAAACTGGCCTCCAATGTAGGAAGCGGCCTGTTACGGGTGTTTGCCACTCCGGCCATGGTGGCGGCGATGGAGCGGGCGGCCTGCGGTGCCTTGGAGCCCTATCTGGAGCAGGGACAGACCTCAGTGGGGACCGCTTTGAATATTGAACACATCGCCCCGACCCCCTGTGGGATGGAGGTCTTTGTCACCGCCACCATCACCGGTGTAGAGGGCCGGAGGGTGGACTTTGATGTGGAGGCAAAGGATGCCTGCGGGTGTGTGGGCCATGGAACCCACAGTCGGTTCTTAGTGGATGCTGTCCGCTTCCAAGAGAAGGCGGATCGGAAGGGCGCGGGGAAATGAAAAAAGCGGTTCTGTTCGATCTGGATGGCACCCTGCTCAATACTTTGGAAGATTTGGCCAATGCTGGAAACCACTTGTTATCCACTCATGGCTATCCCACCTATCCGGTGGACCGCTACCGCCATTTTGTGGGAAATGGGGTGCTCAAGTTGGTGGAACGGATTTTGCCCGCCCCGCAAAGGGAGGACCCTGCATTGGTGGCTGTTTTCAAGGATGAATTTAATGCCTATTATCAGGCGCATAAGGAGGAGTGTACCCGCCCTTACCCAGAAATCCAGGAGCTTTTGGAGAACCTGCGGACAAGAGGCGTGAGGCTGGCCGTTCTCTCCAATAAGCCGGATCCCTTTACCCGAGCCCTCTGCAACCGGTGGTTCCCCGGCTTTTTCCAGGTGGTGCATGGCCAGCGGGAAGGTTTGCCCATCAAACCCGACCCCATGCTGCCCCGGCAGGTTCTCCAGGAGTTGGGCGTGGAGCCGCAGGAGGGCCTTTATCTGGGGGATTCAGGGGTGGATATGCAGACCGCCCGTAATGGCGGCCTCTTTGCCCTGGGCGCCCTGTGGGGATTTCGGGATGCGCCGGAACTTCTGGAAAACGGTGCGGATGCCCTTCTCCAACGCCCTCTGGAGCTGCTGGACTATCTGTGAAACTGTGGGAAGAAGTTTTTTGGAAATTTCCCTTGACAAATAAAGTTCCATGGGTTAAAATACTTCCATACTTCCAAAAGACAGTGACAGGGACGGCAGAGACGGTGTTACGTCCACAGAGAGCCGATGGTTGGTGAAAATCGGCGGCGTAAGGTTTTCTGCAAATCACCCTCGAGTTGAGAGCCGAACGGCTTTTGCCGATAGGTTCCTCCGCTGGGCAGCGTTAAAGGCCAGGGGCTTGTTGGAGTCCTGTTGAGTGGCGCTTTTTTAGCGCAATGCGGGTGGTACCGCGGGTTTGTATGTACAGGCCCGTCCCTCAAATTTGAGGGACGGGCCTTTTTTGTTGTCTGTCTTTCAGGAATTGATTTTGTAGTAGGAGGTCAGCTGAGATGCAAGGTGAAAAATTGCAGGAGATTGCCCAGAGAATTCAAACGATGCGGGAAATTTTAGAGATCCCGGTGGCGGAAATGGCCCAACAGACCGGCCTGTCCGCGGAAGAGTACTTGAAAAATGAGTCGGGGGAGAACGACTTCTCCTTCACCTTCCTCTACAACTGCGCCAAGGCATTCGGTATGGACATTGTGGAACTGCTGACCGGGGAGGCCCCCCATCTCTCCTTTTACTCGATTGTTCGGAAAGGGGAGGGGCTCAAAATCAACCGCCGGAAGGGGTTTACCTATAACCATATGGCTTATCGGTTTTCTGGCAAGATTGCGGAGCCGTTTTTGGTCACCGCTCCCTACCATGAGGAGGAACAGACCCAACCCATCCACCTCTCCCAACATGATGGCCAGGAGTTTGACTTCATTCTCTCCGGTCAGCTGAAGGTGCAGATGGAGAGCCACACTGAATATTTGGGGCCGGGGGATGCCATCTACTATGATTCCGGCCACGCCCATGGCATGATTGCCACCGGCGGTGAGGACTGTGTATTTTTGGCAATTGTGATCAAAGGGGACAGCAAGGAGGTTGCGGACTGATGGAGATGGAAAATTTTTACCAGCGCTTCTGCAAGGAAGGCTTTGACGAAAATGGGGTACTCAACTATTTTGAGCCCCTGCCAGCGGATAATTTCAATTTTGCCTATGATGTGGTGGATGAGATCGCCCGTCTGGATCCCAACCGCCGGGCTATGGTCTGGTGCAATGTGGATGGGGAGGAACGGATATTCACCTTTGGAGAGATGAAGCATTACTCCGACTGCTGCGCTCAGATGCTCACCGCCCATGGCATCAAAAAGGGGGACATGGTGCTGCTGGTCCTAAAGCGCCATTATGAGTTTTGGTTCACTGTCCTGGCTCTCCACAAGATCGGCGCGGTGGGCGTACCTGCAACCAATCTGCTTACCACCCACGATTTGGTCTATCGGTTCAAAGCCGCTGGCGTCACCGCTTGTGTCTGCTCTGGTGAACGCTGCCAGGTTCCCGAATATGTGGATGAGGCGATCAAAGAGTATCCCCACATCAAAACGAAGTTCATCGTCCGCGGCCATCGGGAGGGCTGGTTGGACTACGCCGAGGAGATGAAAAAGTTCGATGGGAATTGGGAACGGATCCCCACCTCCAAGGATGACCCCATGCTTCTCTACTTTACCTCTGGTACCACTGGGATGCCCAAGATGGCGGTGCACAACATGGCCTATCCGCTGGCTCACATCATCACCGCCCGGTATTGGCACAACGTTCATGAGGGAGATCTGCACCTGACTGTCTCGGAAACTGGTTGGATGAAGGCGGTTTGGGGAAAACTATACGGCCAATGGCTGGCCTGCGCTTCCATCTTCGTCTATGACTTTGATAAATTTGTCCCCGGCGATCTATTGCATATGATGGAAAAATATAAGGTGACCACCTTCTGCGCCCCTCCCACCATCTACCGCTTTTTTATCAAGGAGGGGATGGAGGGCTACAACCTCTCCTCTCTGCGCTATTCCACCACTGCCGGTGAAGCGCTGAATCCCGAGGTCTACAACCGTTGGTATGAATACACCGGCCTCAGATTGATGGAGTCCTATGGGCAGACCGAGACTGTCATGCAGGTGGGCAACCTGGTGGGAATGATGCCAAAGCCGGGTTCCATGGGCAAGCCCAGCCCACTCTATGACATCCATCTGGTGGATGAGGATGGCAATGACGTGCCCACCGGCGCCACTGGGGAAATTGTCATCAACACGGAAAAGCCCCATGCGGGTCTCTTCAACGGCTACTATCAGAATCCGGAGGCCACCAGCGCCGCTTGGCATGACGGCTATTACCACACCGGGGACACCGCTTGGCGGGATGAGGACGGCTATCTGTGGTATGTGGGGAGAACGGATGATGTAATCAAATCCTCCGGCTATCGGATCGGGCCTTTTGAGATCGAAAGCGTCCTGATGGAGCATCCCGCAGTATTGGAGTGCGCGGTGACCGGCGCTCCCGATCCGGTGCGCGGTATCGTGGTCAAGGCCACCATTGTGCTCACCAGTAGTTATCAGCCCTCCGAGGAACTGAAAAAGGAATTGCAGACATTTGTGAAAAAGCAGACAGCCCCCTACAAATATCCTCGGATTGTGGAGTTCGTCGCTGAACTGCCCAAGACCATCTCCGGCAAAATCCGCCGGACAGAGATCCGGGCAAAGGACCGGCAGAACGCCCAAATTTCCCAGTAAAAAAGGATTCCCTTCCCAGGATTCTTTTTGACAAAGCAAGACCCGCACCACGAAAACGGTGCGGGTCTTGCTCCATCATCGCTAGATTACCAGCCCTCCGTTGGGGCTGATGACTTGGCCAGTGAGAAAAGAGCCCTCTTCCCCCGCCAAGAATAGGATGCAGGAGGCCACCTCCTCCGGTGTTCCCAGTCGCCCCAGCGGAGTCTCCTCAGCAAGCGCCCCTAAGGCTTGGGTGGGGAGATGGGCGTTCATCCGGGTATCGATCACCCCGGGCGCTACGCAGTTGACGGTGATGCCGCTGGGGCCCAGCTCCTTGGCCAACGCCTTGGTGAAACCGATAATGGCAGCTTTGGTGGCGGAGTAGGGAACCTCGCAGGAGCCTCCGCAGATCCCCCAGATAGAGGAGAGGTTGATGATCCTGCCGCTTTTGCGGGCGATCATCTGGGGAATGACCGCTTTGCAGGTGTGGAACAAACCGGTGACATTTACCGCCAACAGCCGCTCCCACTCCTGTTCTGAGAAATCCCCCAAGAGCTTTTGAGGAGCGGCGATTCCCGCATTGTTGACCAGTACATCAATATGGCCGAACCGGGCGGTCATCCGGGAAATCGCCGCATCCACCTGGATCCGGTCGGAGATGTCTGCCTGGAAGGTTTCCGCGTCCGCCCCCAATTCCCGGAGTTGGGAGCAGAGAAGGGCAGCTTCGGAAGCGCTGGTATGGTAGCCGGCAGCCACTGCGTAACCTGCCCGGGCAAAAGCCAGGGCGGTGGCCCGTCCAATCCCCTGGGAAGCGCCTGTAATGAGAACTGTTTTCATCGAATTCCTCTTTCTCAAGAAAATACGCCCGCCAAAAGCGGGCGTATTTTACTCGTTCAAATAGTTTTTGACCAATGTTTGCAGCAGCTCATCCCGGTCGATCTTGCGGATCAAGCTGCGGGCATTGTTATGGGTGGTAATGTAGGTGGGGTCCTCAGAAAGGATGTAACCCACGATTTGGTTGATAGGGTTGTATCCCTTTTGGCGTAGGGCATCATAGACCTGTGTTAAGATCTCCCGCATCTGTTGCTCTTTATCCTCATGGATAGAAAAAGAGATCGTTGGCTCGTGCATTACATCACCTCTTCCAAACTCATTTTTCTCCATTTTACAACAAATTTCCCTCTCGTGCAAGTGTTTCACTGGAAATTCCATTGCTTTAGTATATGTGTTTTGCATTCTAATTATGTGGAAAGGAACATTTAAATCGCAAAATGTAATATATAATTGACTTTTTAATATTTATAATTTATAATAGGACAAAGGGAGGGAGAAGCATGGCCAAAAATTTGAAACTCAAGGCGGCCCGTGTGCAGCTGGACCTCTCCCAAGAGGCACTGGCCGAACGAATAGGAATCTCCCGTCAGACCGTCCATCTGATCGAACGAGGGGACTATAATCCGAGCTTGCGCCTCTGCCTACAGATCTGTTGGGCACTGGGCAAGACCCTGGATGAGCTGTTTTGGCGTGAGGAGGGGACAGAATGAGCTGGAAGTGGAACTTGTTTGACGAGACCCGCTACATGGAGACCCACCTGGATGAGCGCATTGAAGAGCTGCGGCTTCGGGGTCAGCGCCTGCACTATCAAACCTATGCGGCCGGCCTTTTGTTATTTTTGCTGCTATTGGTCTGGTGCTGGGAACAGATGGAGCCGATGCGTCTGCTTTCGCCGGGGCTTTGGGGAGTCATTCTTCTCACCATGTCGGTGGGGCAATTTTGGCAGCTGTGGAACGGCTTGCTGCGGGTGCCGGAGCATAAGCTGGGGTCCATCTCCCGCCTAGGGGCCAATCTGACCATCGGTGGGGGTCTGGCCCTGTGGGGGACGTTTGCCGGAATTGAGGCCTATGCCCTGGGGTGGAGCCTGCGGGATGGATTGGCGGCGGCGCTGCTGCTGATGCTGGCGATCTACCTACTGCTGGTCTGTGCCCACAACCACGCTCTCCATGTTCAAGAGGTGGAGAGGCCGGCGCACCTCGCCGCCCAGATCCTCGCTTTGGGCGGGATGCTGGCAGTGTTGGCCGCGGGGGTTGGCTTGCTCTTGGGCCCCAACTTTGGGCAACAGGACACCCACATCTATGACGCACGGCTGAAATTTCTGTCGGTAGCTTTGGAGCAAGAGCCCACCAGCGCCGTCTATACAGTGGAGGACTGGGACAATGGAGGCAGCCCAGCGCTGATCCAATTTTACTCCTACCTCTGGGGGGAGGATTGTATGCAGATCTACTATGACCAGAATCAACCCAGCGGTCCCCTGGTCACGAAGGCGGCGCTCCGGAAAAATTTCCGGGGAAAAGAACCTCAGGACTATCTCTATCAGGAGGGAGAATGGAAGGAAGCGGTGGATGCGGGCGTCTACCTGCACCCCCAGGTGTTATTCCTACCGGGGGAGATCCGCCGCTTCAACTGGTCAGAGTTGCCCGACGGCCGCTGGTTTTATGAGATCTATTATGGGGGTTCAGCTCTGGACCGCCCAGAGGTGGGGGAGACTGCCCAGGAGATTTGCTGCAAATATGTGCTCAATCCCGCCAATGACTATCTGATGGAATACCGCTATGAGGAGCTGCGGGAAGGGCTTCCCCAGAGGACGGTCACCTGGCAAATGGTGGCAGTGGATGACCTGGCCTGCCAGGAAACGTTCCAACGCCAGCTGGATCACCCTTCTGCGGTTGATTGGCGGGGAGAACTTTGAGGTATTCCGTCGCCCTAAAAAACCCTCAGCGGCACATGGCAAACGTCATGTGCCACTGAGGGTTTTTACATTTTCGGGTTGAAAAGATCAGCTGCGCAGTTCAGCCCCCAGTTTGGACAAAGCCTTCAGGGCGCGTTTGATGGCAGCGTCCGCTTCCTCGTCGGTGAGGGTACGGTCAGCGGCTCGCATGGTCAGGCTGAACGCCACACTCTTTTTGCCTTCAGCCACCTGAGCACCCCGGTAGACGTCAAAGAGGGTCAAGGTCTCCAAAATGTTGCCCACTGCATCACGGATCACCTTTTCCAGTTCAGCTACCGGAAGCTCCTCATTGCAGAGCAGTGCCAAGTCCCGGGAAACCGGCGGGAATTTAGGGAGTGGACGATAGCCTTTCTCCGGCGCCACATGGGCGAACAGGGTGGGCAGATCGAGGTAGGCAACATAGGCCCGGGTGCCGATCTGATAGTTTTCGCAGACAATAGGATGTACCTCGGCAACCACTCCAAGCGTGTCCTCCCCAATCGTTAAACGGGCACAACGGCCTGGATGATAGGTGGGTAGATCATGGGCAGCGGTAAAGGATACCCCCTCCACACGCAGCTGGCGGAGAAGGGTTTCCACGATCCCCTTCAGGGCGAAGAAGTCGTACCCCTCCCCGTACATGCCGATGGTGGCCACCTGCCGCTCATCGGGCAGTTCCTGCCCCTCCACTGGCAGATAGACACATCCGATCTCATAGAGAGCGGCAGATTTGTTGCGGTTGTTGTAGTTGCGGGAGAGCACCTCCAACATGGAGGGGACGGTGGTGGTGCGCATCACGCTGGTGTCCTCACCCAAGGGATTCAGGATGGTCACACAGTTGCGGTGCCAATCCTCCTGAGGGAGACGGATCTTATCATAATATTTGGGGCTGATGAAGGAGTAGGTGGCCACTTCATAGAGCCCCTGAGCCAGAAGTACCTGGTTGACCAGACGTTCAAACTGTTGTTTGGGAGTGTAGCGGCCGTCTGCCACCCCTCGGATGGCGGTGGAGGGAATCCGGTTGTAGCCATAGAACCGGGCAATCTCCTCGGCGATATCCGCCTTATGCTCCAAATCCCCACGGAAGCTGGGAGGCAGCACATCGTCCCCATCAAACTTGCAATCTAGTTTGGTCAAAATATGGCGCATTTCCTCCACGGGAACCTGGATCCCCAAGAACTGGTTGATCCAGTCGGGCTCCAGGGGGATCCGGCGAGGCTCATGATTGGAGTTGTCTACATCGATCATGCCCCCAACTACCTCTCCGGCGCCCAGAAGCTCCACCAGCTGGCAGGCCCGCTCCACAGCGGGGATGGTGGTTTCAGGGTCCAGCTGTTTTTCAAACCGGCTGGAGGACTCGGTGCGCATCCCCAGTTTTTTAGCTGTAATCCGAACAGAGGGACCGTTGAAGCAGGCGGATTCAAAGATCACCATATTGGTGTCGTCCATAATACCGCTGTATTCGCCACCCATGACGCCCGCCACCGCCGAGGGCTTGACCGCGTCGGCGATCACCAGCATATCGGGGGTCAGCTGCCGC
>CAJFPF010000038.1 GCA_904398655.1 uncultured Anaerotruncus sp. | reverse complement strand
GGAGAACGGCATGTACGGCGGCATGATCTCCTTCGAGCTGAAGGACGACGTGAAGGGCCTGTCCAGCTTTGAGGCTGGCAAGAAGCTCCTCAACCACCTGACCATTCCCGCCATCGCGGTTTCCCTGGGCGACCCCGACACCCTGATCGAGCATCCCGCCAGCATGACCCATGCGGGCGTCTCCCCCGAGGAGCGCCTGGCCGCTGGCATCACCGATGGCCTGATCCGCCTGTCCGTTGGCCTCGAGTCCGCCAACGACCTGATCAACGACTTTGAGCAGGCTTTCGCGGCCATCTAATCCCAGCACCGTATCCGGTTCCGGGGGGAGGGTTCCCTCCCCCCGGATTTGTTTCAGAAAGTGTTGAAAAGAGCAGCTTTGGAAAGCGAAAGAGAGAGGATAGAGTTTAGCTGGAAAGGGAGCGATTCTATTTATGGCAAATAACAATAACAGCAAGCAGATGAAGCAATACGGCCTGAGTGCCTTTTTGCCCCTGATCATCTTCCTGGGCATCTACCTGGGCGCCGGCATCCTGTTTGCCGCTTTGGGCTATGGCGGCGACTCGTTTAAGCAGATCTCCCGTGTGGCCGCGCTGGTGGTTGGCCTGCTGGTCTGCTTGCTGATGGGCGGCAAAGAGCGCAGCCTGGAGCACCGGATGGACGCCTACTGCCAAGGCATGGCCAACGCGGACACCATGATCATGATCGTGATCTTCCTGCTGGCCGGCGGCTTCTCCGGCGTGGCCAGCGCCATGGGCGGCGTGGAGTCCACCGCTAACCTGGGCCTGAGCCTGGTGCCTCACCAGTTTGTGTTCGTGGGCATCTTCATCATCTCCGCCTTCGTGGCCACCGCCATGGGCACCTCCATGGGCACCATCTCCGCCATTGGACCCATCGCGGTCGCGGTTGCTGAGGCTGCCAACGCCAATATGGGCGTGGCCATCGCGGCGGTTCTGGGCGGCGCCATGTTCGGCGACAACCTGTCCATGATCTCCGACACCACCATCGCCGCCACCCGCGGTGCCGGGTGCAACATGCGGGATAAGTTCAAGATGAACGGCCTGATCGCCCTGATCTCCGCCATCATCACCTGCGTACTGCTCACCTTCGTGGGCTCCGGCAACGCCCAGATCTCCGGCACCTTTGAGTATGACATCGTCAAGGTCATCCCCTACCTCTTCATCCTGGTCTTCGCCCTCACCGGCGTCAACGTCTTCTTCCTGTTGCTGGCGGGCATCGCCGTGGCCGGCGTTGTGGGCCTGGTTACTGGCAGCCTGACCATCGTGGGTATCTCCCAAGGCATGGTCTCCGGTATGGCTGGCATGTACGAGATCTGCATCGTGACCCTGATGATGCGTGGTATGTCCGGTATCGTTCGAGACTTGGGCGGTATCGACTGGATGGTCTCCAAGATGGTCAGCAAGGTACACACCCGGAAGGGCGCCGAGTATATGATCTCCGCCATGGTCTCCCTGTTCGACCTGGCGCTGGGCAACAACACCATCGCCATCATCCTGGCGGCCCCGCTGGTTCGGGATATGGCTGCGGAGCACAACATCGCCCCCAAACGTGTTGCCTCCCTGCTGGATATCTTCGCCTGTGTGGTCCAGGGCTTGATCCCCCACGGCGGCCAGATCCTGCTGTGCATCACCCTGACCGAGCTGTCCCCGTTCACCATCATGGGACATGGCTACTATATGTTCATCCTGGCCATTGTCACCATCATCACCATCCAATTTGGGCTCATGCGGACCAAAGAGGAGAAACAGGGCATCAAACTCTACGACGAGAACAACGAGCCCATCGCGGCCCTGTGCAAGTAAGATCCCCAAAAAACCTCACTCTGATTTCTGGCGAATGCCGGCCAACACCCTGTGGTTGGCCGGCATTTTCCAACAGCGGACACCAAAAAGGAGGCGTCTTGTATGGATTTGGCGACCAGCAGATGTTATGCCCAGGTGGACCTGGAGGCGATTGCGGAAAACCGGCGGATTTTGCGGGAGGGGATTCCCAACAGCAGCCGTTTGATGTATATTTTAAAGGCGGATGCCTACGGCCATGGGGCGGTGCCGGTGGCAAACTACCTGGAGGCGGACGCCCGGGAGGACTGGATCGGGGTGGCCTGCCTGTCCGAGGCGTTGGAGCTGCGCCGGGCGGGCATCACCCGGGAGATCCTGATTTTGGGGTTCACCCCGCCGGAGTTCGCCGCCACCCTGGCGGAGCAGAACGTCACCCAGGCGCTGGTCTCCCCGGACTATGTGGCTCAGTTGAGCCAGGAGGCCCAGCGGGCGGGGGTCCAGGTGCCCTGCCACATGGCGGTGGACACCGGCATGACCCGGATCGGCTACCTCTACGGGGTGGGGGACCCAGCTCAGGAGCTGGAGGCGGTGGCCGCGGCCTACCGCACGCCGGGGCTGCGGATCACCGGGATTTTTACCCACTTCTCCAGCGCCTATTCCCTGGCCCAGGAGGATGTGGAATTCACCCGGCTGCAGTATGAGCGGTTCGCGGCGGTCTGCCAGGGGCTGCGGGAGATGGGGATCGACCCCGGCCTGCGCCACTGCTGCAACTCCCCGGGCACCGTGAACCTGCCCGATTACGCCATGGACATGTGCCGGGTGGGGACGGTGCTCTACGGGCTGCTGCCCGCCACCGCCATGGCGGAGAGCCGCCCGTTTGTGCCCGCCATGACCTGGAAAGCCCGGGTGGCCCTGGTCAAACAGGTCCAGCCGGGGGCGTATGTGAGCTATAACCGCACCTTCCAGGTCCAGGAGCCCATGCGCCTGGCGGTGATCACCGCCGGGGACGCGGACGGTTACTTCAAGCTGCTGTCCGGAGGGCTGGGCCGGGTGAAGATCCGGGGCCAGGTCTGCCCGGTGGTGGGCCGGGTCTGTATGGATATGATGATGGTGGATGTGACCCACTGCCCCCAGGTCCAGGCCATGGACGAGGTCATTCTGCTGGGAGGCAGGGGGGAGGACAATGTCCCCTGCGAATGGCTGTTCCGTCCCCTCTCCCCGCTGGGGCCCAGCGCCATCACCTGTAGTGTCCGGGGGCGGGTGCCCCGGCTGTATTCCCCTTCCGTAAACAGATAAAAAGGAGTTTCTGCATGAACAAGGTGATCCTAATTCCCGATTCCTTCAAGGGCAACATCTCCTCCCAGGAGATCTGCCAGATCCTCTCCCAGGAGGTGTTGGCCCTCTGGCCCCAGGCCCAAGTGGTCTCCATCCCGGTGGCGGACGGGGGCGAGGGCAGCGTGGACGCGTTTTTGGCCGCCATGGGGGGCCAAAAGGTCCCCGCCCCCTGCCACGGCCCCCTGCCCGACCAGCAGGTGGAGGGGTTCTATGGCCGGTTGACCCCTGAATTGGCGGTGGTGGAGATGGCCGCCGCAGCCGGCCTGCCCCTGGCAGGGGACCGGCTGCGCCCGGATGAGGCCACTACCTATGGGGTGGGCCAGTTGATCCTGGAGGCGGTGCGGGCCGGCGCCCGGCGAGTGATCGTGGGCCTGGGGGGCAGCGCCACCAACGACGGGGGCTGCGGCGCGGCCGCCGCCCTGGGGGTGCGGTTTTTGCGGGCAGACGGCTCCGCCTACCTGCCCACCGGCGGCACCCTGGACCAGCTGGCCGCCATCGACCTGTCCGCCATTGCCCCGGAACTTGCCGGGGTGGAGCTGGTGGCCATGTGCGACATCGACAACCCCCTCTGTGGCCCCAACGGCGCCTCCGCCATCTTTGGGCCCCAGAAGGGGGCGGACCCGGCCATGGTGGAGCGGCTGGATCGGGGTCTCTCCCACCTGGCGGATGTGGCGGCCAAAGCGGTGGGCCGGGACCTGCGGGATACCCCCGGCGCAGGAGCCGCCGGGGGCCTGGGCTTCGGGCTGATGGCCCTGTTGGGCGGCCGGGTCCAGATGGGGATCGACACCATCCTGGAGGCCACCGGCTTTGACGCCCTGTTGGAGGGGGCCGACCTGGTGGTCACCGGCGAGGGCAAACTGGACGGCCAGACCCTCCGTGGGAAGGTGGTGGCGGGGGTGGCCCGCCACGCCCAGGGAAAAAATGTCCCCGTCCTGGCGGTGGTGGGGGACATCGGGGATGGCATCGAGCCCATCTATGAGGCGGGCGTCTCCTCGGTCATCAGCATCAACCGGGTGGCGGTGCCGTTCAGCCAAGCCAAACCCCGCAGCCGCAGCGACCTGCGGCTCACCTTCCGCAACGAGATGCGCTTTTTGCATCGGCTGGGGCTGTGAGCCCCGGCCGGTTGGGAGGTGGAACCATGGGCCCTTTTCCGATGCTCCCCCTGCGGGATCATCCGGAGCTGCAAAGCCGGGCAGCCGACTGGTTTGCCCAAAAGTGGGGGATCCCGGTTGAGGAGTACCGGGAGAGCATCCGCCTCTGCCAGGCGCAAAAGCAGGGGGTTCCCCAGTGGTACCTGGTGCTGGATGGGACGGGTGCCCCCATTGCCGGGGCGGGGGTGATTGAAAACGACTTCCACCGCCGTCCGGACCTGCGCCCCAACCTCTGTGCCCTCTATGTGGAACCTGGATTTCGGGGCCAGGGGCTGGCCCGGGCGCTGCTGGACCAGATCCGGCAGGATCTGGCCGCCATGGGGGAGGCGCGCCTCTACCTGGTCACCGATCACACCGACTTCTATGAGCGGTGCGGGTGGGAATTTTTGACCCTGGTGCAGGACGACGACGGCGGGTGGGAGCGGATGTATACCGCCCCCACCGGACCGGTACATAAATAGAGGGAGGGCAGCTGCCCTCCCTCTATTTATGTACCTCTGTCCCCGGCCGCGCTGCGCCCCTCCGGGCGCTCCGCGGCCGGCCTCACAGGGCCGTACCCTTTTTCGGGATGGAGAACCCCTCCACCGGGGCCCCCTCCAGCCGCAGCAGGGCCAATTTTTTCTCCACCCCGCCGGCATAGCCGGTGAGGCTGCCCGAAGCGCCCACCACCCGGTGGCAGGGGATCAGGATGGAGATGGGGTTGTGCCCCACCGCGCCTCCCACCGCCTGGGAGGACATGGAGGCAACCCCTTGCCTTTGGGCGATCTGGGCGGCCAGCTGCCCATAGGTCACCGTATGGCCGTAGGGGATCTGGCAGAGCAGTTCCCACACCAGCTTCCGGAAGGGGGTGCCCGACGGGTTCAGCGGGGGGAGCGCCCCGGGGTCCTGCCCCGCAAAATAGCGGTCCAACCAAGCTTTCGCCTCCTGAAAGACAGGCAGATCTTGATGGCTGGGGTCCGCCCCCAGCCCGGCGCCGAAATATTTTTGGCCGTCAAACCACAGCCCGGTGAGCGCCTGGCCGTCGCTGGCCAGGGTGATCCTCCCCAGAGGGGAGGAATAGGCATCCACAGCTTGCATCCCATTTATCCTCCTTTTTTGGCCGCCCGTTTTGGCGCGGCCCTCTTTTTGGGGGCCGGATCGGTGAGCCCCGGCACCGCGCCCCCCGCCGCCGCCCAGAGGTAGAGGCTGGCCACGCTGCCATAGGGGCTGTAGCGGCGGCGATACCGTTCAAACAGCTCCCGGCTGACCGACCGGTGGCGGTAGACCATCCGCAGCCCCCGCTGGATGGCCAGGTCGTCAAAGCTCAGGACGTCCGGCCGCTGGAGGCAGAACAACAGGATCATCTCCGCCGTCCAAACCCCCACCCCCCGCAGGGCGCAGAGGGAGGCAATCGCCTCCTGGTCGGGCTGGTGGGCCACCGCCTCCAGATCAAAATGCCCATCCGCCACCCGCTGGGCAAAGTCCAGCAGATAGTCTGCCTTGCGGAAGGTGATGCCGAACCCCTGGAGCCGCTCAGGCCCGGCCGCCAATAGGGCGGCGGCGTCCACCTGCCCCAGCCCTTGGCGCATCCGGGCCCAAATGGTGGCCTGGGCCTTGGTGGAGATCTGTTGGCCCACAATGTGGTGGACCACGGAGGAGAACAGGTCGGGGTCCACCTCCCGCTGGACCGGCCCCACCTGGCGGATGACCTCTCCCAGGCGGGGGTCCCGGCCGGACAGATAGCTGGTCTCGGTTTCGCCATAGGAGAAGTACATGGCCCATCGCCCCTTTCCCCTCCATGATACCATAGATAGGGGCCGAAAGCCAGCTGGACAGGGAAATTTTCCATCGGCCGGCGGGGGAGTTGACACTCCCCCACCCCCATTGTACAATGGGGGAAACATCTACTGTCAGAGGGAGTGGCTTTTTATGGAAAAGGGCGGTAAAGGTTGGATGGGACTGGTATTGGCGGCCCTGGTGGGCCTGGGAGGCTGCGGGGAGGGGCCGGCTCCTGCCAGCCAGCCGGCGGAGAGCGCCAGCCAGCCGGCTTCCTCCGCCATCCAGGAGGTGGAGAGCGCCGCCCAGGAGGGGCAAACAGCCCTCCCCTTCCCAGCGGACAGCCTGGGCACCCCCGCTTTCACCCTCACTCTGCCGCTGCCGGAGGGCTGGGAGGCCCGTCCCCTGCCCCAGGAGGGGGACGCCACCCCCCGTTTCTGGGCAACGGGAAGCGGATATGCTCTCTATGACGGGGAGCGCCAGGTGGGGGGCGTGGGATATGGGACCTACGCCTGGTACCCCAACACCGACAACTACCGTTCGGTCTACAGCCCGTTGATGATCGGTTCCCTGGCCAGCTGGGATGTGGATTACACCCCGGTCCGGGATGGGGGGACCGCCTCTGGAACAGCCATCTGCCGCCCGGTGTATAAGCCGGTGGAGGACTATCCCGAGTTGTCCGCGGTCCAGGTCCCGGAGGAGCAGTGCCTGGGGATCCTGGCCCATGACGCCCGGCTGCTGGCCTATGTGAACCTCTGGTTTGCCCCGGATGCCCTCAGCTGGGAGGAATTGGAGGGGATGGCCCAGGGCCTCACCCTGGAACCGGACCAGCCTTTGGAGGAGGCTTTGACCGCCCAAGAGGCCCCTGCCGCATTGGAGGAGGCCCTGGCCGGGATGGGACGCCTTCCCCAGGGCGCCGCCTGGGACACTGAACAGAGCCGGGTGGAATGGGTGGAGGGCCAGCGGGCGTATGTGAGCACCCTCTCCCTGGGGGATCCCGCTGTCTCCTGCGCCGATTACGCCCTGGGTCTGGGGGACGGACAGGTCTGGCGGCAGAGCCAGGGGGCGTGGCTCCCCTTGGAGGGCCCCCTCTCCGCCAAAGAGGCGGTGGACCAGCTGGTGGCCAGCCTCTCTTGGGAGGAGGGGACACTCCGGTTGCAGATCCCCTGGGAGTGGCCGGACCCGGCGGCCTGGGATCTGCGGGTCTATGGACGGCTGGAGACGGAGGCGGGAGGCATGAGCTTCCATGCCTTGGAGGAGGAGAACCAGGCCCACAGCTGGCAGGCGGGTGGGATCCACACCTTCCAGGCGCCCCAGGGGTTCACAGAGCTCTGGCTGGAGGCGGCGTTGGAGGGGGAGGCCCGGACGGTGGACCTGTTGCCCCTGCTGCAATGACCGACCTGGGGGAAGGGAGACGCCTTCACCGTATCCAAAAAAGGGAGGCCGCAAAACGGATGTTTTGCGGCCTCCCGGCAGTTTTCCGGCGGGCGCCTCTCAGGAGGCGTCCTTCTGTTTGGCGGGCTGGTTGAGCATGGCCACCGAGGCAAAGATCAACAGGATGCCCACCCCTTTCAGGTTCAGCAGGGACTCGTGGTAGAGCAAAAAGCTGAGTACAGCGGCCACCGCCGGTTCCATGGTGGCCAGGATGGCAGCCTTGCCGGTCTCCACCCCGGAGAGCCCCTGGGTGTAGAGGATGAAGGGGAAGACACAGCAGAGTACGCCGATCCCCAGCGCCCCAATGAGGGTCTGGCCCTGGGCCAGCAGGGGGGCGGCCTCCCAGATGCGGGAGAGGGGCACCGCGCTGATGGTGGCGAACAGGAAGGTATACTCCGAAATGGTCACCGAGGAATACCCCTTCTCCAGGGCGAACCGGCCGAAGATGCTGTAGAGGGCGTAGCCCACCCCCGAACAGATGCCGATGAAGATGCCCAGGGGGGAATAGGCGTTCTCCCCGCCGAACACCCCGGCCACAAACACGCATCCCACAAATGTCACCGCCAGGGCCACCAGCTTGCGGGGGGTGAGGCTCTCATGGAACAGCACCGCCGAAAAGAGCATCACAAAGATGGGGGAGGTGTAGAGCAGCACCGCCGCCACCGCCAGGCTGGTCATCTGGATGGCGGTGAAATAGCACCAGTTGAAAAACACCAGGCTGACGATGCCGGTGCCCACAAAGCACCAGCAGTCCCGGAGCTTTACCCGCAGCTTGGAGCGGTCGGTGACCAGCAGGTAGAGGGTGAGCGCGATGGCCGCGGCGGCCACCCGGATGGCCACCACCTGCATCTGGGTGAAGCCCACGTCACTGAGCATATTGAAAAAGACGCCGATGCCGCCCCAGAGGGAGGCGCCGATCATGATGAGCGCACAGGATTTTTTACTGTTCAAACAAAAGCCCTCCTTTTTCCCCAAACAGGACCGCCCTCAGGCGGTCACAACCCACCGCTGGACCCCCTGGGCCCCGGCATACTGCTCCAACTGGCCGGCTGCCCGCTCCAAAGCCGCCTCCAACGCGATCTGGTCAGAGAAGCAGTAGAGGATGGTGAGGATGTGGGTGGAGTCCAGGGAGATCATCGCCCGGTGGGAGTCGCTGGTGGGGCTGCCGAACGGCCCCTGGCCGTCGGACAGCAGGAGCATCTTCTCCATGTCGATATAGTCCTTGCCGATCCCTTCATACCCCTCGCCGGGCTGGCCCACCCGCAGGGTCACAGTGCCCTGGAGCCTGTCCAGGTCGTAGGAGCCGGCGGACATGGCGGTTTCCACCGAGATCAGGTTGTTGGCGTCCACCACCGTATTCACCCGGTAGAGGGGGTGCCCCTGGCGGATGCGGCGGATGAGGCTCTCGGAGGAGACCCGGTAGCGGGTGGGGTTGCGGCCGAACGCCTTATAGGCCTCCCGGCTGGAACGGATCCCCTCCAGCCCCGTCAGACCCTTTTCCTCCAGCAGCTGCAGGGTCTCGGGCACCACCCGGGATTCCATCTCCGCCCAGAGGGCGGGGTTTTCCTTTTCCACCTTGGCCTCATAGGCCAGGCACCCCAGCCGGATCTGGGGGTAGCGCTCCTTGAGCGCGGGATCGATTGCGACGTTGACAGCCATGGCGTTCACCTCATCTATATTCTAGCACAAAAAGGCCCACCCCCGGCCGGCGGCACGGGGGATTTTTTTCAAAAACACATTTCCCGCTCCCCGGGATTTGTGCTATAATAAAGGGGAGCGTACCAAAAAACGGAAGGGGGAATGGGGAATGTCGCCCCAGCGGGAGGAAACACTCTACTCCATTGGCGAGGCGGCGGCCGTTCTGGGGGTATCGGTGCAGACGCTGCGCCACTACAGCAAGATCGGCCTTCTGGAGCCGGCCTACACCAATCCCGAGACCGGCTACCGCTATTACTCCTATATCCAGCTCTCCCTGTTGGACCGGATCCGTTACCTCCAGGGCCTGGGGCTCTCCCTGCGGGAGATCAAGGCTGCCTACGCGGACGGGCACGGCCGGGCGCTGCTCCCCTATCTGGAGCGCCAGCTTCAGGAGAAGGAGGAGGAGCAGAAAAAGACCCAGCAGCTCATCGATACCCTGCGCTGGTATATCAGCTTTTTCCGCTATCCCCAACGCCAGCAGTTCCCCAATGTACCCTATAAACGGATCATCGGGCGCCGTTATATCCTCTCGGAGCCGATCCCGCCGGAGGAGCAGTGCCCCGAGAGGAAGGGCCAGCCGATGCCCGCCTCCATCCGGCTGCGCCAAAGGAAGGCGGAGCCCCCTTTTGAAAAAGCGATCTATTTGCGCCAAAACGGCTACCTGGCCGATCTGCAGCGGCTGCTGCGCCAGGAGTGGGCGCCCCTCCATTACTTCATCTACTTAAAAAACGACCCTGGCTTTTCCCACCCCAACCTCCAGGAGATTCCGGCGGGGGAGTACCTGTGTTTCCAGGGCCGGCCGCTCATCGGCCAGTGGGATGCCTCCCTGGTGCGCAAGCTGTTTGGCCAGCTGCCCGACCAGGGGCGGCCGGAACTGGTGGTGGCGGACGAATATGAGGACAGTCTCCAGGATTTTACCAACTGTCTCTATGAGTTTCAAATCCTCCTGCGCCCATTGGACAGCGCGGAGGAGGCGTCCCTCCCCCAGGAGCCGGGACAGGCCCTTCGGGAGGAAGAGTAACAGATCCATCAGAGGGAAATCCCCCGGGGCAGCGGGCCCCGGGGGATTTTTGAATACCGGGCTTTGTGGGGGATTACTTGCCGAACACTTCCAGCGCCTGGTAGAAGTCTTTGATCAGATCCTCGGGCTCCTCGATGCCCACAGACAGGCGGAACATGCCGGGGGTGATGCCCATCTTCCGGCGGTCGGCGTCGGGCATATGGCTGTGGGAGGAGGTGACCGGATGGTTCAGGGTGGTGTGGATGCCGCCCAGGGTGGTGGCATAGCGGGCAAAGTGGAGGCTCTCCATGAACTGGTCGATCTTCTCCATGTCCTCGGGCACCACAAAGCTCATCATGCCGGTCATGGTCTCGTTGGAGGCGAACAGCTTCAGCGCCAGCTCATGCTGGGGGAAGCTC
>CAJFPF010000037.1 GCA_904398655.1 uncultured Anaerotruncus sp. | reverse complement strand
GCCATCTGCGGATGGCGGCCAAGGGCGCCGCCCTTGGAACCCGCCACCTTTTGAAAAAGGTGGACGAAAACTTTACTTTGGAAAAGGCGGGTGAAAACTTTTGAATTCGCCGCAGGCGGGCTCGCGGGCAGCGGCGCTGCCGCAAAAACAACCCAAAGGGCGCCGCGGAGCCTGCCCCGCTCTGACGTTAGCGGCTTTTCCCCAGCAGTTCCCGACGGATATAGGCAAAGGTGGCCTCCTCCCCCTGGTCCCGGAGCATCTGGAGCAGTTGTTCCAACAGCGCCTGGGTTTTAGGGTGGATGAGGTAGTGATCCCGGGAATGCATATAATAGTCCCAGGGGTCGCTGTCTCGATAGGCCTGCTTGCGGTAGGTCCGGCTGGCGGCAATCCGGTCGCAGAACATCTCCAGTACATAGCGTAGCGGCATCTCCATGCCACAGATCTGGAACCCCTGTTCCGGGTTGTAGTCCAGCCAGTACTCCAGATGGTGTTTGTTGCGGCCTTTGTGGTGCAGCCAGGCGGCGCTGTAGCCCTTCTCCTGCCGCTCCATCTCATTGGGGCTGCGATTCCCCTGGAAATAGGTTACTCCGGCCCAAAACTCCACCGGCGCATATTTTGAAAGGTCGTGGCACAACCCCTGCCGGTAGAGTCCCAGCCGGAAACAATACCGCAATACCAAATATTTATGGTGGTTAATGGTCCGTAGATGTCCCCAGAACCGTTCCCAACCATTCATCCTGCAACTCCCCTTCCCGGGGCCTGTGCCCCTATCCTTTTAGATTATACCAGCCTCAAAGGGAGGTTGCAATTCCCCGGGAACTGGGGTACAATGGGACCATCGGCCAGCTTTGGAAAGGAGACCTGCCTCTATGATAAAAGAGATCGATGCCCGTGGGAAAAACTGCCCCATTCCAGTGGTGATGGCCAAAAAGGAGATCGACGCCGGCGCCACCGCCTTTGTGGTCCAGGTGGACAACGCTGTGGTAGTGCAGAACCTCCAACGCCTGGCGGACAGCCAGGGGTTCCGCACCACGGTGGAGGGGAGTGGAGAGGCCTATTCTGTGGAGTTCCACCGGGCCCCCGAGGACGTCCAACCGCCAAGGGCGGATGCTGAAGAGATCTGCGAAACCCCGGTCCAGCCAAAAAACTGGGCACTGTTGGTGGCCCGGGAGACGTTGGGGGAGGGGGACCCGGAGCTGGGACGCACCCTGGCCCGGATGTTCTTTTATGCCCTGACCCAGACGGAGGACCTTCCCCAGTGGGTGCTCTGCCTCAACGGCGGCGTCAAGCTGGCCACCTTGGACCCGCAGGTGGCCGGCCATCTGCGGGAGTTGGAGGAGCGGGGGGTTCAGGTGTTGGTGTGCGGCACCTGCCTGGAGTACTATGGGCTCACCGGCCAGCTGCAGGCCGGCCGGGTGAGCAACATGTATGAACTTTTGGAGCAGCTCCAAAAGGCCGGAAAGGTGGTCCCCTTCTGACCGCCTATGGGGTGGCCGCCTTCGATTCCTCCCACTGCGCCATGGTGGCCGCCCGGGAGCTGCGGGAGCTGGGCGCGGTGATGATGCCGGTCCCCCGGTGCATCTCCGCCTCCTGCGGAGTGGCGCTGCGCCTGGAGCCCCAGGCACTTCCGGATGCCCGGGAACGCCTGGAGAGCCTCTTTCCTCAGAGGGAGGGGTGGCGGCTCTATCTGATCCAAGGGCAGCAGGCCCAGCCCTTGGAATAAAGGGGATCGAAAAGGCCCGGGACCAGTTGGTCCCGGGCCTTTTGCGGCGGCATCGGCCGTAAAAGGCCCCCAGACAGGAGGATGCGCACGGCCGCTGTTTGCGGACGGCCGTGCGCGGTGTTTTGGGAACGCCTTCCCCATGGTAGGAAAAATGAGTATTGCAATGGATCGTCTGCGTCTATTCGGCGGTCCGGCCATTTCCCTGGGAAAAAGAGATGGCCGGCGGGCTTTCCGCCGCTGAAACCCTGCTGGTCAGACAGGGGAATCAGTTGAATCAACGGCCAAAAAGGCCGCGAATTTGAGGAGGATGCGCACAGCCGCTGTTTGCGGACGGCTGTGCGCGGTATTTTGGGAATGTCTGGTTCCCCATGGTAGGAAAAATGAGTATTGCAATGGATCGTCTGCGTTTTGCGATCCAAGGATCGCCCAAAATTGGGATAAAAAGATGGAGGGATCAGCCGGCCAAAGCTTGGCCCAGGGCCTTGCAGGCGGTGAGGGCTTCCTCATCAGGAGCTTCGTTGGCCATGACCCCTTCGCCGCCTACCAACTGGGCGCCAGCGGCGGTACAACGGTCCTGCCAATCCCGCATCCATTTTCCGTCGCCCCAACCGTAGGAGCCGAACAGGGCCACCTTTTTGCCGGAGAGCTTGCCCTCCAGATCGGTGAAGAAGGGTTCAAAGTCCCCCTCCTCCAGCACTTCGTCCCCCATTGCGGGACAGCCCAAGGCCAACTGGTCATAGGTGGCGGCAGTGTTGGCGTCAATCTCGTTCACTTCAAACAGTTGGGCATCGGCGCCGGCCGCTTTCGCGCCCTCCAAAACCGCCTCCGCCATCGACTGGGTGTTGCCGGTGCCGCTCCAATAGATTACTGCAAGTTTGCCCATAAAGTTGACCTCCTAAATAAAGTTGGATAAAAATGGTGGTTCATGCGGCGCAGAACAGCTGGCAGAGGCTCATCCCCTGTTCCAGCAGGCCGCAACAGACTTCCCTGCACTGGGTGTAGCGGGAAAACAGCACCCGGGCCCGGTCTGCGTCGCCGTAAACCTTCCAATAGCCGCTGAGTTTGCAGTTCTGACCCTTGTGGCGGCAGAACCCTTCCACATCCTCCTGGGGGTATCCCAGAATGATGCCGGCTTCATGGGGGAATGTTGGGGCGCGGTGCAATCGCAGCTCCAGATGTTGTAGGATCTCCTCGGTGCCCCGGACGGGGTAACCCGCCTGTTCCAGAAAGGATTTCACCTCTGGGCGGGCCAGATGGGTGTCCAACACCTGTTGGCAATAGACCAGCACCAGCACCCGGCTGCCACATCGGCAGACCGGCCGCAGCCGGATATCCGAAGCGGCCAGCTGGCGTTGCAGCGCCCGCAGGCGTTTTTCCAGGTTGGGATACCGTTTCCGGTCGCAGCAGACTAAGCTGGAGGGTTTGATGCCCGCCATCGCGGGAGCACAATGGAACGCCAAAGTATGTTCCAACCGGTCCTGCATAGGCTCACCAACCTTTCTGTTTTGACGGAGAATGGGACTGTCTGGTGATTAGCTATTGCTAACTTGACTCTATATTAGCATATGCTAACTATCCTGTCAACCCCTTTCGGAAAATTTTTTCTACCAGCCGGAGAACCAAAACATTCCGCCGCGGAGCGTCCGGATGGACGCAGCGCGGCGGGGTGTTCCATTTTCTGAAGCTTTTCCGTAGAAAAACAACTTCCCCGCCCCGGCCTCTCCGCCACGCAGGGCCTGAGGGCGGCCATGGGGGCGCAAACCGCACCGTTCCCGCCAACCTCTCCGTAGAACAAACCGCCTGCCCGTTTCGGCCTCTCCGCCCCGCAGAGCCTAAGGGCGGCCATGGGGGCGCAAACCGCACCGTTCCCGCCAACCTCTCCGTAGAACAAACCGCCTTCCCGTTTCGGCCTTTCCGCCCCGCAGGGCCTGAGGGCGGCCACGACCGGGGAGCACAAAAACGGCGCCATCAGTCCTGAGCTACGCTCCTCATG